>JALUWJ010000140.1 GCA_027019605.1 Henriciella sp. | reverse complement strand
GGAAGTTCGCTTCAGTGGCACGACATTGTCTGTGAGGGTCGCTGGATCAAGAGGCGCACTGTTCTCGACATCGACAACTTCTGCGCCTGGGATGGCCGCCAAGGCCGCTGCAATATCGGGATGCTGAGCGGCAGCCTCGAGCACTTCCTTGCGCTCGCGGGTTTCTTTCTCTTTCTGCGTTTCGGCGCCGGAATCTGAGAGCAGGACATCCCAATCCATGTCGGTCTCATATTCCAGAAAATCTGTCAGCCGCCGCAACAAGTCACGCGGTGCGCCCGGATCAACTGCGCAGACCAAGCGTCCAGGTTTGAAATTCTCAGCACGAATATATTTGCGCGCTTCGCCCCAGAGCCGGGCTTCTTTGCGCGTATCGAGATGGTCTAAAACATCCCGGAAGCTCGCCATCTTTGCGTCGGATGGCTGGACCAATTGCACGACGGATTGCGCCCCGCCCGAAGGCGATCCTGGTGCGGCGTCAGGCTTTCCCGGCGCGCCCGAGGCCCCTCCCCCGCTGAGCATCCGTGCGGCTTCTTCTGGGCTCGGCAACCGTGCAGCCGTCACCAAACGCAATACGACCATCCGCAAGGCTGTATCGGCCTCAGGGGCTGTTTGGGTATCGCGGTAGCCGGACAGTAGTATTTGCCAGTTTCGCTGGGCTTGAGCTGGTGTCAGCGCGCTCGCGAGCTCATGGGTCCGCTTCGTCCAATCTGCGGGACCCGGCAATTGGTAATTATTGCCGGCGGCTTGAACCGTGGCGATGTCGGCCGCGATCTCGAGCATGTCTTTCAGAATGACAAGCGGATCAGCCCCGGCGCGAACTTGATCCGCAACTTCCTCAACGGCTTTCTGCGCTTCGCCCTGGATCGCAAACTCGAAAGCATCAAGCAGACGCAAGCGATCGCCCAGGCCGAGCATGTCGCGCACACGCGCACCAGTGACCTGATCGCCGTCCAAGGCCTGAACGATGGCTTGGTCGAGAATAGAAAGACCGTCGCGTACAGAGCCTTCTGCCGCCCGAGCGATCAAAGCGAGGCCCTCTTCAGACACGTTCGCCTGTTCGCGCTCAGCGATCTTTGCGAGGTGTTTTGACAATTCACCGCTCTCCAAACGCTTCAGGTCAAAGCGCTGACATCGCGACAGGACCGTGATCGGGACTTTGCGAATTTCGGTTGTTGCGAAAATGAATTTCACATGCGGCGGTGGTTCTTCCAATGTCTTCAACAGCGCATTGAACGACGCGGTCGAAAGCATATGAACTTCGTCGATGATGTAGACTTTGTGGCGCGAAGCGACCGGCGCGTATCGAACCCCGTCCAACAGCTCTCGCATATCGGCGACCCCGGTTCGGGAGGCCGCGTCGAGTTCCAACACGTCGGGATGGTTGCCCGCCATAATCGCAGCACAAAAATCACCTGGCGGGTCGAGCGTCATGCTCGGCTCATTGCTCCCGTCGCGCGTATAGTTCAGCGCTCGCGCCAAGAGTCGCGCGGTGGTCGTTTTCCCGACCCCGCGTACGCCTGTCAGCATGAATGCATGTGCCACGCGTCCGGTCTCGAACGCATTGGTGAGCGTCCGCACCATGGCTTCCTGACCAATCAGATCGGAGAACAGCCTCGGGCGGTATTTCCGGGCGAGGACTTGATAGCCTTCATCTTGCGGCGCGCCCATCTCGGCCTCTCCAAACATGGAGAAGGTCGCGTCATCGCGCTCGTCTTCTTCTGGGGTTTCAGGCGTCTCGCTCATGCTTAGAACTTATGGCAGGGACTCGGGGGCAGCGGCAACCAAATATCCGCATTTGATTTTCGATCTTCAGAGTCTTGAGAGTGGAGACTGGACAGTGACCCGAACGGAAAACTCGTTAGGGCTGCTTCGTTCCCGACCTGACCCGGTTGGCGAGGAGTTCGTCCACCGCCAGCCTCCGAGGGCTATATCGCCCTAAGGTCATCCCGTGACAAGGGGGGTGAAGCTGCTAAAGCCAGTCTTATGACGACTTCAAACGATATCCCCCTCGCCAGCCACCCCAATAATCGGGCCGCTCACTTCCGAACAGACGAAGCCTGGCTCGACAATGCCATCCGCGCGGAAAATGTTCTGGTTTTCCTGATGCGCAAGGGCCAACCCCTGATGGCCGCGAATGGGCAGAACCTCGTTTGGCTCGGCCCTGAAGTGGAGCGAATCACGCCGCAAGGGGAGCGAATCTTCCTTGGACTAGATAAAGCTGGCGCTCCGATATTTGCGGTCGACATGGATCCAGCCTTCAAACTCGAAGGATCATTGCTGCAAGGCTCTGGTGATTTCACCGATATGCGCGCCGCCGCAAGTGGTTTGAGCCCGATGGAAGCCAATCTCGCGTCAACCGCGCGGAGCCTTTTGGAATGGCATCGCAATCACCCCTTCTGCGCGAAATGCGGAGCGAAAAGCGAGGTCACAGAAGCCGGCTGGAAACGTGTCTGTCCGTCTTGCGGGGCAGAACATTTCCCGCGCACCGACCCGGTCGCGATCATGCTCGCGGTGAAAGATGATAAATGCCTGCTCGGCCGCCAAGCCAGCTGGCCTGCGGGCTTCTGGTCTGCCCTCGCCGGGTTCGTGGAGCCGGGCGAAACTTTGGAACAAGCCGCCGCACGTGAGCTCGAAGAAGAGGCTGGGATCAAGGCTGATCCGGCAAGCGCCGAATACCTGTTCTGTCAGCCTTGGCCATTTCCATCCTCATTGATGGTCGGCATTAT
Organism: Henriciella sp.; assembly: GCA_027019605.1. Taxonomy (GTDB): domain Bacteria; phylum Pseudomonadota; class Alphaproteobacteria; order Caulobacterales; family Hyphomonadaceae; genus Henriciella. The sequence goes on along the minus strand of JALUWJ010000140.1, from coordinate 52,894 downwards.
CCTCGAAGCGCAAACGACGGAGGTTTCGGTTGAACAAGACGAGCTCGAAGCCGCGCGTTGGATTACGCGCGACGAGGCCCGGCAAGTGCTAGCCGGAACGCACCCGGACATATACGCGCCGCCGCCAATGGCGGTTGCGCATCATATCCTGAAAACCTGGGCGGAGCGCGAAGCCTAACGCACAGATCCAAATTTATACACGCCCGCGATCGAGAACATGTTCACGCCGCCATCAAGCGCATCTTCGTCGACTTCAATGCGTGTGTAATCCCCGCGAATGCCGAGCTGTTCGGTGAACATGTACTCACCGCCAAGGCCGAACGCGAAACCATCCAGGTCAGCATCCGATGAGACGCCATTATTGGCGGTCTGCAATTCGCCTGTCGTGTAACCAATTCGGCCGAGCAGATCGAGATTTGGAACCAGCGGATAGCGCGCGACCAAGAAACCGCCAAACTGATTTTCCAATTCTGCTTCAGCGCCGCTGCCGCCATCAATTTCCTCTGCACCAAGGCCAAAAGCCGCCTCAAACTCTGCGCTCAGCAGCTCGTGAAAATCGATCCCGCCGCGCAGATTAAACGCTTGCAGATCCACGCCATCGGCGTCGAATGAAGATAGTCCGCCGGTTACATAGAGTTCTGACTCTGCAAACATATTTGGCGTGATCGCCGCGCCGACAAGCAAAGTTGCTGCTGCAAATTTTCTCATTTCGTCCTCCTAAAGGAACGGGAACTTCCCGCTTCGGAGCGCGTTGAAGCAGAATTCGAGTTTCAATGGGGTGAAGTCTTGGTCATGAATTCGAATTTCACATTAACTCTAATCAATGCCGTCTCCACACGGCAGCCCTCAAACAAAAACCCCCGCATGGGAGGGGACCATGCGGGGGAACTTGGCGATGTACCGCTAACGGGCGGTCTATAGAGGGGAGGAGAAAACCCTAGTCTTGCAGCACAGTCGGCCAATTTTGATCGCCGCTCTCGATGAAGCCGGCACGATCCTTATTCCACTTCTTTTGGATGCCTTTATTGTAATTCAGGTACAGTTTGCCATCGACGACCGCCCAACGGCGGGCATCGCCTTTTGCGGTCTTGCCTTGCGCGACGGCCCAAGCACAGTAGCCGCCATATTGCGGGGCGTACTTGGCAGGCTCAGCGAGAAACAGGTTGAGGTTTTCCTCGCTCGCGAAGCGGAACTCAGCGCCCTCATAAGTGGTCGTGTAGTCCGCTGATCCTTTTGTCGGTTCACCGACTGTGAAGTAAGCCACCGTGTCATAGCCCTGCAGAGCAAGGTTAGAACGCTTTGCGGTGTAGATTGGGTCTTTGTCCGCGAAGGCAGCCGGGGCAGAGACAGCGACCGGTCCTGCAGCAATCATGGCGGCGGCGAGAAGTGTGCGAAGTTTCATGGATCTATCTTTCTGAAACAGAGTTGGGAGCTTTAGCGGGTTCTTATGAACGCGCGGGGAACAGAGTGTTTTTCAAGCCATCGAAAATGGCGGCGAGTTCTTTGCGGCGCAGGAAGGCCAGTCCAGCCGAGGTGAACCAAACGACGACGGCCATGAAGAAAAGGCCTCCGCCATCATTGTTCGGATCGATGCCGAGCGGCGTCCACAAATGGAAGTTGACGGCACCACTCATCACCGCAAAGGCGATCAAGGCACCAATCGCTTGCAAGCGACGGAAGGCTGGCAGAATCCCAACCAGAAGCAGCGTTGCAGCAACAAGCTCTGCGGTTCCGATGACATATTGGCTAAACAGTCCAGTTTGAGCGAACAGACCGTCGGCGCCAAAACTTGCAGCCCACTCATTGAGTTTGCCGAAGATTGTCTGGGTTTCTGGCGCGTTGGTAAACTTGAACCTCAAGCTGTCCAGAAAAACCAAAGATGCCACGCCTGCGACGGCGTGAGGTGCAATGGATTTGAACTTTGAGACAAGCCCATCGCTTTGAGGCTGGGGAGTGATTGTGTCAGTCATGGTCGTCATTGCGCCCTCCTTGCTATGCTCTTCATTTACGACGCCAGATCTTCACTTGCGAACCACGTGTGTGTGAGGGGTGGTCACGTCGGTGTGAACGATTTGTGAGCCTGTAGAGAGCCGCTTGAAAAAAAGGGGCCGCGGATACCTCCGCAGCCCCAATGTTTTCGGATCTATGGACGATTAAGCCGCGACGGTTTCGCGCTTGGCTTTCGGCGTCCAGGCATGCTTCTGGAAAGCCTCATTCACAGGCGTTTCGGCCACGTGATTTGTATAGTTCGAAATCACTTTGAGCGAGACACCGAGGATCACCGCCAAGACGGCAGAGTGGTCATAGCCGGCTGCCAAAAACGCATCCACGTCTGTGTCTGAAACGAAACCGCGATCAATCACCACTTTCTTCGTAAACACACGCAGCGCTTCGAGCTTCGGATCCTCAATGGCGCGGTCTTCACGGACGGCATCAATCACAGTGAGGTCGAGGCCCTGGCCTTCTGAAATGGTCGTGTGCGCAGCGACACAGAAGTGACACTCGTTTTCGACGCTTGCGGTAATCGTGACGATTTGCTGCTCCAGTGGGCTCAGGCCTGTCTTCGCCAATTGGTCAGACAGCTGTGTGTAAGCATTCAAGACCGCCGGGTTCTCAGCAAAAACCGCGTAAAGAGACGGGACGAAACCCATTTTCTTTTCGACGCCAGCGATAAAGTCCCGGGCGCCTTCAGGCGCTGTGCTTGGGGTGTGGAGAGTAAAGTTTGCCATTTTTGGCTCCTGTTGAATTCGTGTTTCGGCAGGTCCGTGCGACCGTCGATGGAGCGTAAATGGTACAAACCCCTCTTTCGAAGAACCGGGAGACGCTCCATATACCCCATGCAATTTCTGCATAGGAGCTGGCGGACATGGATCGAATAGACGCAATGAGACTGTTTTTGCGGGTGGCTGACGCCGGCAGCTTTTCGCGAGCTGCGGCCGATCTCTCAATCGGGCAACCGACCGTTTCGCGGCGCATTCAAGATCTCGAGCATCAAATCGGTGCAGAACTGTTCCACCGCACGACGCGGGCGCTGTCACTCACCGAGGCAGGGCAAAAATTCTATGGGCGCGCGCAAGACATACTTTCAGAATTTGATGAGGCCGAAGCCGAGGCGCGCGGGCTGGATCAAGAACCGGTTGGGATGCTTCGCGTCAGCGCACCGCACTCGCTATCTCAGATCGTCATCACCCCAACCATCGGGCCGTTCCTAGAAAAGTATCCGCATATCCGAATGGATCTGATGACTGACGACACCTACACTGATTTGGTGACAGAGGGGGTTGATGTCGCGTTCCGTCTTGGCGAACTCACAGACAGTGCATTGATGGCGAAACGCTTGCTGGTGGCCTATCGCGGCATCTGGGCATCGCCGAAATATATCGAGCAATTCGGGGCGCCGACCTGTCCGGAGAGTTTGAAGGACCATAATGGTTTGGTCTTTCGTCAATCCCTGCAGGGGCAACAATGGACGCTGAAACACATTGAGACCGGGGAAGAACATCGCATCATGATGGATGGCCGCTTCCGCGGATCGTCAGGCGATACGCTCCTACAAGGCGCTGTCGACGGTCTGGGGATCTTTATCGGACCTGACTGGCTCGTCTGCCCGCATGTCAAATCAGGCGCCTTGGTTCGGATCATGCCGGAATGGCGCGGCGCAGATCTACCGCTTTCCGTGGTCTGGACCGGAGGCAAACTGCGCGGCAAAGCCCGCCTGTTCGTCGAACATGTCCAAGAAGCCTTGGGCAGTTTGGAGAATGTGGGGAGCTAAGCTCCCCACAACCAATTTGGCTTAGTAAGGCTTATTCCGCCTTCACGCTGGCGACCCATTCGTCGACGCGGCGCTCTAGGATGGCGAGCGGCATCGCGCCGCCGCCGAGGATTGTGTCATGGAAGGCGCGGATGTCGAACGCATCGCCAAGCTCCGCTTCTGCATCACGGCGCAGCTCCTGGATTTTCAGCATACCAACCTTGTAGCTGGTGGCTTGACCTGGAAGCACCATATAGCGGCGCACTTCTGAGCGTGCCTGGGCTTCAGTGATCGCTGAGTTTTCCATGAAATAGGCAACCGCCTCTTCTTCGCTCCAGCCTTTCGCGTGCAATCCGGTATCCAACACCAAGCGAATCGCCCGCCAGATTTCAGACCCGGCGCGACCAAAGCGCGAAAGCGGATCTTGGTAAGTGTTTGGCATTTCGATCGCCAACCACTCTGAATAAAGGCCCCAGCCTTCGCTATAGGCGGTAAAGCCAGCTTGCGTGCGGAACGTTGGCACCGCTTCCAACTCTTGCTGGATCGCGATCTGCATATGGTGACCCGGTAGACCCTCGTGATAGGCAATGACCTCCAGCTCACGCTTTGGCATCGCGGTCATATCAGACAGGTGGGCATAATAGACGCCGGGACGCGACCCGTCTGGCGTGGATGGGAAATAGTGCTGCGCCGCGCCGTCTTGCTCACGGAATGGCTCAACCCGTTTCACCACCATGTCTGCTTTTGGCAGGATGCCGAAATAGTCAGGCAAAACCGCCTTGATGCCATCAATCGCGGCCGTCGCATCATCGATATAGCCTTGGCGCCCTTCGTCCGTGTTCGGGTAATAGAGGCGCTCATCATCTTTGGTGTCGCGCAGGAATGCGAAGAACTCTTGCAAGCTCCCCTCGAACCCGAAATCAGCTTGGATTTCTTCCATCTCAGCACGCAGACGGGCCACTTCAGCAAGACCGATATCGTGAATCTCGTCCGATGTCAGCGAGGTCGTCGTCTGATTGGCCAGGCGCTCATTGTAGTAATCGACGCCATTAGGGAGCAGAGTCACACCTTGCGCCTCTGGCGTTGCATTGACCTTGTCTTCTTCTTGCCACGCGATCAGCCGCTCATAGGCGGGCTTCCACTCCTCAATCAAAGCGGTGCGAATATCTGCTGTGAGCTGATCCGCTTTCGCCTGATCGATCTCGCCCTGCTCGAGCAAGTTGGCGATCTTCGCTTTCGCATCGGCCCAGATGTCGCTGTCCTCGCCGCTCTCATCAAACGGCGCGCCCGAAATGATCTTGCCAGACTCTTCGATGACCGACTCAAATGCAAAGTATGGCGGGCGAACCCCAGTCTCAGCATTGGCCTTCGAAAGTGTGATCAATTGATCAATCGCATTTGCGCTTCCGGACACGCGGAGCAGGTAATTGTCCATATCTTCGCCATCGACCACTTTATGGAACGCGATCAGAAGCTGCGGGAAGAATGTGTGGATGGCCTGCATCTGATCAAAGATGTAGCCATTATAGCGGAACGCATCTGCAGCTTCAGCTGCCTCGGCCTGATACATCCAGATATCATATGAAATCTTCGCATCAGGGGTCAGCTTGTCATAATCGAAGCTCGCTTCAAGCTCAGCCGCATTGGCCAAAATGCGCTGCAATTGCGCGTCTTGCGCGGCTTCTGAAAAGTCGTCGATCTCGCCTTGGCGCTCGTCCCGACCCAGAAAGGTCAGCTGAATTGGGCTTTCAAGCGTTTCAGCCTCATACTTTTCTTCAAACCAAGCGTTGAGACGCTCGGTTTCAGCCGCAATCTCTTCAGCGGTTGGCGCAGCCGGCGCCTCTGTCGCTGCCGGATCAGCAGCAGAATTGTTTGGAACCCGAACAGGATCACAAGCCGCGAGGGCAAAAATGGTCGCGAGTGCGGTCAAAGACGTGCGCATAATGATGGTCTCCCAGACATCAGAATTATCGATAAACGGCAAAGAGCAGGTTTTTGCCCAAGGAACAAGCCTTTTAAAACATGCGGCAAGGACAGCATCATCTTCTGTTAAGGTGGCGCAATCTAGCAAAGACTCTCCTCATCGAGCCCGCGGAAGCCAGATCAGATGCTAAAACCAATAATTGCGGCGATGAGCGCCTTGTCGCTCTCAGCCTGTATCGTGACCTCGACAGCGGGGCTGCTAGTCAGCGGCGCGAAATTCGCGGGCAAGACCGTTTATCTGACCGGCAAGGGCGTCTACCAAGTCGGCAAGCTCACTGTGCGCGCGGCCGATGGCGTGCTCGACGGCACCGAACGCATGTTGCGCCTGACAATTCTCACCGCAGATGCAACCGGCGCTGTCTTTCGAACCACCCGCGAAATCCATTCGAGCGCGCTTGAGGCGGAATTGGCCGCGCTTGAGCGAACCGAAGGCGTGATTGAAGTAATTGTGGAACCGCTGGACTAGTCCCTTTTATCTTATTCAAACCCGGCCTATATTGACGTCGTTCTTTTGAACTATGGTGATAAACGCGCGTGTAATAAGCGGTTCGGACCCGGGGGCGGTACCCGGCGCCTCCACCAAAGACCCTCCCTTCAGCGGGTCATTTGGGGGCGAAATAGGATCGACGGACGTCTAAAGACGATGCCTTCACCCGCATGAGCTGCGTTAGAAGCTCACTCAACAATAGTTGCAAATGACAACTTTGCTGAAGGTGAACTGCTCGCTGCGTAACGCAGTGCGTGGAAAACCGCTTTAACTCCTAAGGCATCAGCGCCTTAGGCGGGGCCCGGAGGCGCCTGGCAACAGAAGCCTCCACTTTTAAGCTGTAGAATAACGCCTTGTGCAGTTGCCATTGCAGAAAGCGCTTAACCAAAATAACAAACTTCCCGACTGGGGAAGATGCAGAAATAGGCTCGCCTCACGCATGAACAGCGTTGCGAGCGGTGCTCAGAGGGGATATTCGTCTCCTCTAAACGGGGAGCGGATGATGACCGACTATATCGGCTATGAAGCACTGACACAGGCAGCCATGCGCGGCGTCGTTCGCGAAGCCATGCGCCAAGCGGCAAAAGGTTCAGCGCCTCCAGGTGATCACCATTTCTATGTCACTTTCCGGACCAAAGCACCGGGCGTCAAAATTCCGGACCATCTGATCGAGCAGTTCCCAGATGAGATGACAATTGTCATCCAGCATCAGTATTGGGACCTGGAAGTCCATGATGGTCACTTCGAGATCGTTCTGAAGTTCAATCGGGTTCCGCAACACCTTTCAATTCCCTATGTGGCGATGACACGGTTTGTCGATCCGGCGGTGAATTTTGGGGTGAGTTTCGAGAAAGCCGCCGCTGGCGAGAATGCCAATGTCGTCGATCCTGCCCCGGAGCAGACCGAAACAGTTACCGAAACTGCCGAAGAGACAGACGCGGAATCAGGCGACACAGTGGTCAGCCTCGACGCCTTCCGTCGTAAATAAGCATGTCGAATAGCGAACAGGATGAGAAACCGCGCGTTTCCGACGCCGAAATGCTTGCGCGTTTTCAAAACAGCAAGAAACGCCCGCCATGCTCAGACACGCTGGGGATGCGCCTCACCGAAGTCGAGCAAGATGCTCAACGCATCCGCATGGATTTCGATGTGCCGGGCATGTTCGCAAACCCAACTGGCGCGGTCCAAGGCGGCTTCATTGCGGCCATGATGGATGAAGCGATGAGCACGTGTTGCATAATAGCCTCAAACGTCACCATGACAGCGCCCACCTTGGAAATGAAAACGTCTTACTTGAGACGCTTGATGCCTGGGGACGCTCATGTCGAGGCACGGATCCTCAAATGGGGGCGCTCGGCGGCCTTCATGGAAGCCGAATGCTTTGATAATAAAGGGAAATTGGTGGCAAAAGCGACAGCGACAGCGATCCCGATGCCATTTAAACGACTGAGCTGAGGCTCGCCCGTCGCGGCTTTGGGCCGCTCTCGGCCGCACCGGTTTTGTGCAAATTCATTCGCTTCCACAGAAATACGACTGATCTTGTTGAATTTTTACGCATATGGTACGTTTCGTACGCGAAATGTTCAGGGACGTTAGATTTTGCGCCTAAGGAAATCTCTACTCAAGGGAGCGGCGATCTCGCTGGTAATCGCAGTCTCTGCGATGGCCGCCGCTGCAGATTGCCCAACACCCGACTCGGTTGAGCGCTATGTAGAGAGCTCGCGGGATGCATTGGTCGCCCTGAACGGCGCTCTGCCAGCAGATCAGTATCTCGATCTCGAGAACCGCTATGCCGCCATGATTGTTATGGAATGGAGCTATATCGGCGTCCACGCAATCCAGGATGACGATGATGCGCTGTCTAAACTGACCACCTGTTTCCGCGATCAACTCTGCGGTGCGGATGGCAGCGATGCGATCGACCAGCAGCTCTCCGAGGTAGCGCAGTCAAGCGATCTGGATCCAAGCACGTTCTGGGAAACGCTGACCGATGCGCCAAGCGACTCAATGCTTGAATGGGCCGAAATAGAACTCGGCTGCCGCGAGGCGCCAACGCCCGAAGAGCTTGAGACAGAGTCTGACCTATCGCTCGCATCCGAAATCGATTCCCAGGCCATCGTAGAAGTTGAACCGACCGACGCTGGCGAAGACATTGAAGTTCAGGTCAGCCTCTCGGAGACAGATCTGGTTTCGAGTGAAGAAGCCGCAGAGCCACCTGTTTCCGTTCCGCCTCTGAACCGAGACCCTGCCGAGCTCGTCCAACTGGCGACAGCCTTCATCGCTGCTGGAGAGATTGAGCGCGCCATCCCGCCGCTTCGCGATTCTTGTCTCTATGACATTGCCCAGACTCAATCCTCGCTTGCATGCGACACGCTTTTGGACATTTACGAAGCGCGTACGCAATATGGAAACGAGGAAATCGCGACGTCGAGCTATTTGTCTTTCTCGGAAGAGATTTGCGGCGCGGGCTACATTAAAGGGTGCGAGAACATGGCCCTTTATTTGCGCGCCGCGAACACTGACGGCGCGTATGAGCGCGGCGTGGAGTTCACGGCGCGATCCTGCGAACTCGGCGACGCTGGCGCCTGCGCAACGCTTGCTCAGGACCACATTGAGGGCCGGACCGAGCAGCCAGATCTCGCATTTGCGCGTGCAACACTGGAACGCTCATGCGAACTCGGAAGACTGGAATCGTGCCGCGAAGTTGCCGACCTTTATGTTCGCGGCGTTGGCGGCGAGGCAGATAATTTGCGTGCGCTCGAGGCCGTTGCACTCGCCTGCCCAACCGTTGGCGCCCGCAGCCCAGACCTGTGTGTGTCCGCGGCAGACTTCGTTCTGATCAACATGAAATCGAGCCCGCAACGCGCCGGACGCGTCAGAAGCTTTATCAAGCGCGCATGCGATATCGGTCACGGTGTTGGCTGCGCCTGGTATGCCGAAGATCTTGAGCTTGGCATTGGCGGGCGAGCAGATCCTGAAGCGGCGCGCGAGGCTCGACTGAGCGCCTGTGAGTATGGCGATCAAGAAAGCTGTCGGACCCGTTCTTAATTGGCTGATTTAGCCAATCGCAGCGCGAACCGTTTCGTATCCGATCATCAGAATTCCGATCAGGCTGACGCCCCAAACGAGCGACCGCAAATAAGGTACGCCGAGCAGATACAGTGGCGCAAAAAGCACCCGGCCAAGCAAATACAGGCCAGCCCCCCAAATCGTCAGCGTGGACGAAATGTCTGTCATCGCGGCAACAAGCGCCAATGGAACAAAGACCAGCATGCCCTCGATATGGTTGGCGACCGTGCGGGCCGTTCGCGCTTGCAATGCCGTTTTTTCACGGGCCGCGTCTCGGCTCCCAAGCCCCCAGGCGAACCCTTGATTGACCGGGACGAGCGCGCCCTGAAATCCGATAAGGGCGACCAATATCACCGTCGTCCAGACCACGGCTTGTAATTCAAAACCCATAATTTTGTCCTCCTGTATATAGTAACTATCTTTTTTATAGTAACTGGATTTGAAATTGCAAATTGGCTACAGGTCGGCGATGGCCAAAAAGAACCTTCCTCTGTGCCCGGTTTCGCGAACCGCCTTTATCATCGGATCAAGGTGGACCAGCGAGATCATTCGCGAATTGGTCGATCACGGCGCGCGGCGGTTCTCGGACTTTGAAACCGCGTTGAGCGGGATTGCGCCGAACACGCTCTCCAATCGGCTAAAAATGCTGGAAGATCATGGCGTCGTTGAGCGCAAAATCTATGACACGCATCCGCCGCGATCTGAATATCTGCTCACCGAAAAAGGCCGCAATATGCGCCCGATTATCGATGCCATGCGTGCTTGGGGCAACAATAGCGCTTAGTCCATCTCCATGACGCGCATATAGATGCCTTCACGCTCGCCGACCCGCCGTTCGACCAGCAGCCGTGCCACTTGGTGATCATCTTCAAACGCGTTTCCGGTGAGACTGTCGAGCAAGGCTTTCGCCAGATTGTCGAGATCCATCCACGGCGCATCGCCGGTATATTCCATCACGATGTGGACATCGAAATCGCCGTAGCCAGGCCGCAATCGCTGAAAATCTTTGCGAAAAAACTCGCGAAACAGTTGCTTATAATATTTGGTTTGAGTGGTCAGACCGAAACAACGAACCTCAAGGGCGCCACTTTCTGTAATCCGGCCGCGAACTTTCCCGTTTTTGACCCAGTCATCCACGTCTAGACAATCCAGCCAGCCGTCTCACGCCGGACGATATCCTCGATCAAATCGATCGCACTGTCTGTATCGTTCAAGCACGGTACGACAGAATAAGCTTCGCCGCCCGCTTCCATGAATTCATCGCGGCCTTCCATGGCAAGCTCTTCCAGGGTCTCCAAACAGTCAGAGATGAAGGCTGGTGAGACGACCACCACTTTCTTTGCGCCCTCGCCCGGTAAGGCCTCAAGCGTTTTGTCGGTGTAAGGCTCCAGCCATTTGGTCGGTCCGAACCGGCTTTGGAATGTGGTCATCGCAAAGCCGTCTTCCCAACCGAGGCGCTCGGCCACCAGGCGTGTCGTTTTGTGGCAATGGCAATGATACGGGTCGCCTTTGTCGAAATAGGCTTTTGGAATGCCGTGATAAGACATCAGCACTTTGTCTGGCACAAAATCGAGGGTCGCAAGATGCGCTGAAATCGTCTTGGCGAGCGCCTCAATATAGACGGGCTGGTCGTGGAAACTCGCGGCGGTGCGAAGCGCCGGTTGCCAGCGCATATCCGCCAGAACTTTAAATGTCCGGTCGCACACGCTCGCCGTCGTCGTGGCAGAGTATTGCGGGTAGAGCGGCACGACGCAGATCCGGTCGCATCCCTGCTCTTTCAGGCCCACGACTTTGGAAGCGATGCTTGGATTGCCGTAATTCATCGCAAAATCGACGATCAGATTGTCGCTACCTATGCGCTGGTTCAGCCTCTCAGCCTGGCGCTTGGTATAGAACAAGAGAGGCGAGCCATTCTCGGTCCAAATTTTCTTATACGCACGGCCAGACTTGCTCGGTCTGAACGTCAGGATCGGCCCTTGCAGAATCAGCTGCCAGATCGGTTTCGGAACTTCGATCACGCGGGTGTCTGACAAGAATTCAGACAGGTATCGCCGCATCGACCAATAGTCTGTGCCATCCGGCGTTCCGAGATTGATCAACAAAACGCCAATCTTGCCTTGCACCACCTTCGGGTGATCAGCAGGCAGCGGGCCGATGGCCCCGGGGACAGATTGCGGTGTCATCATCGTATCGGGCATTAGAACATCCTTTGCCCGCTTATTTAAGCCGGTTGGCAGATAAGCAAGTGCGGCGCATGCGCTACTGGCTATTTTCCAAGCGTATACTTCAGGATTTCGACGACTTGTTCGGGGGTTTTCGCCCAGCCCGCAGCTGCACCATCAACCTCTTTCAACGCATGAACAATGCTCTCGTCATGCAGCGTGATGTAAGGCTTGTTCAGCGCCGCGCACTGGCCTGCATCGAACGCGGCATTCCACTGCTTATATTTATCGCCAAACCGAATAATCGCGATGTCGCATTTCTGGATCAGCGTTTTGATTCGGATCGAGTTGACCTTGGCAGACTGGTGGTCGCGCCAAAAACCATCCTCGGGTTTGCCCAAGACATCCCCGGCAGCATCGCTGCTTTCATGATGGGTGTTGGCCGAGGAGAACACGATATCAAGATCATGCGCTTTCGCGCTCTCGATAATCTGCTCACGCCAATCGGTGTGGATCTCACCGGAAAGATAAACCTGCCACTGCATCATTCAGCCTATTGTAAAAATTACCATTCAAACCCCGCCTCTACGCGGTTCGGCTCTGCAAGACAATGAGACATCCAATCCAATAAACACGTTCATCGTATTCTCCTTCATGTCCGCAGTCCAATGCTACAAACTTATCAGGAGCTCGATTGGCTAACAGCCCGCCCGATTACCCATGCTTTTGCTCGCTAAGCCGCGATGGTGTTTCGTAACGCTTCCTGATGCGATAGCGTTGGTCGATACGTTGTAAAATCCAACATCCTTTGTCCTGACACAAGCAGCGGTATTTTTAAGTCAAGGGGAGAGGTAGCAACGGAGATCGGATGATTTGGATCGTCGGTTTCTGTGACCTGACCACTCCAGCCAATCAGTTTCGCAAAGTCAGAAAGCCACTCTCTGTGAGGTTTTGGCTCTCTATCCACCACGTTGAATGTACGATTTTCGAAATCAGAGTTTCCAACAGATGCTGCAATCGCCGACGCTACATTACCGACGTATCCATATGTCGTCGTCCAATTTAGCCAGGAAGCCGGAACCACTATCGTCTCTGCGCCAGCCAACAAGGGTCGTATTGCCCGTTCAAACCGTTTCTGGGGATCACCTGGGCCGTAGACCATTGGTAAGCGCAGGATTGTCCATTTACCGTCAAACGTGCGGGCAGCCGCTTCAATCGGAATTTTATCGTAATCGTCCAACCATCTTTGAGGGTCATCTTTCCGGCGTGCTGGAGCTAACCGATAAGGATACAAATGCGACCTGATCGGGCTGTCTTCGCGCAAAGGAGAGGGATCGGGCTTTCCCATTTCTGTTTGATGTATCAGTCCGTAGTTTCGATACACATCACATGAGCTCAGAAGCACGTACTGGTCTATTTTAGCTGCTAGCGAGGTCAGTAGGTTTTGTGTCGAGGTTACATCGTAAGCAATCACGTCAACAACAACATCAATTCCCAAAGTGTTTACGAGCAGTGCAATTTGATCTGGATCGTTTCGATCAGCTCTTTTGTAGACTATCCCGTTGAGCTCATCAGACTCCGCCGAGCGGGATACGCAAAAAACTTCGTGGCCGCTCTGGGCAAGCGAGGCGGCAACCGCATCACCGATCATTCCCCCGACGCCCAAAACCAGTGTTCTCATGATCTAGGTTTAAGCGGATGGAAGCAAATTAGGAAAGCCTCCAAACTAATGCCTCCTTTTGCTCGCGTAGCAGAATCTCGAAACGCGCTGTGAGCTAGCAAATCTTCTCAATTGGATTTTATCGGGGACCCGCTGACGCTCTTATGGCCGCTCTTTAACTCAAACCAGGGGGCAGACGGATAGTAGAGATATTGCGTGCCTTGTTGAATTCACGCAGACGCGCAAGGACATCAACGCCGACTTGCGCATACAAATCCAGCAAGTCGACCAGTACCCAGTTCTCGCGGATCAAACCGTTTTCCAGCCGCCAAAAATCGAGGCTTCGTAACAAGACTTCACGGCCCGCCGGCGCGATCCCCATCCAGCCATCATCCGTGAGGGTCAGGCGCATGTTTGGCCAACCAGTTTCACTCGTATAATCGCCCTCTGAAATCCAATGCGATTTCAGGTCACCCATTTCATCGAGCTTGCGGTCGGGCATTGCCCGCAAAAATGGGATTTGATGCCAGTTGCGAAACCCAGATATCCCCCGGGCCGTGCCGATACCACAAGGTCCGTACCAATTGAATCGCGGATGCCAATAGCTATCCAAGTTCATCACGCGTGGATCTGGATCGGCCGGATGCTTGCATAGATCATCAAGCATTTGCGTGACATGATGATAGGCTTGATGACCGTCCCCAGAAGCGGATAAGCCATCTCCACTCATTGGCGCGGGGGTACACAAAAACCCGCCAAGCTGCGGCGCCATCGGCCAGGCCCCAGCCTGCATCATAACTTCCGGCAGATCCCAAATTGCTTGAACCTCGACCACTTTACCTTCTTCGAAACGGAAGAACTCGTGATAGCGCATATGAACCAGATGGCCCGTCGGCGGAATGTCCAAAAAGGGCGCCAGAAAGGTGCCCATATAATTCCCCATCGTCGCGACCCAGTCTTCCCCTTCAGGTGATTGACCCGCGAGCAGGATCATTTCCCGTCGTTCTAGGTCCGGCAGTGCCGTGAACAATGGTTGATAGCAGGTCTCGTAGAATGCCTCCGCTCCAGTCATCGTCCCAAATGGATGGCACATTTTGAATTCTACATCCGGTGCAAAAATATCCTGGAAGGCGGTCCGAACGGTGTCAGATGCAAACGTCGCTGTAGCCATTCGAAACGGTGCGAACACAGCTTTCAGATCTTGCTTATTCATCACATTACTCTCATCGGGTTGGGATGATGGGATACATCTATTTCGGACAAGCTCGAGCACGGAGCATGATCGCACTCAAAACCACCGCTTAGCAGGATTGCATTCGAAGTCAATTTGGCTAAACCTTGGAGAAAGAGGATTGTAATGAACAGATTGCAGACAGCGAAACAAGTGGTCCGAACGCATATGGCCACATTTGATTCCGCCAGTGACAAGGACCTGAACCAGGTTAGCCTAAACGCGATTTCGTCAGACTATACCTGGCGCAGCATGCATCCGTTCTATGAGAAGTCTGGGTTCGAAACCGTCATCGGCGATTTCTGGCACCCATTGCGGCAGTCTCTCACACATATTCAAAGGCGGGAGGACGTGTTCTTCGCCGGAACCAATGATGTCGATGAAGGGCAATCCGTGTGGACCTGCAGCATGGGCCATTTTGTCGGGCTGTTCGACAAAGATTGGTTGAACATTCCCAAGACCGGACGCCTAGCGCACTTACGTTATGCTGAATTCACGCGGGTAGATGGAGATCAGATCGTCGAAAGTGCGTTATTCTTCGACTTACTGGGTCTGATGCATGAGGCTGGGGTCTATCCGTTGCCGCCGATGACCGGTTCATTTTTTGTCTATCCCGGACCAGCGACTCATGACGGGCGCCTCTTCGAGGTGCAAGATGAAGGTGAAACACGAAAAACCATGGAGCTGATCAATCAGATGATCGCAGATTTAAACTCGATCAATCATATCACAGGTGAAAAATGTCCTCCGGAACTGCTCGCTCGCACATGGCATGAGGATATGACCTGGTATGGCCCATGTGGCATTGGGGCAAGCTATACGATTGAGCGGTATCAAGCTCAGCATCAACATCCATTTCGGATCAACTTGAGTGATAAAACCTATAATGGTCACGTTGCTCGGTTCGCGGAAGGCGAGTATGGTGGATTCTTCGGCTGGGCGAACCTAAGCAACCGGAACTTGGGTGGTTTTCTCGGTCTTCCGGAGGCAGCTCGATCAAGCGAGATGCGCGTGGTCGACGTCTACCGCCGCGCCGGAGACAAACTCGCAGAGAATTGGGTTTTGATCGATTTGCCATACTATCTCAAACAACAAGGTTTGGACGTCCTCGAACGCCTCGCTGAAATTCGTGGGCTACCGTCACCGTAAAGATTTTTGGCGTTCGAGCTGAATTGCACGAATTCAGTTTTGCATTCGAATGCAATATATGATTATCTGTCTCTATTCTGATTATCGGGATGGCGCCAATGAGAAATCAATCAATTGTCTTCTTGCCAGGCTTTATGTGTGACCACCGCCTGTTCACGCCGCAAGTCGATGCTCTCAGCGGTCAGGGCATTGATTGCAGCGTGGGCGACCTTACTCAGGCCTGCTCTATCGAGCGCCTCGCTACGCAAGTTCTCGCTGCAGCCCCCAAACGCTTTGCGCTTGCTGGGTTATCTATGGGCGGCATCGTTGCCTTAGAGATTTGCCGCCAAGCACCGCATCGTGTCACTCATCTTGCCCTGATGAATACAACCGCGCGTGCAGATGCAGCTGGCCCTGCGCGAAAAAAACAGCTTGGTCGAGTCGCTGCCGGCGATCTGGATTTGGTCATCCGAGACGAGCTAAAACCTCAATATCTAGCGCCAGAAAATCGCACGGAAGATCGCTTACAAATTCTCGAACAAATGGGAATGGCACTCGGCAAAAATGTATTCTGTCGACAGACCATGGCTCTGACTGTTCGATCTGATTACCGCGATTGGATTGGTCAGATTGCTTGTCCCACCCTATTAATCGCGGGTAGTGATGATCGGGTTTGCCCCGTCGAGCGCCACGTTGAGATTCAATCTCGTATACCCCATGCCAGACTAAAGATCATCGATACCTGCGGCCATATATCGACGCTTGAGCAGCCAGATCAGGTCAATGACGCGTTGCTGGCGCTGCTAAATGCCCCACCCGCGCGCATGACTCAGACTGGAAACCACCAGCTCACACTTTTGGAAAACGAATAATGACCAGGAACGCATCCGGCATTTCGACTGCCGCTGATAAGGATAATCACATGTCTGAAACCGCTATGACAAGTCGATTGCGGATCGAAGATCGAGTCGTGCGCTACGCCGATCTCAAGCCCTGTTTTGATGCTTTTATCGATACCCGAACCCCCGGGTCTGATAAGAAAGAAAACTTCACCATTATCGGTCCGGGCGTCTCAGAGAACCCCAATCAGCATGTCCATATCGCAGAGCCACACGGGTTCAATATTGGCGGGGCGCGCCAGCCCCCCCGATGCACCAATTCACAGCACAGCCATGACACCGTGGAGGTTTTTTACGTGCATTCGGGGCGATGGCGCTTCGATCTTGGTGAGCATGGAGAGGATGCGCAGATTGAGCTCGCTCCTGGCGACTTAATTTCGATCCCGACCAAAGTTTTTCGCGGATTTACGAACATTGGCGATGATATTGGCTATCTCTGGGCCGTACTCGGAGGGGACGATCCGGGCCGCGTTCTTTGGGCGCCAAAAGTGTTCGACATGGCACGCGACTTCGGACTGATCCTGTTGGAAGATGGCATGTTGATTGACTCCAATAAAGGGGAGACGGTTCCGACCGGAAAATCGCCCATGCCAGTGACAACGCGAGAACAGGTCGCCGCGCTCGACGTCTATTCGGATGAACAACTTGCAAGCTGCGTCATCCGTGCATCAGAAGGCCAGCACAAAGGTGCGATGGATGAGATTGAAGGTGTCTCGGAAACCTGCCTCATCGGTCCAGCCCCAATTAACTGGCCACATGGCTTTACGTTGAGCGAAATCGAGATTGCGCCCGGCGCTCGTGTCCCGACTCACAACCTGAGCGCGGCCGACGTACATTTCGTGCACGTAGGCGCCTTGGCGATTGAGATTGACGGTCAAAGTACGACGCTTACGCCAGGCGATACGGTGACATTCCCGCAAGGCTCGGAGCGATCGTTTCACAATGAAGGTGACACGCCAGTCCGACTCGTCGCTGTTCGCGGAGGTAACCAAGCACCGGATCTACGCTGGGCATGACGATGGACCTAAGAGGAAAATGCGCATTAATCACCGGCGCCAGTCGCGGCATCGGGCGTGCGATCTGTGGAGCGCTGCACGCTGCAGGCGCAGAGATCATTCCCGTCGCACGTGCCTCTGACGCCATGGAAGAGCTCATAGCGGCTTGCGGTGATCGCTGTATCCCGTGGCGGGGCAATGCAGCGTCGGATGAATTACTCGACTTCATCGCGGGACAAAGCCGGATTGATATTCTGGTGAACAATGTCGGCACCAATCGACCCAAGCCAATGAACGACGTCAGCGATGAAGATCTGGACGTCATGCTCGACTTGAACGTTCGCACCACTTTTCGCGTCTCGCGCGCTGTTCTTGATGTGATGCCTCAAGACGGGCGGATCGTTCATATCAGCTCACAAATGGGACATGTTGGGTCCCCAAATCGCACAGCCTATTGCATGACCAAACACGCCATCGAAGGTCTCACAAAAGCTATGGCGGTGGAGCTTGCGCCGCGCGGAATCCGCGTCAACTCAGTCGCTCCAACTTTTGTCGAAACACCAATGACCAAACCGATGTTGGACGATCCCGAGTTTTCGGCTTTCGTCAAACGCATGATCCCTCTTGGCACAGTTGCAAGCACGGAAGATATCGCTGAGGCCGTGCTCTATCTATGTGGTCCGGCAGGCAGGATGATTACAGGCCACTCACTCGTTGTCGATGGCGGTTGGACGGCGCAATAGGAAGCAAATGACACACAAACCCATCACTCATGTCGCAACGACGAATATTCACGAAATGATGAATCCAGGGCCCGAGCCGCGTATGGACCTGCCCGGCTTCGCGGATGAGTTTGTTGACTTCCCGCACTACATCATTCGCATCACCGAGCGGATTTGGCACGATCGCGAGGTTGAGAAATGCCTCGACTGGTATGCTGAAGACTGCGCCATACACACGATGGCGGGCGATATCAGTGGCGCACAAACCGTGGTCGACAATACGTGGGCGACGCTTAAGGCTTTTCCAGATCGCCGTCTCGATGCGGATAATGTGATCTGGTCTAAGGAAGACGATGACGCATTTTATTCCTCGCACCTAATAACTTCAAAAATGACAAATGAGGGCGCCAGTGAATTTGGCCCTGTAACAGGCAAGCAAATTCGCATTCAAACGATTGCGGAATGCTTGTGCAAAGGCAATCGCGTCATCGAAGAATGGCTTGTTCGCGACAATCTTGCTGCCGTTCAACAGCTCGGTTTCGATGCGGATCGGGTCGCCAAGGACCAGGCCCAGAAGGATAAAATCAACAGTTTCAGCTTGATCGACTTTCACGCTGATAATCGCGCGACGACAGCTCAGGGTGACCAAACCAAAACCGATGCCAGCACTGCCATCTCGCTCGCCGCCACTGCTCTACGTCGGTGTTTCTCATCTACTGGATTAGATAAGCTTCAAGCGGTTTATGACTTCCGAGTCGCAGCCCAGTTTCCCGGTGATGTCTCACTATATGGCCCAGACCAAATTATGGTTTGGCGCAATGGCTTGCTGAGCACACTACCTGACCTCAAACTGTCTATCGAACACGTCGCCGAGATCCCCTATTTGGGAGAATCCAGAGATGTTTCTTTACGTTGGAGCGCCGTTGGCACGCATTCGGGTGCAGGACGCTACGGTGCCCCAACGGGCGCCCCCGTTTACATATTAGGTGTGTCACACTTTCGCATAATGAATGGTCGCGTTCGCGAGCAAGTCACAGTGTGGGATGATATCGCATTGCGTCGACAAATTGCCACCACGAGGTATCAAAGTGGATGATCTGCCCTATATCGTGGATGCGCATCACCATCTTTGGGACCTAGACGCATGCCGCCACACTTGGCTCGCCGAGCGTGGGGTCATCCGCTTCTTTGGCGATCCTGCTCCCATTCAAAAGAACTATCACGTTGATGATCTGCGCACCGATTTCGGCACCATCCCAGTCAAAAAGTCCGTCCATATTCAGATCGGCGTAGAGGTCGATGACAGCCTCAAAGAAACAACTTGGTTGCAAGCCCAAGCAGACAGGTTCGGTCTACCCACAGCAATCGTGCCATTTTGCGACCTCACGCGTGACTCCGTTGAAATAGATCTGGACCAGCATCTTGCGCATTCTGGCGTTAAAGGGGTTCGGCAAATCATCGGACGCAGCGCCGAAGAAGACCGTAAGACCGGTACGTCCGCGCTACTCAAGGATCCAAATTTCAAACGCGGTCTTCAAATTCTCGCTGACAAAGACATGTCTTTCGATCTTCAACTGACACCGCCTTTAATGCAGTCGGCTGCGGATCTTTTCGCTCAAGTGCCAAAGTTGAATGTCGCGCTTTGTCATGGAGGCTCACTCAGCGCCTATGATCAAGGCAGTCTGGCTGAATGGAAGACCGGGTTAAAAGCGCTCGCAGAGCTCCCGAATGTGATCTGCAAACTATCGGGCTTCGGCATGTTCGACCCTCACTGGTCGATCGAGAGCATCGCACCCTTAGTGCATCGCGCAATCGAAGTCTTTGAGCCCGACCGCATCGCCTTTGGGTCGAACTTTCCCGTCGATAAGCTCTATGCGAGCTATGAAGAAACGATGGGTGCGTATTTGAAGATTTGTGACGTTTATACAGCGGTGGAGCGCGACGCCATGTTCCGCGCCGTCGCTGAACGGTTCTATCGAATCTAAAAGTGCACGCGCACCTTGCTTGTCAGCTCCGCGGCGCCGCTCAGCATAAAACCATGGTCTGAGCCAAGCAGAAACAAACTCGCTCCCGCGGCGCGCCACTTTGGCAATTCGTCCAAATTAGCGGTGAACATCCCGATCGTTGCGCCCACCGCTTTTCCCTTTGCGCAAATCTGCTCAACCGCCGCAACGACCCGCGGATCGTTCGGTCCGTCTGCTCCCAGAGATACAGACAAATCCGCACGGCCTATGAAGAATGCATCAATCGCCTTTACCGCTAAGATATCATCCAAATGCTCCAACGCTTCGGCATCTTCGATTTGCGCGATGACAACTGTTGCCTCGCTGCTGCGCGCTATGTGCTCAGCCATCGTGCGTGCGCCATAGCCCGCCGCTCGGGTTGAGCCAGCATAGCCGCGTCCTGCTCCGAAATGCGCATTCCCTGCCAGAGCTTCCGCATCCGCACCGGTGATCACATGTGGCACGAGAACGCCGGTTGCACCGCAATCAAGCGCATTGAGGATATACTCTGGGCGGTTGGCCGGCACTCGCACCAGACTTGGTTTCCCGACATGCTGCAGCGCTAACACGCAATCATTGATGTCGCGCCGATCGAACGGGGAATGTTCGGCATCCAGGCAAACCAGATCCAAATCGCTCCGCCCTAAAACTTCGCAAACCATCGCGGACGGTGTCTTCAAAAACGTACCGATCAATGGCTCCTGATCGCGAAGGCGTTGTTTGAGGCTCATGCCCATAGCCTTTTCGAGGCTAGCTCAGCACCCTCTGCCAACGCTCCAAGCTTGGCATAAACGATATCCTCGTCGACAGCTCCAAAACCTGCAAAAGTCGAGAAACCGCAATCGGTCCCAGCGATCACTCTTTCCTTGCCTACGATATCGGTAAAGCGTTCGATCCGTTGCGCGACCAACTCAGGATGCTCGATAAAGTTGGTTGTCGAGTCGATAACGCCCGGGATGAGGATTTTATCCTTCAACTCACCGCGTTTCTCGGCGTCCGCAAATACCGTCCACTCATGACCGTGGCGAGGATTGGCGTTTTCAAACAACAAGCCTTTTGGTTTAGCCTTCAGCGCCACCGGCAACACCTCATCCATAGGTGCATCGCAATGGTGTGGGCCTTCATAATTGCCCCAACAAATATGCATACGAACCCGATCACCCGGCACATTTCGCAACGCATGATTGAGCACCTCAACATGCTGACTGGCCAAGCGATGATAGTCTTCCAGCGGTTTGTCCTTGAACATCATGTGACGGCCGAGTCCAAGGTCGGGCGTATCGAGTTGAAGGATATGCCCGGCCCCAACAATCGCCTCATATTCCGGCCGCATGGCTTCGGCCAAGGCCTCCAAATATTCATCTTGCGTGCCATAAAACTCATTCGGCTGGAACAGCGCAATCACGCCGGGACTGGCCGCATTCATGAAGCTGTCGCTATGCCCTGCGCCATCGAGCGCTTCAGCGAAATGGCGCAGGTCCGCTTCCAGAGGCGCCATGCTCTTCACTTTAATCTCGCCTACGCATTTGGGGCGGCGATAAGTCGGCGTTCCACCGCCTTTTGCCTGCCGCTCGAGAAACCCAGGAAACGCTTCCAGATCTGCGGGCGCACGCCTCGGACTATCGCCGTCAAAGCCTGTGATGCGATCCTTGATATAGGTGGCATAGGAGATTTTGCTCATCTCACCGTCGCTAACAATGTCGACAGAGGACTCCCGCTGACGCTTCACAGTCTCTGACACCGCATTCGAGATCACTGCTTCAAACTCAGATTGATCAAGGCTTTCGCCGGCCTCATGTCCAAACACCAAATCCGTGACTTGTTTTGATCGCGGTAAACTGCCGACATGGGTCGTGAGAATGCGGTCCTGGCTGGTTTTCATGACGTTTCACTCCGAATATGCATTCGAAGTCATACGTCTATGAGGGCGCACGAGCAATAGACCCGCCAGGAATAACTGCGCCCTCGAAAACGCGTTTTTCGTGAGACTGATCCGGACGCTCCACACGCTCGGTGATCATTCGAACGGCGGCCTCCGACATCCGGCCGATTGGCTGGCGCACCGTGGTCAGCTCATAGCTCGAGAATTGGCTCATGCCGATCCCGTCGAAGCTAACAATGGAAAGGTCACTGGGAACGCTAAGTCCAAGCACGGACCGCGCTTCATCCATACAGCCCATACCCATCATATCGTTGATGCAGACAATCACGCTCGGTGTATTGCCATTTTGTTGCTTAATCGACTGAAGTCCTGCCGCACCACTCTCATAGGAGAAATCGCCCTGCACCTCTGCAACCAGATCTATATTAAAGCGGGCCAGTGACGCCTTGGTCATTCGTGTACGTTCGCGACTGACCATGTTCTCGCTTGGCCCTGAAATTAGGGCCGCCCGCGTGTGACCAAGTTCGGCGAGTTGCTTTGCCAGCGAATCGATTTGCTCTGAAGGGTCGCAATAGACCACCGTATTTGGGTGATCGGCAAAATAGCGGTTGAAGAAGACCACCGGTATTTTCCGTTTTTCCAAAAGTTCGTATTGTGCCTGAGACATGTGGGACGCCGAAATCACGCCGTCGACCTGAAACTGCCAAGCCTGCTCGATTACTGTCTCTGCATCCTCTTCGCTTTCAACCGTAAACAGGAGCGCTCGAAGTCCAGCCGCCGAGAGCTCTTCGGTAATTTTGAACAAAGCTTCGGGATAATAGAGGTTCAACCGTCCTGAGACCAACACCGCAACAAGATTGGACCGTTGCGTGATCAGTCCACGCGCAATCGCATTTGGTTGATACTCCAGCTCTTTTGCCGCCTTCATCACCCGCTCGCGCATTTTTCCGGAAATGCTCGAGCCTGGCTTGAAACAGCGTGAGACCGCCGACTGCGATACACCGGCCAATCGCGCCACATCATAAGACGTTGCGCGACGGCCTTTTATCAGAGGAATGACTTTGCCATTTTCCTCAGGCGGGTTCTTTTTGGACGGGTTGTTGGCCATAACGTCTCACACGGATGTCTGCTTGTTCCTTGTGACCAGCAAAGCCTTCGAGAGCGCACAATCGAGAACAATATTCGCCAACCATTACCGAGGCTTCTCTCGTGACACGCTGGAATGTGCAGGTCTTGATGAACTTACCAACCCAAAGCCCACCTGTATAGCGCGCGGCTTTCATGGTTGGCAGCGTGTGGTTCGTTCCGATAACCTTGTCTCCATAAGAAACATTGGTTTCCTGCCCCAGGAAGAGCGCACCATAATTTGTCATATTATCCAGGAAATAATTGGGATCTTTGGTCATGACCTGAACATGTTCAGACGCTATTTCGTCCGCGACTTCGACCATTTCTTCATAGCTATCACAGACGATGACCTGGCCGTACTCCCGCCAGGCTTCGCCAGCGACATCAGCGGTTGGCAACCATTCAAGCTGGCGTTCAACGGCCTCCATGGTCCGTTTTGCGAGGCCCTCGGAGTTCGTCAGCAGCACAGCTGGAGACGTTGGCCCATGCTCGGCTTGTCCTAACAAGTCAGCTGCGCAGAAGTCCTCATCGACGCTTTCATCCGCAATGATCAGAGTTTCTGTCGGTCCAGCAAAAAGGTCGATTCCAACACGTCCAAACAATTGGCGCTTGGCCTCCGCGACATAGGCGTTGCCTGGACCGACAATCATATCGACTGGCGCAATAGTCTCTGTGCCAACGGCCATCGCACCAATGCCCTGTACGCCGCCCAAGGTGTAGATCTCGTCCGCACCCGCCATGTCCATGGCAACGACGATCGCAGGATGAGGCCGACCTTCAAAGGGCGGAGCTGTTGCAATGATACGCGGGACGCCGGCCACCTTGGCTGTTACAACGCTCATATGCGCTGAGGCGATCAGTGGATACTTGCCACCTGGAATATAACAGCCAACAGAATTCACTGGCACATTTTTGTGCCCAAGCGTCACGCCCGGGAGCGTTTCAACTTCAACATCTTGAAGCGCATCCCTCTGTATCTGGGCAAAGTTTCGCACTTGCTCTTGTGCAAAGCGAATGTCGCTGATGGCCTGTTCATCAAGCTCTTTATAACACGCATCGATCTCTTCGCGGGTGAGGCGATAACTCGGCGGGCTCCATTTATCGAACTTTTCCGACAAATCTCGAACCGCCGCGTCCCCGCGCGAATCAATGTCCTCAAGGATGTCTTCCACGGTCTTGCGAACCTGAGCATCCGCCTTTTGTTTGATATCGGGATCAATCCCTTCCTTAAGCCAACGGGCCATTGCTATCTCCTTCGTCTGGCGCAGGTTCTAGCATTTTTGCATTCGAATGCAAATTGAATTTGGCGAGACACTAACTCAGCCGGCCAAGGTTCCAAACCAAGCCAAGAAAGCAATGATCAGGATAAAGAATCCTAGCAAATACCAAGCAACATTATCCACGCGCCCCGGCACCACATACCAGCCTGATTCTTTTTCAGCGAGCCCCTCTGCTTTAAACCGTCGCAACTGCCCGACAACCGTTTGCTCATGCCAATCTGACTGGAACCCATCGAGCAAAACGCTGGCGGTCCAAGAGACGGAAATATTGATCACGCCGCCAATCACGACATACCACGGCCAGGCAACGTTCGCCGGCTCAAGGCCAATAGCTGGGACGCCGCCGACTATGATCAGCAATCCAATGAAACCGGCAACCACACCGACCAGCAAGCCGCGTTC
Organism: Henriciella sp.; assembly: GCA_027019605.1. Classification (GTDB taxonomy): domain Bacteria; phylum Pseudomonadota; class Alphaproteobacteria; order Caulobacterales; family Hyphomonadaceae; genus Henriciella. The sequence goes on along the minus strand of JALUWJ010000140.1, from coordinate 28,112 downwards.
GCTGGTATGTTTGGACAAGAAGCCGAGCCCGAACATAGCCAGCTTAGCTCCAACAAAATAGGAAGCGACCCGGCTGAGGGTTTCAAGGATCGATCCGCCGCTATTGATAAAAGCAAAGGCTATCGGAACAGCCATAGCCGCCCAAACTAGCGTGAACAGGCGCGACGCGCCGAGAAAGTGTTCCGGGCTCGCTTCAGCCTTGAAAAAGCGCTGATAAAAATCCGTAACCGAAATGGTCGCCAACGAATTGAGCGCCGAAGACAGGCTCGACATAGAGGCGGACAAGACAGCGGCTGCCAGAATACCCATCAAGCCGGGGATGGCGAGTGATTGCGCAAAGACGAGAATAATCTCATTCGGCTGCTCGAACGGCTCGCCCTTGAAATGCACGTACAGCAGAGCACCGATGAAAAAGAACAAGAAGTAGATGAAGAATGCCGCAAACCCCATCATCAAATAGGATTTCTTGGCATCACCCAGCGTCTTTGCTGCAAGCGCCCGCTGCACCATCATCTGATTGGTGCCGTACACAGTGATATGAAAGAGTGTCATGGCGAGGACACCAGCCCACACCGTTGGCGCAACCGAGAAATCCAAATCCGTATTGATCGGATTAAGCTTGCCATCATTTGCCAGGGTTGAAAGGGCGTCCGACAGTGGGCTGACTGCGCCCAGCAAACCCCACAAAACGATCCCCGCCCCAAGAAATAGAATCACGCCCTGCAGAACATCAGTCCAGATCACAGCGTTCATGCCACCGAGTAAAGTGTAGATTAAAACCACCAAGGTCATGCCAATGATGGCGACCCCGACATCTATGCCGGTCGCGAACGTAATCACCACGGCCGTGGCCGTTAGGATCGATGCGGTCGTGATCGTTTGGGTTAGTAAGAAAATGGCGGACATCACGGTTCGCGATGCCAAGCCAAACCGCTGCTCGAGATATTCATAAATGGAAGCGACGCCGCTATTGTAGAAGAAAGGCAAGAACAGCACGACGACGACAAAAATCACCAGAGGGTAATTGATGTGGATGGCTAATGCCGCCATCCCATCGCCATAGGCCCAGGCCGGCCCACCAAGAAATGACAAGGCGCTGACATAAGTCGCGACGACGGAAATTCCGATTGCCCACCAGGGCGCGGACCGATCCCCGATCTGATAATCCGCGGCCGTCTTAACCTTCCGGCTCATCCAATATCCGAGCAATAAATTACCGACGAGATATACCGCCACAATTGCCCAGTTTAATAACCCAAAGGATTCCATCGCACCCGCCGCTTATGTTGAAAATTCAAACTCAAAAAGAATTGAGGGAGAAAGTCCGTCAAGACTTCTCCCCCAATATTTGGCTTCAGTTTTCGGTTCTTCCGAGGAGGATTTCGTTAGAACCGAGCCTTGAGCCTGACACCGTAGTTTTGTGGGTACAGATATCCAGTTTGGACAACATCACTTGAGTTGTTGTTGCCGCGAGCCAGAACCGCCTCATCCTCAAGATTTTGAACGAAGGCTTCGACTGAATAGTCACCCGAAGACGAGTCCCAACGCAGACGCAAGTCGGTTTTCGTGAAACTATCCTGCAACTGGTTTGGGTCTGGTGAGTATAGGTTAGAGGTAAAGTACTCGTCGCTATAGTAGAATGAAATACCCGGCGTTAGCGTGCCGTTTTCACCGAGATCAATCGTATAGTCACCAGAGACATTGAACGTTAGCTCAGGAGACCAAGGTGTGGTTTCACCCGACACATCGATGGAAGGCACAACTTGCCCCCCAAACAATTGGTATGGGTTGCCCTGGAAGAAGCCATCGCCGAACTCAGAGTCGAGATAAGCAAGGGTCCCGCTGAGTCGAAGGTTTTCAACTGGGAAGTAAGTCGCTTCGAGTTCGATACCCCAGGCATCGATCTGACCACCATTGTCCGACGATGTCACAGCGACCCCACCGATGATTTCCTGCACCTGACGCAGCAAATTTGTGTACTCAGTCACATGCACAGCGCCATTCAGAAGCAGTGTGTTCTCAAGCAAGTTGGATTTGAAACCAACTTCAATGACTTGCGATTCTTGCTCGTCTGTCGCGGCTCCACCGTTTGAGATTGCTCCGGACAAGAACCCTGTTGCAGCGTTGGCATAGAGCAAGATCTCATCATTCAGATCATACTCCGCACCGAGGCGCCAGCTGACATTGTCAAAGCTGACATCGCCGGTGACCGCATCACTCGAGTTGGGGAATAGATTAAAGACGGTGTTGGGATTGGTTGGAACAACCGCAGGCGTCGGATTGTTTAGCACTTGCTGGGTGAACGCGACGACTGGGTCGACTGTACCATCACCATTCGTGTCACCAGTAAAATTACTTCCCGCGCCGACCAATGTCCGGCTTTCATCGTTAAAGCGCAAGCCACCGGTAATCCGAAGTTGATCCGAGATCGACCATTCGGCTTGACCGAAGATACCGAAATATTCGACCTCGCGAACGCCGACATCTGCGAATTCGCCACCTGGAATGATAATGTCATTCGAAGCGATTGGCGTACCAATAAGCAGCGGGAAAGTCGCACCACCAGGCCCAATAACATTTGGACGATTAGCGATCTCCGCCGTCTGGTCGATCAGGGCAAAACTGAAGAAACTCTCATCTTCGGAATAGTAAGCGCCTGCGGTCCACTGCAATGGGCTGTCATAATCCGAGGCAAACAAGAATTCTTGCGAGAAGCTTTCATTTTCTTCGTTGAACCAAAACCGCGTATGACCCGTCGGACTAAAGTCACCGTCAAACCCAAGTAGATTTTTGAAGTCCGTATAAGCAGAGATCGACTTCACAGTAACCGGGCCGAAATCATAGTTCACTTCCAACGAGAATTGCTGCTGCTCGAGATCGCCTTCGGGCGCAAAATCTTGCGCGACCTCATAGGGCCCGAGCTGGTCCGCGCTTGGCGCGCCGCTCGATCCTTGCAACGGATTCGCGCAATCCTGGGATGTCCCAAGCGGATCCGTCAGCCCTTGCGCCGTGACATTGCGACAGACAAAAGTGTATCCAAACAGGCCTGCTTCGACGCCGCGCTCGGTGACATTTGAGTATCGAGCCAGAACATCGAGATCCGAGCTCGGCTCCCACAAAGCGCTGATCCGTACGCCAACATCGTCTGGGGCGCCCAAATTGTGCCCCGCGCTGTTTTCGATATAGCCGTCCCCAGTCTCGGTGAATGCGGCAACGCGCACGCCGAATGTATCTGTCAAAGGAATATTGGCGTATCCTTCGACACGGCGAGTATTGAAGCGCTCATAGCTCGCATCAATGCCTGCTCCGAAGCCTGATAGATCTGGCGCATTTGTGTAGAGATTCAGCGCGCCTGCGAAAGTATTGCGACCATATAGAGTCCCTTGCGGGCCTTTCAAAAATTCCAGTCGCTGAACGTCAAAAAACCCACGTGACTGCATCGATGCGCGTGGCTGATAAACGCCATCAACGAAAGTCCCAACGATCGAAGATACATCCCCAAATGTGTTTGTTGAGTTAGCTCCGCGCACGTTGAATTTGGCGTCGTTCCCAACGAAAGCGAAATTTACACCCGAGACGATCTGGTCAAGACGAGAGACATCATCCACCCCAGCTCGCTCCAGGCCCGCTTCGTCAAAAGCCTGGATTGACTGACCAACATCTTGAGTGCTTTCCGAACGCTTTTCCGCCGTCACCGTGATCACACCGAGCTTTTTCTGGCTCTCTGCGATTTCAGAATCGTCTTGGGCGATTGCGGTTGCAGCCGTTGCCGATAGGGCGATTGCGGCGGTGGTACTTAGCAGAATTCGGTTGACAGCAGAGCGGTTCGACATGGTTTTCCTCCCAATGAATGTGACCGTACAGTGACACGAATGCATTTTTTGACTTCGAATGCAAGCACGCCACCCCTGCAATTTTGCATGCGAAGTCATTTCTCTCATGTGTGTTGCAAATTAACCCCATTCTGCACGAGACTTCAGCCTCTTTCCTCGTCTAAAACAAACCAGTCTTCGCGAGGTCAGCCCCGCCCTCCGGAGGATGCACTTCTCAGAATTCCTCGAACGTGCGACTGAAGCGGCGAATTGAGGTCGAGCGGGGTTTGAAGATCGTGCTTAGTCATCAAGCGATATCTCGCGATATGGAAAATCCTACGAACTCGGTTGCTAAGAGAGCACTGTGAGCGCGTGCGATCAGCTAATAGTGCCCGCGAGGTCGTGTCACGTAAGTGTTGCGAAAGCTGCGCTTATTCGCAGGCTTGCTTGACAAGCTATGATCGCGGAATGCAGCAAAGCATATTGTTTTTATTTTATATATTGGATTGGAATGGACGTCTGCGGACAGTCCAATGGTACTCCCGCCGGACTCGAACAAATATTAATCATTTGTTTTTTAACAATTTTATTTCTCGAATCTGACGATACCAACAAAATTACCAACGGACTTTTATCGAGAAACGGTATGAGTCCTGAGTTTTCCACAACTTTGTTTTTGCTGAATTTTTGCTTGTACCGATTCTGCAGAGAGATATTACCCAAATGAGCACACCTTCAACCCTATAATCAAGTGTCATTCGAGCGCTTCAGTAGCGCGTTCTGAGTTCAGGGTAAGGCGCCTCACGACGGAAAATACGCGTATCGAAAGTCCGACCGCTTTTGTTTACGCGGCCTTCTTACGAATGCCGTTCGTCTCGGATCAAATCAGCCATGTATTGTTCAACTTCACCCTCCACCCATAAGCTTCGCCTTCTAATATGAACAGGGGAAGGGAATGGGCGGTTCGGGTCTTTGATCAGCTCGTACAGAAGTGATCGACTTATAGAGGTTCGGTCTAGAACGTCTCGCAACGACAGGAATCTGGTAGCTCGACCGCGCTCTCGTTCACGGTCTTCAAATTTCGCAAACTGCGGATCGTCCATCATCTGTATCTTTTACTCCGCCGCCACTGGCTGCTGTTCAATCTGCAGAAAATCGTCCTCATCGAACACAGCATCTGCAAGCGCTTCTCCGAGCAGCTTTCTTCCTGAGTTCAGTCTTTCAGCGACGCGCGCTCTAAATCCTTCGATCGCTGAAGAGGCCCGCGCTTTGGCCGCTTGTTTTTGCTCCGCGGTCATGGGCGGCGCAAACGCATGCTGAAACCAGACTTGCATATCGACCATCTCGATAACGGCATTTTGCTCACGTTCCATTCGAGCCAAACTCCGGATCATCTCATCCTGTCTTTTGATCAGGGCCGCGTCTCGTTCGTGTTGGATGGATATCGAAAAGTAAGCGTTCAGTGCGTCTTCGATCACCGAAGATTGCGTCATGCCTTGCTTCTTTGACAGCGCAACGACTTTGGCATGCACATGGGCGGGTACGTATGCGACTAAGCGGGGTTTCATCTGCTCAGTCCAATTAGATCTATGTAAAACTCTACTCTCATAGCGCTAAGACTGCCGACTGAGACGCCGCCTCGTCAAGGCTGAAAATCGTGAACAATCGTGAACTTTAGTGAGCTTTTACAAGCACTTGCCGCCAGTTGCGGAGACTTGCCGGATTTTGCCGCCATTGGCAATCAGCGGCATGTTAAATTGCTATCCCAAGACTGTCCTAGCGCGCGACGTTCACTGCATTCGAGTATCGCAAGCGAATTTCGAAATCGAGTTTCGCCTAACAGGAGAGTGCTTTCCCCAAGCACGAACACAAGCAAAAGAGCAAAAATCGACTAGCGACTGAGACCTCGGGTTCGCCCAAGCGTCCACGCAATATCTCTTGAGCGCGTCATCGTAATTTCGATGCTGCGGTCCTTAAGTCGCTCAAGGCCACGCTTCCAGGGCACCAACGAAAACTCTCGGCCTCGATCGATGACTGCAAACTTTGCATGCTCGGTCTGATGGACGCGCACGAATGTCCCTTCGATCCGATCCCCAGGCTGAATTGGGCGATAGGTCAGACCCGTTTCTTTGGAGATATCCAATGAGGCGTGAAGCATACCTTCTTTTTGGAGAGCCTTCAGATGATTATCGTTCAACTCTTTAGCATCCCGGTCGTTCACAATCCCTCGCTGGAAATGCCGCTTCATACGCTCATACATGGCGGATCGAACATCTCCGCCTAGGCCGGCGCTTCCAAGCGGCTCAATCGCTTGGCCAGCGAGCTGCTGATCTAGCCAGGTTTCACCGAAAGCAAGGACCTGGCTCTCAAATGCCCTACCCTCCAGCTTGCGGACGATGTTGGGAGAACGGTTTGCCGCTTTCCCGAAATGCTCATCTACGAGGTCAATGAAGTTTGGCCCGATTGAATAGGCGTTTCCATAAAATCGCCGCACGAGGCCTACGCGTTCCAAAGCGGCGACGCGATTCTTGATCATCGCTAAGTGTTTCGCGCTGACTTTAGGGTCGGATTGCTTGTGGTTTTCGAGGCTATAGATCCCTCGGTTTTGAGCTGCCATGTCGGCAATCGTCTGATCCATGCCGAGCGCGCCAGGAGACCGCGGTTTGATCTCAAGCATATCACCTGGCTTTAGATCTTTAGGGAAACTGGTTCCAAGATCGAAGTGATGCACGCGTCCATCCAATCCGTCGACGATGGCGTATCGGCGATCCATGAGCTCGTCGTTGTATCCGATTTTTAAAAGGCGCCCATGAACAGCGTCACCATACTTAAATGGACCCCGTTCGTGGGCACTGATCCGATCCAGTCCGGCGCTTCGAACAGCGCGCTCAATTCGAACGGCTATTGTGTCAGATTTCTCCAGTGCGTTGAGAGTGACATCAAGCTGATCGTCCACGCTCCAGATCCCGCCAGATTGGTGGCGCGCAAGCCCCATGCTTCTGAGGGTCTGTAAACGCTTCTGATAGTGCGGACGATTGCGTCTTAGGTTGTCTAAGTTGACCGCGCCGTTGCGATCCATCTCCCGCATTAAAATACGATCCATGCGTGTGACTTTTCTGAGCGCAGTTTCTCGTTCGAGTTTGGCAGCAAGTTCTGGTTCGGTTTGCAAGCCAAGTTCTCGGGTAAGAAACGCGCTACCGCGTTCTCGCATCCCATACGAGAGATAATTTTTTGAGATGACGAGATCTTCGCCGTCATCGCGCTTCCCGCTCATCACAATATGCGTGTGCGGATGCTCAGTATTGTAATGGTCGACCGCGATCCAATCGAGCTTGGTTTCAAGATCGATTTCCATCTGAGACACCAGGTCTCGAATGAAGGGCTTTAGGTCTTGAAGTTTTTCGCCATCTTCAGGTGAGACGATGAACCTGAAATGGTGACGCTCATCAGCATGCTCCTTTAGCCATTCTTGGCCATCGAATTCCTCGCTCACATCATTGTAAAATTCTGCCGGATCTTTGCCCTTACCCGCACCGTCTCTTTCTAGGTATGAGATGTGAGCGCGCTGCGATCCCGCTCCGCTTCCAGACAATCTATGGACGCGGGCTTTGATCATCACGCGGCGTGCTCCGGCAAACGCAGTAGATCGGCGACTACCACCGGTCTTGCTTGGACGCTTACGCGCGCCCTTCAGGTAAGCCTTCATGCCCTTTGGTTTAAAACTGCCCTGAGATCGAATTCGTCCGAGCTTTGGCTGGAAGTCGAAGTCGCCATCTCCGCTCATGGCATGCACCACGTAGCGCTGAGCAATCGCCCGTCAGTGTTGAGGGTTTGGACGAGATGGCGCCAATTGTACACCAATGCATCACGAAATCCGACTCGTGCGTATTCGCAACGATGACGGGCAATCCAGAGATTTGAGCGAGTCGTGCAGTTGAACGACATGACTCGCGTCAAAGCCCTATCCCCATTGGCAATCTGTGACCGTCGGGCACAGTTGCTTTTATCTTGCGTTACTCCGCTCTTTGTCTGTTCCAATACTCCAACTCGCAAAAGACAGTTCCAGGTCATGAGACAGACCTCGCCCGCGCAAGCGCTTCGAACACCTTTGGATCGTAAGGTTCGGGCTGTTTGTTCTTTGAAATTTGAAGGTGAACATGATGCCAATAGGCTGGAGCAATCTCATGTAAAACGTGCGCTTCGGAGAGCATATCGATCACGCGAAGCACACGTTTTGCTCTCGACTTTCCGAAGGCGTGAAGCAGTAAATGAGCACCGGGAGTAACGCCAGGAATGCGGGTTAATCGTTCTCCTGGACGGCCCGCTTGAGCGACAACAACGCGCCAGGTTTGGGTCCCGAATTTATCGCCGCGCCAACGAACGAAGCTAAAAACTTGAGGAGGAATGAAGCGCGATTCTTCGAGATTTTCAGAGACGCGAAATGACTGTGTTGGGCGCCCAAAGAGCAGCCGATCTTTCTGGTGAACCCCCGCTTGCATAAGCGAAAGTCGAGTTGCTGACGCTGCATTTATCCGCGTATCCATGCTGCGACACACGCAATTTGGAGGCCAGAATGCGCATTAGTTCAAGCGCTTTTTTTGACGGAGTCTTCGTCACTTATTTCCTGAAACCGGACGTTAGAAAACTGCTCAAATCGCTCTGGAAGAATCAGTTGGAAGTCGAAGCAAAAAGGCTCGCGCTACCCGTCGAACTCCTATCGAGCGGCGACCTATTCGCACCATATGCATCCGCGGGTCATTTTCTTGATTTGCTAGCCAGATATGATCGGAACCCGACAATACCAATTGCCGCGCTAAACTAATTAGGCGCCGCGCTTTTTGCAGAATCGATTGGCCTCTTTGCCTTTCATCGCGCGCTTCACGCAATTATAGTTTTTGCGTTGGCGCTTGCCCAGTCGTGTCAATGAGCCGGTAAGAACAATCGCAATCAGGCCAGCGATCAACCCATACTCAATGGCACCTGTACCGCGTTCATCCTCGATGACTTCACGGCTCTGTCGACCGAAGAATAACTCTCTTCGATTGTACATAGTGACCACCCCAAACTGCCCCGCATCAAACCTAGCGCGTTTTGGTGAATAACTCGTTGAAAAGATGTCGCTATTTGAATATTTTCGGTGCAACGAATTGCGGAATCGTTTTGCCGGAACGCAGCAATTAGGGACTTTGTAGACGGCCGAAAGGCCTCGTGTAACTAGCTTGGAGCAAGAGAAAATTACCGGGATGCGTTTTCGATTTTTGCATTCGGAACGAATTCAAGCCCTGCATCAAACGCAGACTGCCAGATCACACGGGCAAATCGTTTCAATCCAATTCTGGAGGCATTGATGCGGACGACACGAGGCAGCGTCCCTCGACTGCGAAACCGAACGCGCGCACCTGATTTCGATATGTCGATGATCACACCTTCTCGCTTCTCGCCGCCCTTGGTTTCGACCGAGCAAACGCACCATAAGTCCTTTCGCAGACCTCGGCGGTTTTCGCCCCTCGGACGCAAAACTGGTATCGAGCTTTGTGGCGTACCGGAGTGGCGCGGCTCGCGAGGAACCGCGCGTTCCAGGTTTATTTTTGACTTAGATTTGGAGCCAAACATGTAACGTCTCTATACGGGCAAGACGATACTCTGATTCCCGTTAAGGTAGAATTACTATAGTTATCTTCACGGCGAGAAGTTCCTAATAGCGGACGTGACGAAACCGCTGATTTATCCCAGTTAACGACATCCGAAGATACGATCACTGTGCATCGCACGAGAAGAGATATTCCCGGACAGTGCGCTCGGTTGTTCGGGCTGTTCAATCACACAATGGTGGTCTGTCGGGGTGTCCAATAGGAAACTGGTTGCACTCACTCGTCATGTGAATGCCAGCAACCCCTAACGCAACGAAAGCAAATCCAGCATCCAGGCGTCGCTGAAATTCAACGAGTTGCTGCGTTTGATTTCTCCACATTTGTTCAAGCGAAGCGAGCACTCTTTGTTGCATCTCTTCATCGTTCGGATGCAACTCCACGCGTCCAGAATTCGGGTGAAACTCGCCTGTAAACAGCACGTCGTACGAGAAAGGGGCGGTCGGCTTTTGTGGACCATTCGGCCCACGGGAGATATTTGTCCGAGCTTCGACCCTCACCCGCTCGGGCAGCGTCTCGCACACGTTCGAAAGATAGGATGTGTAGAGAATGATGATCTCTCGATTTCTATTCCAGATCTTCTGCGAACCTCCGAGTTGATATGGATAATACCAACTCGCCAATACGTTGCGCGCTTTGTTGTGTTCGTATGACCCAGGTGTCGCGGTTCGGAACGTTGAATTCGCGAGGCTATCATCGCCTCCTTGCTCAAAGATCAATGTGGACGAGTCGCTGCAGATTTCGCCGGACACAAAGACACCAGACATGATCATCGAGGTGTTCGGCACGATCTTTCTTTTGTGAGAATTATGGTCACATCGATCAAATCGATTGGAGATCTGACCCACGCTCTGCAACTCCCCCCAATTTGATATGCCTTGAAGCCGCAATTCCGGAGAAGCAAAGGTCTTTTTTAGATATGGATCTGCGTAGCGATACGACCAATTACCGATCCCAGCGCCGCACTTATTCGATTGTGCCATTGCAGGTGCAATTGTGAGCGCAGACAATAGTAGAAAAGCAAGCGCGAGTGCCCGAAAGAGCTTTGAATCGTTCATATTTTTGCCGTCCCTTTCTGTGTCCCCTGCAGTTGCCGGATCCGCCGACTTCACGAGACCTTAGACGCCCCGGTGGACATGGTCACTGTTTAACTTTCGCGCTCAGCTACTACGTATAAAACCAAAGAGCGCGCTATTGAGGTGATCAATGAAGAAGTTCCATGAAGAATACCGCTACACGCTTTGTTACATCGATGCATCTGGTGGGTTTGTTGGTTACTTCGTGACCGATAATTTATCCGAGGCTCATAAATACCTCGAATTGCGAGGATGGCCCTCTGTTCCTTCAGACCGAAACCCGAATGTCATGCATGGGTCGGAGTACATGCATCGAGAACGCGTCTTGTTGGACAGTGAACTCTTCGACGGCAATATCGGCAGCAATGTCATCGCACGGAGCAAGCGCAAGAAAAAGTTCCTCGGGATATTATGATGCGAGCTCGTACAACGTGCCTTAATGTACAATACAGCCAGATTGCCTCCGAACGCGGCTCCATTCCTATACGACACTGCGCAGACGTTTTTGAAACAAAGAACTACAGTTTAAGATTGAACCATTGAGAACGGAGTGAGCCAATGGACCGTCAAAGCGCAAAAACGCTTCAACACAAAATCGAAGGTACTGACGTGCCGAGGTATGACAAGTTTATGAGCTACACCGACACGCAGGAAGCGATTGCTCGGATCGATGAGGTCCTAAACGAGTTCACACACTTTCCGCGTGCCAAACAAATCGCTCTCGTGAAGCACAGTGCTCTTCATCACGGCATCCCATTTGCGCTACCAGCGGATTGCAAAAACACTTACGAAGAAATTGTTCGGAACAGTAAGAACAACGCGGCGCAGCAAATCGTGCGAGGCCTCTTCGGCCGAAAATAAGAGATCAGCGTTCTGCGTCAGAGACCATTTTGGATTCTGCGAGCCCCGGAGTGCTGATCGTTCCTAATACCGGACATAAATAATCCGCAGACCAAAGCCAGTTGTAAACTCTCGACAACGCGGTCCTTACACTTTTAGAACACGCATCGAAATACGCGCTTATCTCTTTCGGTCTTTGACGATGGCTTGGTTCAAACCGTACCGGGACGCGCCATTATCCGATCGAAGCCCTCGAAAACGCCCATGCCGGCTGCCGTCGCAGGTTGCTTGAATCATAGCAAAATTCTCTTGATTGGAACCAGGCGAGCCGTGTTAGTCAGTCTGGGGAATATCGAAGAACGCATCCACGCCTTCGTCTTTTGAGCTGTTTTTTTGGAGCCAATCGTCTCGTTGGCGAAGCTTTAAAAGCTCTTTCAATGCCCGCTCGTCGCCCTTGGTCAAAATCTCCGCAAGGTCGTTTAAGGCTTCGATGGCGAACTTCGTCTCGGGAGTGGGCGCAATCTCTGTGGATATTCGGTGAGGCGACTTGGAGAATTTGGCGATCCAGGCCGAAAGGTGTTTGTATTGGGTCAGGCTCATATTGAATTCCTCGAGGAGCGAATCTAGGCGCGTAAGGGACTGAGTGGTGCTCATGACGTCGGCGACTTTGGCAAAACAGCGGCCCATATTGTCATGGGCCGCTGAGGATAACGTGCTAAGTCGCCAACCGGCTAACTAGTCGAAATACTCATAACCATCATCCGCGCGCGCACGATCTTGGCGGCGGTTGTTTCGGCCGACAGCCTTGCGGTCATTTGTTTTCGTTGGAGTTGTTTCTTTCTTAGGGGCTTTATGGGCCGGCCCTTTTTTCTTGATCCCGCTCATAGCGATCATCCTTTAAATTTCGTTCCGGAAACCGGAGCGAGCGCAGTTTTGGCGCAAGTAAAATCTACGCCTTGTCGGAACTCTTGAAAAACGAATTTCTTTCGCCTCAGCCATCGGCGTTTCAAATCGGACCAGCATTTCTGGTTGCTGACAGACTAAGCGGTCGCCCAGTTGATAATGTTGAAGGCAGATAACAGACATATGATGACACCCACTCCGATTGTCAGCGTAGGTTTATGAATCCGTTTGATTGCGATAGCGGCCAACGGCGCCGCGATCGCGCCGCCGATAAGTAGGCCCAGAAACGCTGCGCCAAACTCCATACCGAGTGACGATGCGAACGCGATCGTCGCAGCGCTCGTCATGAAGAACTCAGCGGCGTTGACTGTGCCGATTGTCCTGGCCACGTCGCTGCCGCGGGCGACGAGATTCGAAGCGACGACGGGCCCCCATCCACCACCGCCTAAAGCATCGCAAAACCCTCCAACAAGGGCGAGCCAGCTGATCTTCTTCACAGCACTGACAGGGCGTTCGCGGCGCAATCCTCGCTCGATCACAATAACGCCCATGACAAGCAGATAAACGGCGATGAGTAGGCGCGCGAAACCAAGGTCGAGATGCGATGCGAGGATCGCGCCTGCAACTGCAGCGAGAGCTCCGACCGGGGCAAGTCGACGCAGCAACCGCCAGTCTACATTGCCAACAAGCGCATGCGATCCCCCAGAAATCGCAGTTGTGACAATCTCCGCTGCGTGCACATTCGCAGAAGCGACTGCTGGCGGCATTCCTGTAGCCATAAGCGCGGTGGTCGACGTAATACCGTACGCCATGCCGAGTGCGCCATCTATCAATTGGGCGCAGAACCCGATGGCGACAAAAATAAGGAATGTCGTCTCAACCGGGCTCATGGGATCGCTAGCGTCTTATGGATGGCCATCATTCCCGGCCTTTTTTTCCTTCGCCCTAGCGTCAGACGTCGCTCGTCCCGAATGGCGACCTTTTAGCAGCCAACCAATGGTCAGGCCGATGAAGAAACTAAGCGCGATGACGACGATACGCCGAGACTCCCAATCCCAGAACAGGAATGAGAGTCTGACCTGCGCGCTATTCTGGATCGCGAAGATCGCGAGTAACGCGCCTAGCCCGACAGCGAGCCAAAGCCTTATCATGCTAAGATCATGCTTCATATGCTTGTCTCCACAAGAGAGATAGCCGCGCGTTTCAAACTATAGTCCGGGTACAGCGAGGCATTTGCGTCAGCCGGAAATGTATTTCTGCATAGCGTCCGCATCTGCCTGGACCTCGTCGAGGCGCTGTTTTATGATGTCGCGTACACTGATGAAACCAGCGAGTGTCTTGCCATCGACAACCGGGACATGCCGGATCCGATTGGCGAGCATCATCGCCATGACAGCGGCGATCTTGTCATCTGCTTTGCAAGTGACGACGTCGGTCGTCATCAGGTCTTCGACGTCGGCATCAAGTACGTCGTCCCCAGTGAGTCGCAGGCCGCGGACGATATCGCGCTCTGATACAATGCCTTTAATGCGCTCTCCATCGTCAGTGACGACGAGAGCGCCGACATCTTCTTCTTCGAGGCGTTGCAGGACATCACGAATATTGACGCCGGATGCGACTGTCGGCACGGCGGCGCCCTTGGTTTTAAGGATCGCTCGAATAGTCATCGAAACTGGACTTTCATATCATTAAGGTCAGGCTCGCCGGAGCCAATTAGGCAGCAGACTTGGCCGGAGATTTGATCTCAATTTTCCGGCGTTGATCAGCGGCTTCGGTCTTGCCGAGGGTGATGGTGAGAACGCCTTTGTCGAAGGTTGCGTCCACCGCCTCTTCGTCAGCATCTTTCGGGAGCGTGAAAGCTCGTGCGAAAGCACCATAATGGCGCTCCACGCGCATAGGCTTATCGCTCTCATTTTCTTTGACCTCGGTTTTCTTCTCACCCTTGATGGTGAGCACACCGTCATCGACCGAAAGATCGATATCCTGATCCGAGAGACCCGGAAGCTCTACAGAGAAGCGGTATTGTTTTTCAGTCTCGACCACATCGAGTCGTGGTGAAAAGTCAGAGCTGGCAAGCAGCCTTGTACCCATGACAGGCAAATCGAAGCCAAAGCCCATATCGTCTAACCATCGGTCCATATAGTCATGAAGCGATTGCGGTTGAGGCACTTTCGGGTCAGTGGTTGCGGGCGCGCGATTGCGCCGCCACGGGGTAAGTTCACGAATGTCCATCACCTTCTCCTGAAATTAAAAATGGAACCGCCAGGGAGCCTAACAGGCGCAAGCCATAGGTCGGGCGGCGTATTCAACTTAGGGAGAAAGCGTCCATCAGAATAACGAAAAGAGTTCAGCTCTACTATTCGAGTTTCCAATAGATCGCGAACATGACCCATTTCAAATTCGGATCGCATCCATTCGATCAATTCATTGGCGTAGAGGATGCCTTGGGGACATATTTGCAGGGCGTTCGGCGGCCAATCCGCCTCGACAAGCGATTGAGACGGTGCCGTACGCCGAACGTTCGAGATCCGGCAAGGTGCCGATCGAGAATCGCGCGATGCCCCCAAAAAGCGCGCGCATAGGGTAGAGGCCTTCTCTCAAGGAAGGCCTTTATTCGCTTGTCGTCATTCAGAATGAGATCGGGCTAGCGATGCCAATTTTCGCCATTAGCGCGCCATCGACCCCGTCCCAATCAATGGCGCGAATGGTGCTACCGTCTGCGCCAACCTCGTCCATTGATCCGATGATCTCGGAGACCGTCCCATCATCAGGCGACAAGAGCGGCATCGCCAGCAATTCAAACTGCCGGGCGCTCGCATTCATCTGTTTGACAGATACTCGCACAAGCGCTGGCGCGATTTGCTCGACCGCTTTCCGCATACATTGGGCGAAAAACTCTTGAACACCACCAAGAGCCAGCGTTGCAATAGCGCGTCCGCGTTCCGCACCTAGAAATTTCAACAGAGCCGGATCAGCTTTGCGAATGATGAGTTCGCCGCCTTCCTCGTCCCCAGTCACCTTCATCTCAAACAGATATGGTAACCCGCGTTCGAACTGATCAGTTGCGAACTCTCCGATGTACGGACCATCGTCCAAGCGACAGTATGTCTGAAAGGCAGCAAGGATCCGGGCATTGCGGGGTGTGCAGACAAGTGAAGCCGAAGCACTTAATCTCTGCCAGTGAAAGGCAACGCCTAAGGGTCCGTCCGACGCCATCTCTGCTCCACAATCAGCCTGGGGCGAAAGGAACTTCGCCGCTCCAGGAGTTCGGAAAGACCAAGCCTTACAAGGATAAAGAGCTTGTCAGAAACGATTATTGTTCGGATGAGCCATCGGATATTCAAATGGTTGAAGCTTAGTCACTCACCAACGCGGCAAACTCCCGGAGACCGGAAAGCGCGGTTTCCAGGCTGTCGCTGTTTTCCTCCGTCGAGTAGACAGCATAGACCGGATAGGAAAATGCCGGTGCGCCGGACACACGCTGCAGACGGCCGTCCTCAATGTATGGCGCAGCAATCCGGAGCGGCAGATAGCCGGAAGCGGCGTTTTCCAGCAAGTAAGTAATCGCAAGTCCGCCGATATCGAGATAAAGCGGGGGGATTTTGAAATCAGGAAAGTTGAGCGCGTGATCGGCCTGAAATTCCGGCCCCCAATTGATGAAGACGTAACGTGCATTCAATTCGGGGTTTGGCGCCGGTTCGCTGGATACCCTGATCAATCGTTCTTCGAACAATTGCTCAATTTCAAGCCCCGGCCGCACTTCGGGTCGGTAGATCACGGCAAGGTCGAGCTGGCCATCTGATACAGCCTGTAACATGTCGCTCGAATAGCCGAGTGTTGTCTTGATCGCGACATCCGGCTCAGCCGATTGCATCCACGGCAACCAGGTCAGCAGAAAACCTTCCCACAGACTGATCTGACCGCCGATGGAAAGCGCTTCATCAAAACCGTCCGGCAATCCGACATCAAGCCGGGCATGTTCCCAGATCCGCATTATCGCAGCGGCATGAGGCTGAAACTGAAGCCCTGCCGGCGTTAGGGACGCCCCCTGTTTGCCGCGTTCGAACAATCGCCGACCGAGCCGGTCTTCCAGCGCCTTGATCCGCATGCTCACGGTGGACTGGGTCACAAACACCCGCTCGGCAGCCGCGACGAAACTTCCGGTTTCTGCGACCGCGAGGAAGGTGCGTGCCTGATCGACATCCATCACGACCCCATCTATTGGATTATCGAATAGATACCCAAAAGAACATTCGTTGGTCAAATTAAAACTGAAGGTTCATTTTCAAACCGTTCCATCTTTATCTAGGAGACAGTCGCGATGACTGAGACGAACGTTCCGCAAATCAAAGAGCAGATTCAAACCAACGCAGCACATACCGTCGCGCGTGCATTTATTCGTTCGATGGACGAATTCGCCGCTGAGAAATATTACGGCGCCCTTGCCGCAAGACTGAAAAGAAACCGCAGAATAAAACTCCCCCGGTGGCCGCGGTTTCAGATACAAAGCGGTGGGCGAGCTCAAATTTCAGCGCCGCCTCGTTCTACTGCTCGTCCATCAGACCATTTGAAAACTGATGACGGACAAGACTATCGGCTCTCTGCCAATTCAAATCCCCAAACCGGATTGAAGCGCATGTCGCCTCTTGAACGCCGGACATGGCGCCGACGTCGCTCCCGATAAGCACCTCTATTATACAACGCTCAGGACGCAGAAAAAATGCCCTCCAAGCAAGTTCTCTTTTCCGACGATGCGCGCAAGCGGATGATGCGCGGTGTCGACAAGCTCGCAGACGCCGTGAAGGTCACGCTCGGCCCCAAGGGGCGAACCGTGTTGATCGATCAAGCCTATGGCGCGCCGCGTATTTCCAATGATGGTGTCACGGTGGCCAAATCGATTGAGTTGGAGGACCGGTTCGAAAACCTCGGCGCTCGCATGCTGCAGGAAGTTGCGATCAACACATCCAATATTGCTGGCGATGGAACCACGACAGCGACCGTACTCGCCCAGGCGATCACGCGGGAAGGAATGAAAGCTGTGGCGGCCGGTATGAGCCCGATCAACTTGAAGCGCGGCATTGATGCGGGGGTCGCAGCCGTCCTGGCTGACCTGAAGACCCACGCGACGCCGGTCTCCTCTACCGACGAGATCAGACAGGTCGCCACAATCTCGGCCAATGGCGATACTGAGATCGGCGGCATACTCGCTGGCGCAATGGAGAAAGTCGGGCGGGACGGCGCCATTACGATCGAAGAAGCGAAATCCATCGAAACCGGATTGCGAACCGTTGAGGGGCTGCAATTCGACCGGGGCTACAGCTCTCCCTATTTCGTCACCGACGCCGACCTCCTGCAGTGCATTCTCGAAGACGCTTATGTGCTAATTCATGAAAAGAAGCTCTCAAGTCTGCAGCCTCTCTTACCCGTTCTCGAAAAAGTAGCGGAGACAAAGCGCGCCCTTTTAGTCATCGCAGAAGACATTGAAGGCGATGCTCTTGCTGCGCTGGTTGTCAACAAATTGCGCGGCACTCTGAAAGTCGCCGCCGTAAAGGCGCCCGGCTTTGGCGATCGGCGCAAGGCGATGCTGGAAGATATCGCGATTGTTACTGGCGGCTCGGTGCTGAGCGAGGAGCTCGGCGTCAAACTTGAGTCAGTTTCGCTGGACACGCTGGGTCGCGCCCAGAAAGTGATCGTCACAAAAGACGACACGACCATTGTCGATGGCGCAGGCCAAGAAACAGCTATCGGAGGGCGGATCGCGCAGCTGAGACGTCAGATCGACGAAGCAAGCTCTGACTATGACCGCGAAAAATTGCAGGAACGGCTGGCAAAACTGTCTGGCGGGGTAGCAATCATCGAAGTCGGTGGCGCGACTGAGGTTGAAGTTAAGGAGCGCAAGGATCGCGTTGATGACGCACTGCACGCAACACGCGCTGCCACTGAAGATGGCATTCTGCCTGGCGGCGGCGTGGCGCTGCTGCGCGGTGCGGAAGCCCTCGTCGGCGTCAATGTCGCCAATGTTGATCAGGGCCACGGCCTTGAAATCGTCCGACGGGCTTTGTCAGCGCCATTGCGCCAGATCGCGCAGAATGCCGGGCGCGAGGGCTCCGTCATCATCGACAAGGTTTTGTCCGAAAAGCGCTATTCTTGGGGATATGATGCCCAGGCGAATGTGTTCTGCGATCTGGTCGAGGCCGGAATTCTGGATCCGGCTAAAGTCGTGTGTTCGGCGCTTCAGGACGCAGCCTCCATTGCCGGGCTCATCATCACCACGGAAGCAGCGATCGCAGCACAGCCGCAAAAGACCGGCGCGGGCGTCATGCCGGATTATGACGGGATGGACTTCTAAATGGCGGGACTGGAGAAGGCCCCGTCGCAGGAGTTGACACGCCGACACCGAGTTGTGCTCGACCGCGATGCTTTGAAAGCATTGGCGCCGAAATGCAGTTCCGTATCAGATCCAGTTCTCAGCTGGGTTGCGGGGCTGCTGAAAGAGCGGATCGCTGACATGCGCACCAGCCGCGCCAAGACCGCAAAGGCGCTGGGCCTCACCGACTGGCGCGCGCCCTATCTCATCGGACTTGCTGGAAGCGTCGCATCCGGCAAGTCGACCCTCAGCGCCGAGCTCATGAACCTCCTCGGCGAGGATGGCTCAGGTGAGCGCGTCACCACGGTCTCGACCGACAATTTCCTGCTGCCCATGGCGGCTCTGAAAGCGCGCGGCGTGCTGCCCCGGAAAGGGTTTCCGGAATCCTATGACCGGCGCCAGCTTCTGGCTTTTGTCGAAGCGGTGAGTGCGGGCGAGCAAAAAGTTAGGTGTTCAGTTTATACGCATGAGACATATGATATTGTTTCGGACAAGTTCAGGACCTTTAACCGGCCCGGCACACTGATCGTTGAAGGACTGAACGTGCTGCAAACCCGCCGCGTTGCACCAACAGATACGGCGTTCATTTCAGACTATTTTGATGTCTCCATCTATCTTGATGCGGAGCTTTCCGTCCTTGAGGCCTGGTATGAGCGGCGCTTTGCCGATCTTGTCAGACGATCGGACGCAGAACATCCCTATTATGGGCAGTTCAAACTCTTAAGCGAAGCCGAGATAAGCCAGGCCGCCAGAGAGCGCTGGCGGGCTGTGAACCTCCCGAACCTTCAGAAAAATATCGCCCCTACGAAAACACGAGCAGACATCATTCTTCACCAGGACGCCAATCACCGCATCGACGAAGTGCGCGTCAGCAAACATTGGCTTTAGCCGCGCAGTATCTGCGGTTCCGGAGAGCTTATCATGATGGACCTTTTTCTACAGCCAGAAATCTGGGCGGCGCTCCTTGCGCTGACCGCCATGGAGGTCGTTCTTGGCATCGACAATCTGGTCTTTATTGCCATTGCGACAAATAAGCTCCCGGAAGATCAGCGCCCGCTTGCAAGGCGGATCGGTATTGGTCTCGCCCTTGGTCTGCGTCTTGTTCTTCTGGGCGCCATCGCCTGGATCGCGGGGCTCACGGCGACTGTATTTGATCTTGGGATAACAGGTGCACCAGGAGAACATGGCGCGCCAACCTTCGATACTGCTTTCTCCTGGCGCGATCTGATCCTGATTTCGGGCGGTGCCTTTCTGGTCTGGAAGGCCACGACCGAGATCCATCACAAGGTTGATCCCCATCCGGCGCCTTCTGTCTTCACACCTGGCAGAAAGACCTCTGCATTTGCGAGCGTTATTATTCAGATCATTTTGCTGGATGTGGTCTTTTCGATTGACAGCATACTGACAGCGATTGGCATGACCACGCATCTTCCAATCATGGTGACCGCCGTCATCATCGCTGTTGTGCTGATGTATGTGTCGGCGGGACCCTTGTCGCGTTTCGTCAATGACAATCCAACAATTGTCATGCTGGCGCTCGCCTTCCTTTTGATGATTGGCATGGTGTTGATCGCGGATGGGTTCGGCCGGCATGTGCCCAAAGGCTATATCTATGCGGCAATGGCGTTCAGTGTCTTTGTCGAGGGCCTGAACCTGCTCGCCCGGAAACGCTCACGGCGAAGCCCCCCAGATGACGGGGCAGTTACATGACCGAGATTCAGAATGATATCGGCGCGCTCTATGCTTACGATATCGCAGCTTCCACGGGTATCGCCACGAAGCTCGCCCCTGACAATCTGCCGACCATGCCCAAGGCGAAATCCGGGTATCGATGGGTACATCTGGATCTTGACCATGATGGATCGCGGCGCTGGATAGAAACCCATACCGATCCGGTCGTGGCGGAATCGCTTACGTTAGACGAAACGCGGCCCAGATGCGTCGCTCATGATGACGGATTGTTGCTGATCCTGCGCGGCGTGAACCTCAATCCCGCCTCCGATCCGGAAGACATGGTTTCGATCCGGCTCTGGGTCTGCGGTCATTTGATTATTTCAGTCAGGCGACGACGGCTCGCCGCGGTTCAAGCGCTTCGTGAGGCCATCGAAACACGGCGTGGCCCCAGCACGGTCGGCGCGTTTCTCGTCGCCCTCGCTGCCGGCATGACTGAACGCATGGCGCCGGTCATCGACGGCCTCGCCGATCAAGTCGACGCGCTTGAAGATGCGAGCCTAGACGCGCCGCAAGGTCTGCGAACGGAGCTTGCTAAATTGCGGCGCACGACGATCGCACTTCGACGCTACGTCGCCCCACAGCGAGACGCGCTTGGCCATTTGACGCTCGAAGGTCGCAGCTTGCTACAGGAACAAGAGATTATCGCGATGCGGGAAACCCTCGACCAAGTTACGCGACTGGTCGAGGAAATGGACGCCATTCGCGAACGCTGCGGGATCCTCCATGATCAACTGGCTGATAGCCGCGCTGAGCAAATGAACCGTAATATGATGGTTCTTTCAATCGTCGCGGCGATCTTTTTACCGTTGAGTTTTCTGACCGGTCTCCTCGGCGTCAATGTGGGAGGCATTCCCGGCGCTGATAGTCCGCTTGCCTTCACCATCCTCTGCGTGCTCATGCTCTTCCTCGGCAGTGGCATCACCTGGCTGTTCAAAAGGCTGGGTTGGCTATGAGACTGATTCTTTCCATCACATGCCTGCTCGTATGCCTTGCTCCCGCCTTTGCGCAAAACAGTCAGTTGGTTGACGATGTCGGCACGCGGCGCGAAGCGCTGCAAATGATTGCCGCCGAGATCGCCTCCAATCCGGAACTTGACCATCTGGCCACTCGTGAAACCTTGCGCAGCCTTCGATCCGAAGCGATTGCTGCTGCGCGGCCCTTGCGCGAGCAGCTGGACGACTTGCAGGCGGATCTTGACCGCCTCGGCCCCATGCCGGAGCCAGGCGTGCGGGAATCAGAGGATCTGGCGCGAACGCGGGCTCAGCTTGTGTCAGAACTTAGTATTGTCGGTGACGCTGTTCGCCAGAGCGATGTCAACATCGCGCAGGCCTCGCGCTTGCTGGAAGACATCGCCAATCTTAGGCGAGTCGCCTTTTACGCTGATACATTCGCGAGAGGACCATCACCGTTGGCGCCTTCGCAATGGCGCCACGCACTCCAAAGCTTCGACGAGGGGCGCTCCAAGCTTCGTGCGCTAAACGAGGCGCCAAAGGATGAATCGGCTGACGTGGAAAACGCACCCAACGCCGACCTTCGGCTCTGGATGATGTTTGCCGCGATCGCAATCGCTATTGGACTATTCTGGCCAGTCCGACGCTGGACCGATCGCAAAGTGATCGATCATCTTGAACGGCTCGGTGTCACCCAATCGACGCGAACCGCGATTGCTGGCGCACGCACAGCGGCGCGCATCGTCCCTGGTATTCTTGGCGGATACATAATGCTCGAAACCGCGCGCGCTCAGGGCTTCGTGGATGGGCCGTTGCAGCCGGTGATGACAGCCTTGTGGTTCGGACTGATCGCGATCTTTGTCGTCGATGGTGTCGCCACTGCGATCTTTGCGCCGCGCGCTAGAGACTGGCGACTGGTTCCGGTTCGTTCGCGCGCGGCGGTTGCTATTCGTCTTATCCTTTGGGCGGCGACGACACTGTTTGTCGTGGACATCGCCCTCAATGCAGGGGCGACGGCGCTCGGGGCGAGTACGGAACTTACGCGGATCCAAAGCAGCATGTTGGCGATCATAGGGGCTGGTTTGCTGTTCCTACTGTGCAGAAAAAAACGCTGGATCCTGCAGGAGGATCACCAGGAATTCGCAAAGGACAGCCGTGGCACCTGGCGCCTCCTGGGGCAAGCTGGACAGTTCATCGCTATCCTGATCATTCTTTCGACGCTTTTAGGTTATGTGGCGCTGGCGCGCTACGCGATCACCCGGATCTTCTTCGTTATAGCGGTGCTGGGTGTTGCCTGGTTTGCGCGGGCGCTCGCCCAGGAAGGCGTGAATGGTCTGCGACATCGTGCGGTCAAACGTGCAAAAGCTGACGAACTGATCGAAGAGCATGAAGAACATCTGATTTACTTTTGGATCGGTTTGATCGTCGATGTCGCTTTGATTGCGCTGGCGACACCTGTGCTTCTAGTCGTGCTTGGATTCGAAGTCTCTGAAGTTCGCGACTGGATCTGGGATGCGTTTTTCGGATTTCAGATCGGCGCGGTAACCATTTCGATCGCGCAGATCCTCTCAGCACTTCTGACTTTCGCGTTAATACTGCTTGGCACACGTTTTATTCAGCGCGGCGCCGACCGACGGGTTTTCGCACGCGCGACACTGGATGACGGGGTTCGTAATTCCTTCAAAACGCTGATCGGTTATGTCGGCCTCACGATTGCCGCTGTTTCTGCGATCGCCATGCTTGGCCTCAAACTGTCCAATCTCGCCATCATCGCGGGCGCGCTTTCAGTCGGTATCGGCTTCGGCTTACAAAGCATCGTCAACAATTTCGTCTCCGGATTGATCCTTCTGTTCGAGCGTCCCATCAAGGTCGGCGACTGGATCATCGTTTCGTCTGGCGAAGGTATTGTGAAGCGCATAAGCGTCCGGTCGACGGAGATCGAAACCTTCGACCGCTCGTCGATTATCGTGCCCAACTCCGAACTCATCGCGTCGTCGGTCACGAACTGGACACACAAGGACAAATTCAGCCGAATCATTCTTCCAATCGGGGTCGCCTACAAGGAGGATCCACGGCGGGTCATGGCGCTTCTCGACAAGGTCATGCGTGCCAATAATCGCGTGTCGCGGTTTCCTGAACCGATGGTTTTCTTCGCCGGATTTGGCGATAGCTCACTCGATTTCGAGATGCGCGTATTCATCCGCACACCGGATGACCGAATTCTGGTTCAGAACGAATTACGGGTGTCCGCCTTCGAGGCGTTCAGGGACGCGGACATAGAAATACCATTCCCGCAAAGGGATGTTCATTTCAAGCCTGCTCCAGACCAGAACGAAACGCCATCTCTAACAGACGTTCCATGCTGAATGTCCGCCCCGTACGCGACCGTGTTAGGGTGTTTCCCGTCTCTGAGCTAATGTCCGCTAATGCTCGCGTTTCGGAACCGCTTGGACCGTTCCAAGGCATGTGCGAAGATGCATCGGTTGACGACGATCACAACAATGATCGAATAGCTAAGAGGCAGCGGAATGAACCGTAATTATTGGGGCGAGCGCCCATTTATTTTGTGGCTGATTGGCTGTTTCGCTCTTTGGTTTGTTCCAAGTTTTGCCGTCGCACAAGGCAGTTACTTGAACGAAACCCTGATCGATGAAACCGCCGCTTTCGATCCTGAGTATTGGCGTCCCATCCAGGCGAAGGACTTACCAAATCTCGGAGAAAGGGTGTCCGTTTCGCCGCAGAACAGGGGTGTTCTCCTATATGCCGAAGACTCAATTGCCGTCTTCAATCGGGGGAACGTGCGCACGCGCGAACAGAACGCCAGTGGGCGGCTCATCTTGAAGGTCATTCCGGAAGGACCCATTTGCTCCGCCCCCGAATGGCATCGCGAGTGGCGACAAGATAGTACGCGGTATAATATCGCACCCGTGGCCGTGCCCTCCATGCACGTTGTTGTCGTCATCAACGAGTCGCCTACGTTTGAAATATCGCGTGAGTGGTTTGATCAAACACTGAAACCGATCATTCGTGATCAGCTGGTCGAAAATTTTTGCGGAGGTAAGACGGTTTCCGTCCAGGCGGACATCTGGCTGGTGGGACTGCAACACAGCTCAAAGGGGGAGATTTTTAATATCGCTGAATTCGCTTACCCGGAATATCTGGTGGGTGCGAATGCTAGAGAACACAGTTCATACCAACTTAACGCAGGTGCTCAATCGCTGCGCATCAGGCCTTATGATGCAGGTTTCGCGACAGGTTTCTTCTATTTCTGGGACAATCTACCGGAGCCCAAACGAACGCGGTTAAAAGCCATGGACTTCGATACTAGCGACGCCAACACGCTGTCGCTCTCTCTAGGTTATGGCGTTTCCGAATTCGAAAACGGCAGAATCAAAACGCTGACTAAGAAATGGAAACGCCTTTCATATGCCGACTTTAATTGGCATAAGGCACAAAGTGCGAAGCGTACGCAGGACGTGCTTGCCGCCCGGCAGGAAGCTGAGGACCTTGCCAAAGCGTTTATCGCTGGCCTCGCAATTTTGCAGTTCCGCAATTATTGCTACGGAAACGATACGCCCTGGTGGGCCTGGGACCTTCACGATGTTTGGCAGCGCCGCGAACTCGATGCGTGCAAACACTACTTCGGCGAATAGCCCTCTAAGCGTGAGGAGAACTAGCAAGGTCTTTCGCATCTTCTTGAGTTCTGAAAGCCGTTGTGTACGTGTAACCCTAAAGGAACTCAGAAACGCGAAAGGGGACATTGCGTGCTCAAAACTCTCTCAACATTGATCTTATCCGTTGCTTGCATCGCGACAGCATATGCAGAATGCACTGTTTACGAAGCCACATCTTTGGATGGAGCAATCGACTATAGTTGTAGCGACAATCGAAACAGTCGTTTGGCGATGCCAGGTTCGGTTCGAAATGAAGCCAATCAAGCGCTCGGTATGCCCAACCCTCGCAATTTGATTGTGAAGATAGATGCGGGTGGAACCATCATCGATAGTTGGGTCAACCAGCGCGGATGGAGGGCGACAGGACAAGGCGGCGGTGCTGACTCAAGAGCCGTATATGCAAGCCCTGGCGCTGACGCTGATGCGTTGCAGGCCGCCATTGTATCTGGCGCCCCGGTATCGGCTTGGGTCGCGACCCCACAGGGTACGAGGTTTGATCTGTTTTCGGTAAGTTTCGCTGTGAGCGAGCCTCAAGTGTCTTCACAGGACGTCGAACCCGCGCCGCTCAACTCGAGCGAAGGAGACCTTGCTGGATTCGACGCGGAGATGGCATTGGCGCATTTGAATGGGCGCACCAGTAAGGCTTTACTCGACAAGACCTGCGTCATTGAGATGGCAACAGAGAAGCGAGATGAGGTACGCGCATCATTGACCGCACAACAACAAGACGCCTCGGCGACCGCGCGCGGACGCCAACAAAATTATGAGGGCGATCGGGCCGCGACAGTTGCCAAACTCGCAGACTATAGCAGCCCTGAACTAACCGCTCCGAAAATTCTGGCGCGTATGTTTGAAGACGGCGACTGTCGCAGCCGGGAACAAGCGAACGAGTATTACCTATCAGAGTGTCAACGTGCGGGCGGACGCGATTGTGAATGCAAGGCGGAGTATTTCGCAGAGAATTTCGTTTCCAAGACACGGATTGAATGGGGTGATGAAGTGCAACGCCTTCGGACAGATGCCATGTCTTCTTGCCGATAACGATCCAGTTTTGGTCGCATAAACCGGGTTTCTGCAAGTTTTCTTACGTCTCTTTTTGCTCGCTATTCAGTACCAACTTCCCCAAACGCGAGCCCAATCAAATCACCTTTGAGTATATCGATATCGTCTCGCACAAGTTGGTCGATTCGGTCGTGCGTAGAACGCCAAATGGGGACAGCTTTTTTCAGCGTGGCGCGTCCTTGGTCTGTGAGGTGAAGTCGACGTGTACGTTTGTCTTTCTCGTCTGCTCGCTGGACCAACAGTCCGCGACGCTCTAGCGGCTTCAGATTCGCGGTTAGCGTCGTGCGATCCATTGCGAGCAAGTATGCGGTCTCTCCAATGGTCGGCGGAGGGCGATTGAGTGACACGAGAAGCGAGTATTGGCCGTGACTCAATCCGGCGGGTTTTAGCGCTTCGTCGAAAATACGTCCGAGGGCCCGCGCCGCGCGTTGAACATGCAGACAAAGGCAACGATCGCGCACCTCGTGCGTGATGGAGAGAGGAAGGGTTTGATCCATGACAAATTTAATACGTTGACATCAACCTATATGTCAATCACAACACTCGCAAAGACTGCGCAAATGGCTCGGTGTGACAACCGTGCACGGGATGGGAGGAGTGAATGGCGCATAAGACTCGACCTTGTCTGTGGTTCGAAAAAGACGGACTGGAAGCCGCAAAATTCTACTGTTCCTTATTGCCGAACAGTCATGTCGAAGCAAAGGACTGGCCTGGAGAGCCCGAGCCGATCATCGTCAATTTTACGCTGGCTGGGACGCCTTATCAGATCCTCAATGGCGGACCGCATTACAAACTGTCTCCAGCGGCTTCGATCAGCGTCATAACTCAAGACCAGGCCGAAACCGATCAGTTATGGGACGCGCTTACCTCCGACGGGGGTGAAGAGAGCATGTGTGGATGGCTGACGGATCGCTGGGGTGTGTCATGGCAGATTGTTCCGAAAGCCCTGATTGAGATGCAGACGGCTGAGGATCATGTCGCGGCTGAGCGCACTCGGCAAGCCATGTATGCAATGAAGAAGATCGATATCGCAGCGCTCGAAACTGCGTTTAACGCAGCATAATTCAATCAAAATGGGAGGTGGAAAATGACCAATAAACAAGGCGATTTCATTTGGTATGAATTGATGACGAGTGACGCCGATGCGGCGCAAGACTTCTATGGCGGCTTAATAGGCTGGCAGTTTCAGGACTCCGGTCAGGAGGGCACCGATTATCGTCAGTTTCTGATCGGGGAGACAATGATTGGCGGTCTGATGCCTTTATCTGATGAGATGATTGAAGGCGGCGCCAGGCCGCTATGGACGGGCTATATTGGCGTCGAAGACGTTGATGCGCGTGCCGCCGCCGTCACGACACATGGTGGTGAGGTTCTGTTGCCGCCCCAGGACATTCCAGGGGTCGGACGGTTTGCTTACGTAAAAGACCCCCAAGGGGCGCCATTCTACATCATGCATCCAACAAGCTCCGGCGAGGTGAGTGAGAGTTTTTCGAAATATGAGCCAAAAGTCGGTCATTGCGCCTGGAATGAACTTGCGACAGACGATCCGCAGTCGGCTGGGCGCTTTTATGCCGATCTGTTTGATTGGTCGGTTGCAGAGAGCATGGATATGGGGCCGATCGGTCAATATGACATGCTGAAGAATGGCACGGATCGAGACTTCATGTTCGGCGCTCTGATGCAAAAACCCGACGAGATTCCAGTTTCGCTTTGGTCGTTCTATTTCCGTGTCCCGAAGATCTCAGATGCAGCCGACTATATCAACGCGAATGGTGGCCAAACGCTGAGTGAGCCGATTGAAATACCAGGCGGTGACTTCACCCTTATGGCAATGGACCCACAAGGTGCCGCCTTGGCGTTGATCGGCGCTCAGTAAGCCGCGCTAACCAAACCTAAATGGAAAGGAAAAGTCATGACGTTTGATGTGCCCCTAAGAATGTAGACGCCCTGCGGCTTCATTGTGCTGTCATTTCGTACTCGGCGGGTGACAGCATCCCGTTCTTAGCATGCCTGCGCTTCGGATTGTAGAACAGCTCGATATAATCG
>JALUWJ010000139.1 GCA_027019605.1 Henriciella sp. | reverse complement strand
GGACAGGCCGCCAGTGCCAGATATCTGGCGCCCATTGATGAACTCGGCATTCGCTTGTCCAAACAAGTCCACTTCGATGCAGGAATTAATCGCTTTGAAATTAGGCAGCTGCGCGAGTGTCGGGATGTCATGCGTGTGGGTCGCCGGCGCGTATCTTATGCGCCCGTCCATCGCCGCACGTTCGTAGAAATCTGGCGTGCCGATCGCGACGCCAGTGGTGATGGCGCCCGGCCCGCCTGCAATCGCGCCTTGATCAATCAGGGCTGCGAGCGGTGTTGAGATCATTCCACCGTGGAGTTTGAGATTTCTGTGATTGCGGAGCGCTTTCAAAACGGCTTGCTGGACATTGCCGAGGCCGAATTGAAGCGTGTCGCCATCACTGCACAGGCCAGCGATATGGGCGCCAATCTGCGAATAGGTTTTCGGTAAATCATTTTCAGCGACGCTCGCCAATGGGTGGTCGGCTTCAACGATTGTATCGAACCGTTCAACCGAAAATTTTGGGCCGTTGGTCGGCGTTTTGAGCTGCTGATTGATGATGCCCATGACCCGCACATCTGGGCGGTCGAGGATTAGCGGTGAAAAATCTACCGAGAGGCCCAGAGACACCATGCCGTTCGCATCAGGCGGGCTGATCATGACCACAGCCGCGTCGAGCGGTGTTTGCGAGAGCCAAGCCGCACTTTGAGTATAGCTCAAAGGAAGAAACCGCGTACGCCCGGCATCAAAGGAGGGACGAAGCGCGGGCGATACAAAAGTGCTTTCCGCTTTGGCTGTCGGGTGCAGGCTTGCCCAATCTGTTTGGTTGATGCCGGGAACCCAAATGCCCAGAAACGTTACCCCGCTTGCCAGATCGGGCGCGCTTCGAAGCGTATCGACGAGTGGCAAGGGCTCTCCAGAGCCCCCCGCCACATACAATCGCGCGCGCTCTGGAAGCGATTCCCGGAAGTTTGAAAAAGCCGTTTCGAGGGTTTTGGAGCTCATTGTTTGAACAGTGGCGTGGGGTTCTGGTTGTGTAAATCTCGTTCTGTACGGCAGTGTTGCTATCGGAACGTGAAATTCGGAGCACGTTTTTCCAGAAAGGCGCGGTAGCCGTCCTGAAAGTCTTCGTTTGAGAAGCCTTCCACGAACAAGTCGATCGCTTCTTCGCTTGTGTCAGTCCAGCCGGACTGAAGGCCTTTGATCATTTGTTTGATCGCGCGGGTCGACCATTGTGAGATCGCGGCAATCTCTCCCGCAAATGTACGGGCGGCTTCGAGCGCTGTTTGATCATCGACGAGACGGTCGATCAGCTTCATATCCTTGGCTTCAGTGGCCGGAAATATCCGTCCGGTGAAGAGAATATCCTTGGTTGCGCCTGGGCCAATGGCTTGCAGCAAACGCCGCGTGTCACCAGCTGGGTAGACCAATCCGAGTTTGCCGGGCGTGACGCCAAACTTCGAGCGCGCGCTAGCAACCCGCAGGTCACATGCCATGGCAAGGCTGACGCCGCCGCCGACGCAGGCGCCATCAATCGCGGCAATGGTGGGCTTCGGGCAAGTCTCAAGAGCGTTCAGTGCAGCTGCAATGGCATCGCCGGCAGCTTTGGCGTTTTGTTTGGTGGCGTAGGTCTCTTCGAATTCGGAGATATCAGCGCCGGCTGCGAACGCGCC
This sequence comes from Henriciella sp., assembly GCA_027019605.1. GTDB lineage: Bacteria > Pseudomonadota > Alphaproteobacteria > Caulobacterales > Hyphomonadaceae > Henriciella. Next base: position 10,501 of record JALUWJ010000139.1, on the reverse strand, counting down.
CGCATCGCCGCCATGGATGAGCAGGACTTTGGTCGCTGGGTCTGCAACCGCTTGCGCGACAAGATCTGGGATTGCCGCCCACATATCGACGGACAGAGCATTGCGTTTGGCCGGTTTGTTCAGAACGATCTCTGCGAGTGGATCGGCGGTGTCTAGTCGAATAGAGGCAGTCAAAGGGCATCCTCGGCAAGGGCTCCAATCGGAGCAGGTGCGCCTGTACTCGCAATTAAGGCCTTGCGAGGCAAGACGCCGTGGAATTGTCTGGCCGAAAGCGGATCCGATCCGTCATTCACTGCCCCATATGCGCTTCGTCTGGGAGGAACGCGGCAATCTGGACCAGCTCAAATCATGAACAAACCTTTGTAAAACCGCGTGAACTGGCTTGCATAGCAGGGGTAGCTTAAATACATGGGCGCAGAGACTCGTGATGAATGGCGCGACGAATGACGCGCGGCCACATCCCCCATTGGTACAAAAAAAAGGACGCCGCACAGAAAATGAGCCTGTACACAGAATATCTAGAGCAAATTGAAGCCCGTAAAAAAGACGGCCTTCACCCGAAGCCGATTGAAGATGCGCCGCTGGTCGCTGAGCTGATCGCGCAAATTAAAGATACCGGGCACGCTCACCGCGAACAGTCTTTGAACTTTTTCATATATAACACGCTTCCCGGCACAACCAGCGCCGCTGGCACAAAGGCAGCGTTCCTGAAAGAGATCATCCTCGGCAAAGAACAGGTTGCGGAAATCACCCCCACTTTCGCGTTTGAGCTCCTGTCGCACATGAAGGGTGGACCTTCGATCGAGGTTTTGCTCGATCTCGCGCTCGGTGATGATGCAGCAATCGCGCAAGAAGCCGCTAAAGTGCTGAAGACACAGGTCTTCTTGTATGAGGCAGACACAGACCGTCTCGAAGCCGCGCACAAAGCGGGCAACGCCCTGGCAACTGACATCCTGAAGAGCTATGCAAACGCTGAGTTCTTTACCAACCTTCCTGAGGTCGAAGAAGAGATCAAAGTTGTTACCTTCGTGGTCGCGGTTGGTGACGTTTCCACCGACTTGCTCTCACCTGGTAAAGACGCGCACTCACGTTCAGACCGAGAGCTCCACGGCAAATGCTTGTTCGAGCATGACCAAGAAAAGCAAGAAGCTCTGAAAGCGCTGCAAGCTCAGCACCCAGACAAGCGTGTGATGCTGGTCGCTGAAAAAGGGACCATGGGCGTTGGCTCATCGCGGATGTCGGGTGTGAACAATGTCGCGCTCTGGACCGGTGTTCAGGCAAGCCCTTACGTCCCATTCATCAATATCGCGCCAGTTGTTGGCGGTACGAACGGCATTTCGCCAATCTTCTACACCACGGTTGGTGTGACCGGCGGGATCGGCGTTGATCTGCAAAACTGGGCGCGTAAGCTCAATCATAACGGCGCCCCTGTCATCGACGAAGATGGCGAGCCGGTTCTGGAGCAGCTTTACTCGGTCGACACAGGCACGGTCCTGACCATCAATACCAAGACCAAGAAGCTCTACAACGAAGATGGAAGCGAAGAACTGGTCGACATTGCTTCTGCGCTGACCCCTCAAAAAGTCGAGTTCATGAAGGCTGGCGGGTCTTACGCCGTTGTCTTCGGCAAGAAGCTTCAAACTACAGCCGCAGCCATTCTCGGCATCGAAGCGCCAAGCGTATACGCGACCTCAAAAGAGGTTTCGCATGAAGGCAAAGGCCTGACAGCGGTTGAGAAAATCTTTAATCGGAACGCTGTCGGCGTTGCGCCTGGCAAAACGCTGCACGCTGGCTCGGACGTTCGCGTCAAAGTGAATATTGTTGGCTCTCAGGACACAACAGGCCTGATGACCTCGCAAGAGCTTGAAATGATGGCGGCGACGGTGATCTCACCAACCGTCGATGGTTCATACCAGTCTGGCTGTCACACCGCGTCGGTTTGGGATCTGAAAGCCCAGCGTAACACGCCTAAGCTGATGAGCTTCATGAACAAGTTTGGCTTGATCACAGGTCGCGATCCTAAGGGTGTTTATCACCCGATGACGGACGTGATCCACAAAGTCCTCAACGATATTACGGTCGATGATTGGGACGTGATCATTGGCGGTGATTCGCACACGCGTATGTCGAAAGGCGTCGCCTTCGGCGCTGACTCCGGCACCGTGGCTCTGGCGCTCGCGACCGGTGAGGCGACTATGCCGATCCCACAATCTGTCAAAGTGACCTTCAAGGGCACGCTGAAAGACCACATGGACTTCCGTGATGTCGTCCACGCGACGCAAGCACAGATGCTCGACGAGTTTAACGGCGACAATGTCTTCCAGGGCCGGATCATTGAGGTGCACATCGGAACGCTCCTTGCTGACCAAGCCTTCACCTTCACCGACTGGACCGCAGAAATGAAGGCGAAAGCCTCGATCTGTATCTCCGAGCCGGAAACTCTGATCGAGTCACTTGAGATCGCGAAAAGCCGGATCGGCATCATGATCGAAAAAGGCATGGACAATGAGAAAGGCGTTCTGAAAGGTCTCGTGGCGAAAGCTGACAAGCGGATCGCTGAGATTCGTTCTGGTGAACGTCTGCCTCTGATGCCTGACGAGAACGCTGAATATGTCGCTGAGTTCGTTGTCGATCTCGATAAGATCAACGAGCCGATGATTGCTGACCCGGACGTCAACAATGATGATGTTTCGCGCCGCTATACCCACGATACGATCCGTCCGATCTCATATTATGAGGGGACGAAGGAAGTCGACCTGGGCTTTGTCGGATCTTGTATGATCCACAAAGGCGACATGAAGATCATCTCGCAAATGCTCAAGAATATCGAAGCGCAAAACGGGACGGTTGAGTTCAAAGCGCCGCTCGTTGTCGCGCCGCCAACCTACAATATCGTCGACGAGCTCAAAGAAGAAGGCGACTGGGACGTCCTCCAGAAATACTCTGGCTTCGAGTTTAACGACGACTCACCAAAGAACACGGCGCGGACCGAGTATGAGAACATTATGTATCTCGAGCGCCCTGGCTGTAACCTCTGTATGGGGAACCAGGAAAAAGCTGAGAATGGCGACACGGTGATGGCGACATCAACCCGCTTGTTCCAAGGCCGCGTTGTGGCTGACAGCGACGAGAAGAAGGGCGAGTCCTTGCTCGCTTCTACGCCGGTCGTGGTCCTGTCCACGATCCTCGGCCGTACGCCAACCATTGATGAGTATGTTGCCGCCGTCGATGGCATCAACCTGACAAAATACGCCCCGCCGCGCCCGTAAGCGCGTTTCTCGGCAAAACACAAAGAGCCCTCCTCCTTTGATAAGGGGGAGGGCTTTTTCTTGAGCGGTGTTCCAACGCCTCAAAAGCGCGGGGTGATCCGACGTGTTCCTGCGGCGTCAGCGCTAGATACGGATTTGGTTTTGTGCCTAATTGCGATCCAGTATTGCCCGTCTGCACACTGTAGACGGACGTTTTTGGAGGAATGCCCGTGCACACTGATACACCTGACCTGTTCGATCTCGCCATGTCTGAACAAGCCCGCCCGCTCATGGACGCCGTGCTTAAACACATAGAGGATAATGTCGTGCCGATCAGCGAGGAATTCTTCGCGTTGGACAAAGAGAAAGAAGATCGCTGGTCTTGGCATCCGCGCCAATTGGAATTGCTCGAAGGCGCGAAGAACAAAGCCAAGGAGTCGGGACTCTGGAACTTCTTTTTGCCGGAAACCGAATACGGCACCGGTCTGACCAATCTCGATTATGCCTATATCGCGGCTGAGCTCGGCAAACATCCGCTGGCATCCGAGACTCTGAATTGTAGCGCGCCGGATACTGGCAATATGGAAGTTCTTGAGCGCGTCGGTACGCCTGAACAACAGGAAAAGTGGTTGAAGCCGCTTTTGAATGGCGAGATCCGCTCTGCTTATGCGATGACGGAACCTGCTCTGCCATCCTCAGACGCCAAGAACATTTCGACCAGCGCCAAGCTGGAGAATGGCGAATGGGTTATCAATGGCGAGAAGTTCTACATTTCCGGCGCCGGCGATCCGCGCTGCAAGATCATGATCGTGATGGTCAAAACCAGCCCCGATGCAGCGCCGCATAAACAGCAGAGCCAGATCCTCGTTCCGGTTGATACGCCCGGCGTCAAAATTCTCGAAGGCATGCAAGTCTTCGGCGAAGATCACGCGCCGCGCGGACATATGCACATCGTCTTCGACAATGTTCGTGTGCCTGAGGAGAACATGCTGCTGGGCGAAGGACGCGGCTTTGAGATTTCACAGCTTCGCCTTGGGCCTGGCCGCATACACCATTGCATGCGCTCAATCGGTAAAGCCGAGCGCGCGCTGGAATTGATGGTCAAGCGCGGTGCGACGCGCGAAGCGTTTGGGCGACAGCTGATCAAACTCGGCGGCAATCTCGAAAAAGTGTCCCGTGCCCGGATCGAAATCAATGCTATGCGTCTGGCTGTTTTGCAGGCGGCTAAAGCGATGGATGTCCTCGGTAATAAAGAGGCGCGTGTCTATGTCAGTGCCGTGAAAGCGATGGTGCCTGAAAAAGTCTGTCAGATCATTGATGATGCGATCCAGATCCACGGCGCAACGGGGATCTCCCAATGGAGCCCACTTGCTGGTTTGTACACCGATATGCGCCATCTCCGATTTGCGGATGGTCCAGACGAGGTACATCACATGGTGGTCGGAAGAGCCGAGGTCCAGCGATACGGGCTCTGGTAAGGGTTCAGCGCCTTATTCAACACGTGTTCGAGGTCGCAGCTTCCAAGTCTTCACAAAGGAGCTGCGCCCGCGCCGTTTCACCGAGACGGCGCAGGACCTCCGCGAGACCGCGGACCGCTTCGGCATTCAGCGGGTCACGTGACAGCACGCGCTGAAACCAAAGCTTGCTCTCGTCCCAGGCTTGAGCGTCTGCGTGATGTTCGGCGACGGCGAGCCCAATTGAGCTGTGCCACGGCCGGATCGCGACGGGATTGGAGACGAATTTTCGCTCCATCGAGAGCCATGCTTGCTCAAGATACGACACGGAGTTTTCTGGCTCGCCAGTCAGGCGGCTGAGTTCGGAAAGGTTGATCATCGTTCCCCAATCCTCTGGATCGATTATCAAGGCTCTTTCGTAAGCGCGTTGAGCCGCTTGGTAGTCCTGATTGGCGGAATGTGCGAGCCCGAGCGCGCGCCATGCGCGTGTATGCTGCGGGTCGTGTTCGGTCGACTTTTCGGCAAGCGCGATTGAGCGTTGGAGCCGAGATTTGGCCTCAGGTAGGTCGAGCCACCCACTTTCGAGTGCTTCGGTCAGGGATCGGCGGCCCAGGTCGCCGTCACTGCCGGGGCCTTGATAGCGAATGACACGCTGCGCGATCGCGTTAGACAGGCCAGCAAGCGCCTTTGCATTTTCGGGGTCATCAGCGAGGACGGCCTCATAAATTCGTAAGGCCGCTTCATTGTCCGCGCGTGTAAACTGGCTGTAGAAGCCATCTGCTCTGATGATCAGGAGATCATCTTTATTTGGGTCGATCTCGGCTGTCTTTGGCGACGAAGATACTGGGCTCAACATGGTGATGGCTGCAATCACTATCGCTGTCGCAGCAACTGCAATGAGGCCTGTACGGACAGTTTTTAATGTTGTGGCTTGCGGTGCGGCAGCGCTCGAGACGTCTGCGATCAAACGATATCCGCGTTTGGAGACGGTTTCGATATAATGAGGCGCGCGGGCGTCGTCGTCCAGGGCTTTGCGGAGCTTGAAGATGGAGCGGGTGAGGGCGTCATCATTGACGTGCGCCTCTTTCCAAATCGCGCTCACAATTTCGGCTTTCGAAATGACGTCACCGGCGCGCGTTGCAAACAGCATCAAGAGATCCATGACGCGCGGTTCAAGTTCAACGGTCCTTCCATGCCCGGAAATACGGTTGCTCCGCGCGTCTATCGTCCATTCGCCAATGATGAGTGTGTTCGATTTCAACGCCGGTAACTCATTGAATTATTGGTGGAATAAAAAGGTCATTTGGAAAGGAGGAGGTGGTCATGGCGTTTTCCCAAGCGAACGGGCAAGGGCGATCATCATTCCATTGCTGCCTTCGCGGCGGTGCTAAATTGGCTACTAGAAGAGTTTATCATGTTTCAAACCCTGCACTCATTTGCCCGCACACGGTGTGCGTCTTTCTCTCTGCTCATCTGTGCCTCGCTTGTGCCGAGCGCGCAAGCAGACGAGTTCACGCCGGCACAAGCCAGAGCGGATCTTGAGCGTCTGTATACCGGGCTGCAGTCTGCGGAGGCAGACCTGTTCGCATCGACTCCAAAGGCTGTCTTCGATCGCCACTACGAAGAGCTGTACGCGCACTATCATGCGTCCGTCTCTGAGGGTGAGTTGTTCAGTGATCTGCAAAAGTTCGCTGCGCTCGCCAATCACGGGCATACGCGGTTAGAGGGGCTTAGTCCGGCTTGGTCAGATTATGTGACCCGCGACGGGAAATTGTTTCCACTGAGTTTGAGCGTGTCGCAAGGCGAGGTTTTGGTGGCAAGTGCGCCCGCGGACAGCGGGGTGGGGCCCGGCGATCGACTTCTATCGATCGATGGCAAAGCCAACCCGATATGGATGCAGGAAGTGACAAAATTCATCTCTGCCGAAACACCGGCTCTGGCGTACTCGTTGATGGGGCAGGGCGATTTCTACTATTTTTGGCTCGCATATGGCGAGCGGTCGCAATTTGAAGTGACTGTGGAACGAGATGGAGCCCCCGTTACAGTCACTCTGGCGGCGGTGACACTTGAAGCCTTGGGAGAAAATATTGAGCTTGAATCGGGGTTTGAGCTGTCTGGGCGCGAGGCGAGACAAATCGATGATGAGATCGGATATCTGCGACCAGGGCCATTCTTAGATTTTGAGGCTAAGGCGGCGGAAGACGTTTACAATGCTGATGCATTGGCCGCCTATCAGGGCTTTATCGACGACACCTTCGCTTCATTTCTTGAGAATGGCACCGAACATCTCATTCTAGATTTAAGAGACAATCCCGGCGGCGACGTATCCTTCTCAGATCCGGTGGTCTCATGGTTTGCCACCGAGCCATTCCGGTTTGCCTCCGACTTCAGGATTCGCGTCAGCGACGAGACTACCGCCTCTAACCAAGCGCGGTTGGATTTGAGAGATTCCGCGGCAGGCGGCGTGTCGCAAACCTTTGCTGATCTTTTCGCGAGTGCTGAGAATGGCGATATGGTTTCTTTTGAGATTCCTGAAACTGCGCCGCGCGAGGGGGAGCGGTTTCAAGGTCATGTTCATGTCCTCGTGAACCGGTCTAGCTATTCAAATGCCGTGACCGTTGCGGCCATGATCCAAGACTATGGTTTCGGTACAATTTACGGCGAAGAGACACGGGATATGGCCACGACCTATGGCGCCATGGAGCACTTTTCGTTGCCTCATTCCAATTTCAAAGTGGGATATCCGAAGGCGCACATCATCCGTCCAAATGGAGAAACTAGGTCTCATCCTGTCACCCCGGATGTGGTGATAACCGTTCCGGCCGTGCGCGGCGCGGAGGATGTCATGCTCCGCGAAACGGTTCGACGGATCCAGCAGGGAGAATAAGGTCGCAGGTTGACTTGATGCCGGGACCAGCAAGGCGCGACACATGGCGATCGTGTCTTGATCCCGCTCTCCCGGCAAGCTGCCATCGATGACGATGAAGCCGTGGATCATTATCGCGCGCGCTTTTGCTTCTGACGGAGCGATGCCGGCGTCAATGAGCGCTTTCTCAAAGTGCACGATATTCCGAAAGCTGTGTTTCTAGGGACATCCATGGGCGCGATCATTACGCTCACACTGGGGCTGATGAAGCGCAAAGTGATTGCAAGTGCGATCTTGAATGATGCCGGACCTGAGATTGATCCGGCCGGGGTCGAGCGGATTTCAAGTTACGCGCCGCTGCCGCCATATTTTCAAAACTGGGAAGATGCCATCCGGGCCATCAAAGACCGATACGGCGTGTCGTATCCAAATTGGAGCGACGCGCAATGGCGGACAATCACCGAACGCTGCTTGCGTCTGCAGAAGGGCAAGATCATTGCTGACTATGATCAAGGGATATTTGAGCCGATTGCAGCGGGCGAGGCCAAGCCAAGACCAATGCTTGCCTGGTTCGCATTCCGGCGCCTGGCGCGCAAACGTCCTTGCCTGCCGCTCCGGGGAGAAACGTCGGATATCATCTCCAAACACATCGTCCAAAAAATGCGCAAACAAGCCCCCGGAATGGACTATGTCGAAGTCAAAGACGTTGGACACGCGCCCAATCTGGACGAACCTGACGCGAAAGCCGGAATCCTAAACCTCCTCGCCAAACATCCTTAGTTAGGCAATGCTGGCGGCTGACTTTGGGCATACTGGCTATGGGATTGCCGAGAACATAAGTGCGCAGTGCGTCCGTGAATTCAGATACTTAGCGGACGTCGGTCAAAAGCGATGCCGGCATCGAAGCCTTTTTGCCAGATGACGTGTCCGGTGCGATGGATGCCGAGCCTGGCGACTTTGACGAGAACACGCTCGGAGAAGGCTGCGCGGCTGCGGGATCGGAACCGCGCGCCGCTGTCGCTGATATCTAGAAGAATGACTTCGCGTACCTCGCGGGGCGTTTCTCCGTCCGCTTCGAAACTATGAATATAGCTGATGCACCAATGTGCTTCGCGGGCGGCGATCCGGCGCTCTCGAAGTGCGAGGGCAGCTCCGTCCGGGCGGGGCGTAATCATTCGGCAGGGGCTATCTGGCGCAGGTGTGCGGCGGCCGAACGGAATGACTTTTTGCATGACTACCTCCAGGTTTTTTGGGGTTGATTGAGGGATGGGGCGGGGGTCTGCTCTGCGAACACGGCATCGATCTCGCGGTCCGGGATCCCGGCTAAGAACATTCCCATTTCTGCGACGACTAGCTCCACAGCGCGCTTCTTGGCGCCATTCAGATTGGTCGATACAGACTGGGTTTGATTGCCATACAGGCCAATCAAATCTGAGAAGAAGAACACAGACTGGCCATGCGTGACCGACGAGACTTCGACCACGGGCGACAAAGCGCGCAAGACATTACCGAAACAGTCTGACAGCTCGCTTTCAATGGTGAACACATCTGTGGTGGAGCCGTCCTGGCGGGACAAATCGAGGCCGAGATCATCGTCTTGGGCAAAAGGCGACAGGCCATGATTGCGGCGCCGGACAGCCGGATCATAATTGCTGACATAAGTTTTGAGGAGGAACACTCGCGCGCCGTTCGATGCGTTCTGGCAGTCCACGCCCATATTGGCGGAGAAATGGTCCGGATCGATCACACGTAGCGCGCTGCCACGATATTGCTGTGCGGCGGCGATGCGTGCGGTCGGTGCTTCCGGGCCGCCCATGTCGCGCGTGAACGAGGTTGGCGTGTCGACCAAATTGAGCGTGTTGGTCACATAGACCAGCGTGACAGGCCCGCCTTCCGGCAGCGTTTCAGAAATAATCGAGCGGGCTTGGTCGAGTTTCGTTTCAAAGCTTTGATGCACCCGCGCGGCTTCGTCATCGACGCTGAACCCAGCATGAGAGTAGCGCATGGCGGGGGCATTGGGATCGCGTTCGACTTGTCCAAGTGAGGCACATCCGGTGGCGAAAAGGGTCAGGGAGAGTAGGAGCAAGCGCATGGATCTAGTGTCCTCGTATCGTCGTTTTCTGGGAGATGCGTTGGGGCGATCGCCGCGCCAGGCGCAGATGATTGAGATCAATCGGCTTGATAACAGGGTGGCCGCCTTGCAGGATGAGATCGACATCGAGATCGACGTGGCGAACATGATCGGGAACATCCACGGCCTCGAAGTCGGCGCCATGTCTTGGATTTGCGAGAATTTTTATGCGGCTTTTGATGTGCGGGGTCTCCGCCATCGCGCCCATCGCCTCGGCATAAGCGGCTTGAACTTCTGGGGTGAGCCCGTTGCGCGCATCAATCAGAGTGAAACGCGCAGACTGAGCATAACTCGGTTGCGTGAGGACCAGGCTCGCGGATGCGAATGATACGATCCAAAGCACCCAGCCATATTTATGAGCGTCTGCGCATTTCATCATCATCTCCTAGCGAATAGAGATTGTGTTTGCGGCGATGGTTGAGTTGACCGCTCTGACGCGGCGCACCGTCGCCTCTTGATCGATCTCGGTCATGATTGAGCGCGCCCGGGTCATATCGACATGATTGAGCACGACATTTGAGTTTACAGCCGAGGTCTGGCGGACGGTGGCGTCCTGATCAGTATCCAGGTTGGAAATCAGCGAGTCATCGACTGACAGGCTGTTCGTGCGGATTGAGCTGTTCAGAGCCGATACCCCGCGCATCGTGGCATCTTGATCTGCTTCAAAGCGTAATAGGTTGCTGCCATTGCGATTAAGCCGCGCTTGCGAAGCGTTCTGCATTACATTCTTGAATTGCTGACCGCCTTGCTGCGGCATCGCGTTCGCGGCCATTGGCAAGAGCAGGCTCGCGGCAAAGGCCGA
>JALUWJ010000138.1 GCA_027019605.1 Henriciella sp. | reverse complement strand
ACGGATAATCCTGGTGAGGACCGTGATCAGGCTTTACTTGATGCTGTGGGGTTTGAAGCTGCCGGACATGAGGTTATGGAGCGTAGCCACAAGAAGACACTGATCGACGCGAGATAGGACGATAATAATGACGACCGAGCTACAAGCCGTAATTTGGGATTTTGGCGGCGTGTTCACGACCTCGCCTTTCGAAGCGTTCACACGTTACGAAGAACGCAATGGCCTTCCCAAAGACTTTGTTCGGTCGGTCAATGCCGTCAACATTCAGGAGAATGCTTGGGCGAAACTCGAGCGCTCGGAAGTCACTGCGGATGAGTTTGATGCTCTGTTTCGAGATGAAAGCCGCGCGCTCGGTCACGAGGTGCCAGGAAAAGATATTCTCGGGCTCTTGTCAGGCGATGTTCGCCCCGCTGTCGTCGAGGCGCTAAAGATTTGTAAGCAGCATGTGAAGGTTGGCTGCATCACAAATAACGCTCCGGTGGGGAAGGGTGCTGGGATGAGCTCGGATGAGAAGAAAGCCGCGCAAGTCTCCGAAATCATGAAACAATTTGATCATGTGATCGAAAGTTCAAAGCTCGGCATCCGCAAACCTGACCCGCGCATCTATGCCTTGATGTGTGAAGCTTTGGATGTCGATCCGGCGCGCTGTGTGTATTTGGATGATCTGGGGATCAATCTTAAACCGGCGCGCGCAATGGGAATGCATACGATCAAAGTGTTGAATGAGGCGCAGCTCTTGCAAGATCTGCGTTCGGCAACCAGTTTCGAGGGTATATGAGAGCATTCATCCCAGCACTCGCGACCTTATTCGCGCTCGCCGCTTGTGGCGATAGCGATGGCACGCCGCGTGTTCGGATGATGGTGAATGCAGCGCCAGCCGTGACGGCTCCGGTCGAGGTTGAAGAGGTGACTACGCCTTTGACCGAGCCGGTTGAGGCAAAGATCTCAGAGATTCGCACCATTCTCGAACGGAACTCGCTCTCGCGCCTTGTCCGACTGGCGCGCGCAGAAGAAAATTTTGTTTCGAATTTTGCCGGCGAGTCTCACCGTGTGCACTGGGACCTTTTGCGCCGCACCGGATTTGATCCTCTTATGCGCCTCGGTGCGCTTTTGGATGGCCCGTACGGGACACGCCAAGTCGGCGATCAGGTCTGGTATATTTGGCCTGATTTTGCGGCTCGAGACTCAGAAGACTTAATGCCAGAGCGGCTCGATTTTGCTGATCGCGCTCGGCTCCGCGAACTGGTCGGAGACACTGGGCTCGACCGCATTAGGGCCGGAGAAGCTTATCCCGGCCTACGCACTGCGATTGCCGATGATGGGCGATGGCTCTATTTCGTGCATGAGACAGTTCAAGACACAGAAGAGAGCGAGTAATGGCGACCAAAATCGGAGCCCAAGCGGCTTTAGCGAAACTCTCAGGTTGGGCTGCAAAGCCAGGCGATCGCGACGCAATCGAGAAGACTTACAAATTTGCTGACTTCAAAACCGCATTCGGATTCATGTCGTCTTGCGCGTTGAAAGCCGAGCAGATGGACCACCATCCAGAGTGGTTCAACGTTTATAATCGGGTCGAGGTGACACTCACCACACATGACGCCGATGGAGTGACGGAGCTGGATGTTGAGCTGGCTGAATTTATGGATTCGTTGGCCGCCAAGCTCGCCTGATTAAGAGCAGTAGCTCGCGCCCAAAATTGGCCCAAGACGATTGCCGCGCTTTTCTTGAATAATGATGGCGCAGCCATGCTCTGCTGATGGCGTCTCGATCTCTACGGACAGAGCTTCGCCTGAATAGGTGCCAATCTGAGCCGCATCGAGAACCACGTTTCGACTGAACAAGTGAACGCCGCGATTTTCACCGCGCGGCACCGATGTGGATTGCTCGGGCAAGAGTGTCAGTTGATAGATCTCTGCCGGTCGATTGAGCGGAACATCGAAGGTACCGATTTCGACGCGTGTCGCGTCGCCGTCTGTCGAGATCATGAGCGGCGCCATGGCATGCGGCGTACTTGTTAGCAGCTGTTCAACGTCGCCCCGTCGGCTGCCCACGGTTTCAGCCGCGCCATTGATCACAGCCTGGGGCGTATAGGCGCCGCCAGTTCCGCGCAGGGCGCGATTGT
>JALUWJ010000137.1 GCA_027019605.1 Henriciella sp. | reverse complement strand
GTACGAAGAAGAGTTTGATGGCAATGATCTTTGTGCCTCGCACGTGATCGCTTATTCCAACGGGCAGCCAATCGCGACCTTGCGGCTTCGCTGGTTTGCTGGCTTTGGTAAAATCGAGCGGGTCAGCATTTTGCCCGCCTTTCGCGGTAGCGGGGTGGTGAAAGTTATGCTCGCCGCCTCCCTGGAAATGGCGTCGCGAAAAGGCTATCGCCGGATGCTCGCGCAGATCCAGGCACGCCTGTGGCCGATGTGGTCAAAAACGCTGAATTGCCGCCTTTTGGACGATCATCCCAATTTCTTTTTCTCTGACTATGAATATTGCGAGATGGAGATCTCTGTTGGCGCTCATCCGGAGGCGATCCGCCTCAACTCTGATCCGATGACGATTATTCGCCCGGAAGGGGACTGGGATCGGCCAGGCATTCTGGAAGAATCTGCGCAGCGCGGCGGAGATGTGCATGAGGTTGCGGCCTAAATGTGCCTGCTCATACTGTGCGACATCAAAAAACGACAGGATCCATCTCGGCTCGATCAATTGCGGGCGCGGATCGACGATGCCCGTGTTTTGCAGCGGCCCGTGGCCTTTGTGCGCCAGGAAAATGGTGACGGTTTAAGCGCGCTTGGCATTCAGATTGGAAGGTATGAGCCGATCTTCAGGGCCGGGCGCGATTTGCCAGATGGGTTGATCGATTTCATTGTTTCCAGCGACGACCGGAATGTCAGCCTGTCAGGGGTTGCCGAGCCGAACCTGTTCGAGCGGATCAAATCTGTTCTGACGCGGGCAGGGGTCTCAACCGAACTCGATGCGTCCGCGATCCTGTCTCGCTGAGCGATTTTAGTGATACGGTACGGATAGAAGCGGGTCTTTGCCGATCGGATTTTGCGGGTCCAGGAAAAACCAATCCACTGGATAGTCCAGGACCTGCGCGATGACGAACAAAGTACCGGCCGAAACGCGGTTATTACCGCGCTCATATTTATGAATCTGTTGGCTGGAACAGCCTAAATACTCCCCCAGTTGGGACTGAGTCATCGAGGCATTTACGCGAGCGGTTCGGATTCTTTGTCCGATCGTCTCGTCAGCCGGGGCGTAGTCAGTCGTCATAGCGTCCATACAGCGACTAAACGCCAAATCCGTAAATCAATTATAAATTGTATTTAAGGTTCGATTTGAAGATAGCGCATCAGCATGAACAGCGCCGGTAGGATGACAAACAGGATGGCCGCAAACACCCAAAGCGGCAGGCCGCGGCGATCTTGAGATCGCGCGCCTGATGCCGCAGATCGTAATAGATTGAAGGCCTCTGGACGGTGTATTCGAAGCAAATAAACCGCTGCGAAAACAGCAGCTAAGATTGCACTCGCGAACACCAGAAACCGGTTATCCTGCAAAATCCCGACGATGAGATTGGACACGGCGAGTGCCGTCGTAGCGAGCAGAGTCAGCGGGCTACGGTTCGATTTCTCATTGGAGGTAGAGGGCGTGGTCATCGATCTCTCACAGGCTTTCAGTCGAATCGGTTTTGACTGGCTTCAACATAAGGTTGAATGTTTACCAATCGCTAACCGATCCGTTTTGGTGCTCCAATGCCTCACAATTCAACTCAAAATAGCATTTTCTTAAGGAGACTCAGCGGAGATGGGCGTTCGAAATAACCGGGAGTGTCACATGCCAACTCGCTCTTTACTGCCGCTCACTGTCTCTGCGTTTGGAGTGCTTTTGGCCGGGTGCGAAACCGCTGCTGGGGTCAGCGAAGATGCTTTGCGACTGGCGAGCTTCAATCGTATTCAAGCCACGCCATTTACCGATCGGTTCGATGCAAAAGACTGCCGTGAATCGCTGGATCAAATGTTTGGATTTCCGCGATCTTCGCTCGACGTGAAACACGGCGTGCAAATTTCCCAGGCCTATTCCTGTGATGGCAAAACCGTGCTCGCGCAGGTCACGCTCAAGAACTTAAACGATCAGCCAATGTATTGCGCCGCCTTTACAGAATCGGCTGAGACAGGGGCGTGGGTCGGCCCTCGGGGCGTCGCTATGTTTGAATATGCGTTCAACGAAACTCGAAATTATGACTGTTTTGATGAGCGCTGAACTGTAACAATTGCTGCAGTCTCGTATTTTTGTGAAAGGTCTTGACCTGCGTCGGTATCACGTCACAGTCGAGCTAAGTATGTTAACCTATTGTTAAGCGACCACGTAAAGTAGTTTACAGAGTTAGCGTGGGACACTGTAAAGAATGACACTCAAATCCAAGACTTTAGATGCGGCGATCGGTGGCCGGGTTGCAGCAGTTAGAAAGGCGCGTGAACGCCGCGCGGCGGATATGGCAGAGCAACTGAATTTGTCAGAGGCTGACTATATTGCGCGAGAAGCAGGTCATGAACGTTTTCGGTCGCGTGATCTGTCGATTCTGGCTGGGGTGCTGTCGGTCGAGATCAGTTGCTTTTTTGAGGACGCGCCCCACAATTTGGCACGGGCGGAACGCTTGAAAGGGTTTGCGCTGGTGGAATGGATAGAAGCGTCTCGCAATCGCGAGGGCCTGCGCGCGCTGTTTAAGTTTGATGATGTTTCAGTCGCCGATCCGCGAACCGAGAAAGCTGCATAGTTTCAGAATGAGAGATCAATTTGCTCCATAAAGTATCCCCCCGATCCAGTGATCGCGTCGCCGCGATTAGCGACCAGACCTGGGCGTCTATTGAGACGCATGGGGAGTTCTTCGAAGCAGGAGAGGGTGACACCATCCTTGAATTGGCCCAGACCAATCAGCACCTTCTGATTGTGCTCTCTGGGAAAGCCACATTGGTCTATTTCCAAGGCGATCAACGCCAGCCAACTGCGATTTATCGCGTGCCTGGTGAGGTGCTGCATCATGCCGGGATGCATCTGGAAATTGCCAATCCGTTTGCGATTGAAGCTGCAGACGATGAGACACGAGTTGTCCTGATCAAGCGCGAAACAGTGTATGAATTAATCGGAGCGGATACGTCTTTCGCAGAGTATCTGTTCAAGGACCTGTCGGAGCGCTTTTTCGTGGCGCTTGGGTACCTACGCGAACAGCGCCTTGAGCCACTGATTGTACGTTTGGCCAAGCGAATATTGATGATCACCGAACACCGCCCTTCGATTGAGTTTACTCAAGCGGAACTGGCTGAAATTCTTGCGGTGACCCGGATCAGCATCTCCAAAGCGATCAAGAGCCTCGAAGAGCTGGGCTTGGTTGAACGGGGTGATCGCGCGCTTATGACGGTGGAGCGTGAAAAGCTGAAAGCCTGGCTTGAAGACCAGGATTAAGCCGCGACAAGTCGCTTGAAATGCGCGGTCGAAATATGATCAAAATATTACTTTGACTAGAAAAATCCCGTTATCAATCAAGGCGGGAATTAACCATACTTTGCTAGTCCTGTTGTCCTCGATGGAGAGGCTAACAGGGTTCCATGCTCAAAAAAATATTGAAAAAACTATCGGATGATACGGGTCAGGTCGCGATTATTTTCGCGTTGTCGATCATCCCTATTTTTGCGGTTGGGGGATTCGCGATCGATTTCCAAAACACCGTCAAAAAGAAACAAAAAGTTCAGGTCATTATTGATTCTGCTGTGCTCGCGGCGGCGCGTGTGAAACAGACCGGCGCCACGGATGGGGAAGTGCGTGCCGCGCTTTCTGCGTTTCTCGATGCACAACTCGCCCCGATCGGCGGCGGCATGGCATGCGATGCGCCCAGTGTTGCTGTCGGCACGTCCGCAGAGCGCATTACCGCCTCGATTAGCTGTCGGCAGGCCACCTCACTGACGCGGGTCGTCGGGCAGGATCAAATGAACTTCAATGTCAGCGCCGTTGCGGAGTATGGGATCGACAAGATCGACGTCGCTTTCATGTTTGACGTCTCCGGCTCCATGAACAGCTCAAGTCGGCTGACAAACCTCAAATCCGCGGCGATCGAGGCGATTGATATTTTGCTGCCGCCGGATGCCAATCCGCAATTGATTGAAAATACGCGCCTCTCCATGGTCACTTACAATACGATGGTGAACGCTGGTCCGTTCTTTGAGTTGGTGACGGGCATGCCTGCCACGCGAACCTATAAGCACACAATTGGCGGCAATGGCGGAGGATCCGGCAATCGCACGGATGTTGGGGATCTGCTCGATGATCTGGAGATCAGCCTGATTGATACCAATCGCGGTTCGGTGATCACTCAAATAGGTGATGATGCGGTCATCGCGCTGTCCGATTGGGGCAACAATGATCGCACCACTCAGAGACTCAGCATTGATATCAAAGTGCCGGCAAACAATCCTGGTGCGCGCCGCTTCAGAAGCATGCGACTTGATTTGCGCGGGCGCGAATATCAGCGTCAGACGGAAAACTATTCTCCGTATGCGCTGTATGGCGACCGGCGTGGACGCTACCATGGTCGCAACTGGCGCGAAGGCGATTATCGGTTGCGCGTCAGACTGTACGATCGGCAACGCGGGCGCGGCCGGAAACTATATGATGAGGAAATCAGCTTTGAAGTCGTACGCGGAAACGGAAATGCGCCTCGCGAAGTCGAGTATACGCTGACCTCAACCTGTGTCTGGGAACGCGACGGCACTGAGAAATTCACCGACGGAGAGCCTCGCAGCGGCGCTTATCTGGCGCACCAGCAGGCCTGGTTCGAAGAGGATCCAAGACATCGTGATGGCGGGGTCTGGCATACCGGACACCCGAACCGGACCGGCCACTCTTGGTATGATGGTGATGAGTGCAGCGCCAGCGAGCCAGTTGCCCTTACCAATAAGCGCAACGATCTCATCAATCACATTAACAGCCTAAGAGCTGGCGGCGGCACAGCCGGGCATCTCGGTGTGGCGTGGTCTTGGTATTTGGTGTCTGAGCACTGGGACGGCGTTTTTACAGGCCCGTCGGCACCGCTCTCATATGCCGAGCCGGACAGTACGAAAGTGGTTATTCTTATGACGGATGGTGCGTTTAACGCCGAGATTTTCCCTGAGCAGGGCCGGTCAAATGCACAAGCGCGCAATCTTTGCGACAATATGAAAGCGAGCGGCGTGAAAGTCTACGCGGTCGCCTTGAGTGCGCCGAGTTCAGGCCGAGATGTGTTGAGCTACTGCGCTTCAGGACCGGAATTCTATTTCGAACCCGATTCAGCGGCTGAACTGACCGATGCGTATCGCAAAATCGCAACTTCGATCTCAGACCTGCGGATCTCCGGGTAAACGAAACCGTAATTCGCTCGATTGAATTTGGCGGGATTGAGAAACCACAATTACGATTGAGTTTCTCAACCCGCTGGAACTTTTTGAATAAATTATCTGTAACTAAAACAAGGTGTTGTATGGTTTCAGTATCAGGAAAGGTGGGAAGATATGAATTTTCAAAATAAGAAACCCTTAACGACTGGCTTCCTCGAAAGCGTCAATCTCATGTACGATCGTGCGGTTGATTTGCTGGATTTGCCAGGTGACGTCGCACAAACCATCAAGGCTTGTAACTCAACCTATGAGGTTCAGTTTTCGGTCCGTTTGCGCGGGAAATTGCATAGTTTCAAAGGCTATCGTTCAGTTCATTCTGAGCATATGGAGCCGGCCAAAGGCGGCATCCGTTACTCGATCGAAGTGAACAAGGATGAAGTCGAAGCGCTCGCAGCCTTGATGACTTACAAGTGCGCCCTCGTCGAAGCTCCATTTGGCGGTTCCAAAGGCGGTCTGATTATTGATCCAACTGAGTGGGAACCCCACGAGATGGAGAAAATCACACGTCGGTTCGCGTATGAACTGATCAAGCGTGACCTGATTAATCCGTCACAAAACGTTCCAGCCCCGGACATGGGCACCGGCGAGCGCGAGATGGCCTGGATGGCGGACGAGTATCGCCGCATGAACCCGACCGACATGAATGCGCGGGCCTGTGTGACAGGTAAGCCGCTCAATGCAGGCGGGATTGCGGGCCGCACGGAAGCAACCGGCCGCGGTGTCCAATACGCCCTGCAAGAGTTCTTCCGCCATGCTGATGATGTCAAAGCCGCTGGCCTTGACGGCTCGCTCGACGGTAAACGTGTCGTTGTTCAGGGGCTCGGAAATGTTGGCTACCATGCCGCGAAATTCCTTAGCGAAGAAGATGGTTCAATCATCGTCGGTGTTGTTGAGCGTGATGGCGCGGTCTTCAATCCAAAAGGGATCGATGTCGAGGCTTTGAAAGCGCACCTGGTGGCGCGTCAGCCGCTCTCGACCTTTGCCGGTGTTGAATTTGTTGAAAATGGCTCGCTGGGTCTGGAATATGATTGCGATATCCTGATCCCGGCGGCTTGTGAAAGCGTGATCACTTATTCGAACGCGCACAAGATCAAAGCCCGCCTGATTATCGAAGCGGCCAATGGTCCGATCACCGCAGACGCAAATGACATCCTGGTTGAGCGTGGACACACGATCATTCCAGATCTGTATGCCAATGCTGGCGGCGTTACCGTGTCTTATTTCGAATGGGCGAAGAATATCTCGCACATCCGTTTTGGACGCATGCAGCGTCGTCAGGAAGAAGCGCGCAGCCGCGCCTTCCTGGATCAGCTAGAGGCTGTTCTGCCGAATGGTGTCGATCCAGCGTTGAAGAAGAAGCTGGAATGCGGCGCCGGTGAGATTGATCTCGTCCGCTCTGGCCTCGATGACACAATGCGCGCAGCCTATGTCGCGATGCGCGAGGTGCGTGAGGCGCATCCAGACTGCCCGGATCTCAGAACCGCAGCTTATATGGTCGCTGTTCGCCGGATTGTCGGCGTGATGGATCACTTCACAATGTAAGCCAAAAAGGGAAGGGCCTGTCAGAAGGACGTGCCTAACCTGAAACACAAAAGCGCCGCTCGGATTTAGTCGAGCGGCGCTTTTTTGTGTGTCTTGTTTGCCGAACGGCAGGAGACGCTCTTAGCTGGGCCGAGAGCGTCTCGAAGCCGGGGTCAGTTTGGGAGGTTTCTCGAGACGCCTGCTGTCACAGCATGTCCGTGCGGCGATACATTCTCTGCCGCAATCTCAACGCGGTCGCGGCCATTGCGCTTGGCATTGTAGAGTGCAGCGTCTGCGCGTTCGAGGGAATCGTTGATGCTCGCCTCATTGAAGAGCGGCTCGGCCACACCAATGCTGACCGAAACATTGAATGGACCGGCTTCGCTCGGGAATTTGACTTGTTTGATGGCCTGGCGAATGCGGTCGGCGACCTTCGCGGCGGACATCGCATCAGAATCGACCAGCACAATCGCAAATTCTTCACCGCCGAGCCGTCCGATCAAATCTTCTTGGCGCAGAACATTTGAGGCGATGGCGACCATTTTCGACAAGACTTTGTCGCCTGTCGCATGGCCGTGGACGTCATTGACCTGTTTGAAATGGTCGATATCGAGCATCAGCGTCGACAGGCGACCATTATCCCGCTTGAAGCGGGCAAGCTCGCGCTCTGAGAAGCGCATAAAGGCGCGACGGTTCAACGCTTTGGTCAGTGGATCAATTGTCGCGAGTTCGAACAGGTCGCATTTTTCATGCTCCAGTTCGATCAAATCGCGGATCGCATATCGCGCGGCGCTTTTCACGCAAATATCGTTGCTGATCAGTTTGCCGAAACTCGACAGAATATTGAGCTCGGTTTCAGAGAGCTGACGTGTCTTCCGGTCGCCAATACAGAGCGTGCCAAAGCGCTTGCCATTTGGATCGGTCAAAGGAACCCCGGCGAGCGATTGAAACTTTGGCATTTTCAATCCGTCCGTATGGTTCAGGAAAAATTCCTCTTCTCTGATGTCGGCAACTTCGAACCGCGATTGCGACAAGTGCATCCGCGCGAAATAGGTTTGCAAATCGTCGGCGGAATAAGCACCGAGCCCGTGCGCGCAATGATACCAAGTGCGATAGCGATTGGTGAGGGCGACCATAACAAAAGGGGTGTCCAGAGCGAGCGCGACGGAGTCGGCAAATGATTTCGCGCTGACAGCATGATCGTCGTAGAGAATTTGATATCGCTGCATAATTTCCGACTTTTGTTCTTCGAACTTTGGCGGTGGGTACGAAATCATTTTCTCTCTCTCCGGGGGTATTTTTTGTTTTAGGTGTGTAGGGGTATTTTTTGTTCTAGGGGTATTCCCTTATATTCTAGTAGAGGTTGTAAAACAGTTTACATTCCCGACGTGTCAGGAAATTGATCCACAAAAATCGGTTTTTAGCGGAGAACTTAAAAAGAAACCCGCGCCAGGGCGGCGCGGGTTAGTTCATAATGGAGATTAGGAAACGGGCGTTTCCATAGTCTCTACGTCTCAAGAAGCGAAATCGTTCCAAAATTTTCCAAAAAAGTTTCAGTCTGCAACAAAATCGCTGCTAGGCGGCAGGGCGGACGAGTGCATCGACCCGGCCAAACACGTCTTGCAGACCCAAAAATGTGATCGAGTCGTCGGCATGCTCAGCCGCGTCATCATCGGGCATTGCGAGGCGGGCTTGTAGCTTCTCGCGAGATCGATTGATCCGGCTTTTCACGGTGCCGACGGAGCAATTGAGAATGCTGGCGGCCTCTTCATAGGAATAGCCTGCGGCAACAACCAGAATGAAGACATCCCGTTGATCTGGATTGAGTGCGAACAGTTCTTTAATGGCGTCCGAGCAAGCGGCTCGGGTCGACATTTGGCAATCTTGAGTGAGCCAGTCTTCGAAATCAGTTGGCGCGTGAACGTCCATGCGCTTGTGCTTTCGCATGTGCTGAAGGAATTCGTTGCGCGTGATCACGAACATCCAGGCTTTCAGAGATCCTTTGCGCGGATCGAAGCTATCCTGCGCTTTCCAAGCCTTCAAACAGGCGTTCTGAACGATGTCGTCGGACAGGTCGCGGTCCATGCACAGCATGCGTGCGTAGGCGCGGATTTCAGGCAAGAGTTTTTCAAGTTCATCAGCAAACATGTAACGGCCCCTCGTTGACCAAAACATGTCCGTGGCGTTGGTTAATTAAACGTAAATAGTGTTAATAACTTAGAAACGGATCGCTCATTCCAAATTCTCCCAAATCAAAATTTTAATTCCGGTGTTTTCACGGCGAACCAATATTCTACTTACTTGGGTGGGGCTCGGGTCGCGCTGCAATGCATTGAATAATATGTGAAAATACAACCTGAGTCAGGTGAGAGAGCTTCAAATGAGCGCTTTCGTGCGTGCGGACACCAAGACAAAGGGCGTCCGATACCGGTATTTTTAGAAACTAAGTATTAGCTAACGAAAACTATCGTGAGTAGAAACGAAGAGAATTCGCGATGTTTTCTGAAGCGCTAGAAAAGCACCTTCCCCACCTCCGAGCCTACGCTCGAGTGCTCTGCGGCGATACTGTCCGGGCGGACGATATTGTTCAAACCGCATGCCTTAAGGCCTGGGAAAAGCGCGATACGTTTGATCCTGAGAAAGGCGCCTTACGCGCCTGGTTGTTTCGGATTGTCCGAAACGAATATTACCAGCAAAAGCGCGCCGACCAAGTTCGAGACATCGACCAGGAAGCATCCGTCGAGCTGCACCTCGTCGCCGAGTGCGGCTTGCGGCAGCGCTCAGAGCTCAATCGAATGCTGCAGGCGATCGAGACTTTAAAACAAACCCAGCGCGATGCTTTCTTGCTGGTTGCAGCCGCAGGCTTCACCTACCAGGAAGCCGCGGAAGTCTTGGGATGTTCAGAAGGCACCGTGAAGAGCCGCGTCAACCGGGCGCGTGAAATGGCGCTTGGGAAGTTTCATTCTGATCAATGGTTTGAGGACAAGCAGAGCCAGTCTGCTTCGCCGATCGAGCAATTGCACGAGGCGCTGAACCGAATTCACGCGTTTGCCCGCGCGGCTTAGCCCCATCTGATCCATCTAAAGCAGCCGGCTTTCTTCCAGGAGGTCCGGCAGATCATTCTCGTACAGAACCACGTCTTGCTCAGATGCGATTTGGCTGACCAAGCGCCGCGCATCAGCGAATGACGCGCGGGTGTGGAATTCTGTTGCGTCTGTATTTACCGCTGAGACGAAACTTTCGATCCGCGATGGATTGATCGCGACGACCGTGTCGCATTGTTCGCCTGCGAACTCCCCGAGACGCGTATGAACGCGGTCATGCTCAAGTCCAAGTTCGGCAACGCCGGGCGTTACTAAGATCGCTTTTCCGCCGCGCTGATCTGCAAGCTTACGCAAGACTTTGACCGCGTTTTTGAAGCCAATCTCGTTCGAATTATAGGCATCATCCAAGATGAGCGGCTGACCTGGATTATCGATTTTCTGAAGCCGGTGCTGAACCTGCTCGACGTCCTTCGAGAAGGCGGCAATCCGGCTCGCCGTTTGCGGGCTGACCAAATAGGTCAGGACGACTGACAGCGCCGAGTTTAGGATATTGTGATCACCAAGCAGCGGCAGCGTGTAGTGAATCGGCGCGGCGCCCGGTTCATTGTTCGGCTGGATCTCAATCGCCCAATTGCTGTCTTCCAAGACGGCCTTGGTGATCTGGAAATCCGCGTTGCTTTCATGCCCTACTGTTTTGACGAGATCGGGATGCGCCTCTTTCAAGTCAGCGAACGGTTGAAACGCCAATATCTCGACCGGGATGACGGAAGCGCCGCCGCGCACGCAGACATGTTCGACCAGCTCCGACTTCGCGCGTGCGATGTTCTCAATGCTGCCAAACCGCTCAGTATGGGCGTCGCCAATCGCCGTGACGATCGCAACCTCAGGGTCGCAGAAATCACAGAGGCGTTTGATCGACCCAATCCCATAGGCGCCCATTTCAGCGATGAAGTATTTGTGGCCGCGTTGCAGTTTCTCGCGAATGTTTCGGGTCAGGCCGAGAACCGTGTTGATACTGCCCGGGCTGTAGAAAACAGGGCCTGCAGATTCCAGAACTTCAGCGAGGATATGTTTGGTCGTCGTCTTGCCGAAAGAGCCTGTGATTCCAATCGTAACCGGTTGAAACGCTTCAAGCTTCTCGGTGGCTTGGTCCACAAAGCCTTGATTGATCTGCTCTTGCATCGGACGCAGTAAGCGATTGGCGAGCATGATGAAGAGCGGCGCGGCCTGAAGAATGACAAACACTGAATAGGGATGAACAAGCACCAGCCCGATGCTGAGCAAATAGAACCCGCGCGCCAGCCAACGAATACGCTTCAGCCGCTCTGTCGCCACCAGCTTCTTCTTATACGAATAGCCGCGTTCGCGCAGAGCAATGAGCGCGAGCAATCCGGCTGCAATGAGCCAGAGATAAGGCCCGAGATCGATAAAACGCTGCGCCGCGAAGAGGATGATCAAGCCGAGCGTGGCCAGCACATCATACAAGCGCACCCGAAACACAGCCCCGAGAAAGCGTGAGCTGTCATACTCTTCTTGTTGGAAATAGGTGAGGATGGTGTTGATCCTGACCATTCCAAACCCAGCCAGGCTGACGATAAACAGCGAAAAGAATAGAGACGTCAGCATGATTACGCGGCCTCCAACTGTTCTTTGATGCTGAGCGCGATTTGGTGACGCCCACGATCCAGGATCGAGATGTGGTCATAATGCGGACAGACCACGAGGGTCGCATTCGGGATGCCAGCGACGATTTTCTCGCCGATTTCAACCGGGGTCTCGAAATCCTGGCCGCCATAGATCGCCGTGGTGGGGCAGGTGATTTGGTTCAGCGAACCGGTCTGATCTTCATTGACGGTGCGGACGAAAATGTCCCTCATTCCGATCTCGCGGCTATGCACATAATCGAGACTGCCATACTGTTTCTCGAGCGCTTCCAAAGCCTCAGGCGATTTGGCCATCGATTTCTTGAATTTAAATTCCCAGCTTTTGCGTTTGCCGCGCAGTTTTTGCCAACTCGACCGGGTTCGCGGCACACCGGCGGAAGCGACTAGGACCAAGTGTTTGATTGTGCCAGGGTGTTTTGCGGCGATCCGCATGCCGACCCGGCCGCCAAAGGAATGGCCGACCCAGACATACTCACTCAAGCCATACTCATCGCGCAAAAACGCGACCATATGGTCTGCATAGTCCTCAGTACCCCAAGCCTCATCGGGGCGTGGGCTGTCTCCAAAGCCTGGAAAATCGACCAAATAGCTGCAGGCGACCGGTGCGAGCGCCTCGGCGACCGGGATGAAATCATTATAGGTTCGTCCCCAGCCATGTCCGAATATGATGGCCGGCTTCGCCGCGTCCCCAATTTGAACCAAATTTGGCTTCAATGCAGTGCTC
>JALUWJ010000136.1 GCA_027019605.1 Henriciella sp. | reverse complement strand
ATCTTGAGCCGGTCCGAACACCGCGTCATGGCGGCTCAGTTCGCGGATGGCTTGTCGGAGCAGGGCGGGCGAAATGTCTGGTGCGTCACTGCCGATAAAGAGAACCGGTCCCGCTGGCGTCTCGCGCAAGCCTTTGCTGAGCCGATCGCCGAGATCACCAGAGCCTTGGCTGCGGCGCTCGAGATGTGCAGGCCAAATTCCGCCGAGGGAATTGGCAAGTTCTTTGTCTGGTGCGGTGTAGAGCACGGTGTCCCAGGCGGGATTCAAAGCGGCTCGTATCGTCTTCGCTTGCAACGCTGTCGCAACCCGGCGCGCCGAGACGGGTGACCCCATGCTTTTCGCCAGTCGTGTCTTGGAGAGGCCAATGCGCGGGGGCTTGGCATAAATCAGTATTTGCGGGCGTTTCATCGAACCACTTCTATCCCAATCACTCGGTTATGCTCATCGACGTCCAGGATCACCTGTACGCCGCGTAGAGTTTCATCCAAGGCGAATACATCAATCGAGCGCGAGACACACCCTGGCGTTCCAGCCCCCGGATGATCTGGCAAATAAATATAGCCAGCTTCTAATTCATCATCCCAGCTTGCATCCAATGTCATGGTCCACCTTCGAGCGAATTGACTACGAATAGAGTTTTGCCAATTTCTCCGGATTCGCGCCAAGCAAATAGCGGGTGATCAGGTAAGCATTGTGCCAGCTGCGCTTGCGCCAACCATCGCGGTCATATTTTGAGGCATCCGTGCGGGCTTCCGCAGACAGGATCGAAAGGCGTTTCTTGCCAATCGCGCGGATGATTTGGACGTCTTCCATAAATATGGTGTCGGGATATCCGCCAATCTCTGTATAGAGCTTGCGCGAGATCAGTAGCCCTTGATCGCCATAGGGCAGGCCAAGTTTTTGCGACCGCCAATTCGCCCGGCGCGCCACAGTTCTCGCCATCGGATGATCAGAGCGATAGGCCAGCGTAAATGCGGCCGCCTTGTCGCGGCGCTCAGCGATATGGGATTTGGCGCGTTCCGCCCAGTCACGCGAAAGCGCGGTGTCAGCATGTAGGAAGAGTAGCCAATCGCCGCGCGCTTGATCAAACCCCTGTCGCATTTGTGCGGCGCGGCCTTTTTCAGGGGCGGAAATGACCTGCGCCCCGGCGCCCTCGGCGAGACGGCGCGTTTGATCCTCGCTGCCCGCGTCAACCAGAATGACTTCCCGGATCAGACCGGTCTCCAGACCGGGCATCAGCGATGCCAAGCAAAGCGGCAGAACGGCCTCAGCATTTAGCGCTGGAATAATGATCGAAAGGGGTGCGGGCATTTACAGCGTCACGCCCATTTCGCTGAGCCGCGCTTGCACCAGCAGCAGGTCCCGCCAAGCCCGGCTTTTATCTTGCGGGCGCCTTAGCAAATAGGCCGGGTGAAACATCGGCACCAAGGGCACTTTCGTTCCGGCTGGCGTCTCAAATGGGCGCTCAGACCCGCGCAGGCGCATAATTCCGGTCTTGGAGTTAAGCAGGGATTTGGCGGCGACACCGCCCGTGGCGACAATGATTTTTGGCTGCGCCAGATCGATCATCCGGTTCACAAAGGGGCGGCAAACGGCGAGTTCATCGGCTTCTGGATTGCGATTGCCGGGCGGGCGCCAATAATTGACGTTTGAAATGAACGTATTGGTCTTGCGGTCGAGCTGGATCGCGGCCAGCATCTTGTCCAAGAGCTGCCCCGCTTTGCCGACAAAGGGCAGCCCGAGGCGATCTTCTTGACCTCCAGGTCCCTCGCCCAGCACCATGACCGGCGCCCCGATCGTGCCGTCATAGACAACTGTTTTCTCGCAGAGTTGTTTCAACGGGCAGCCTTCAAAGCTTTCAATCGCGGCTTTCAGAGACTCAATCGAATCAGCGCCAGCTGCCAAGGATTCTGCTTCTTGAATCCAATCATGCAGCCCCTTGTTCGCTGATTTTCGAGAATTGCGGCCGGAGGTTGGAGCCTGCCGTGTGTCAGTCGCTGTAGCGGCTGCGTCAGATGGCGCGGGCCCAGTGTTTGCGCCGGTTTGCACCGGTTTGAGGCGCGCGATTTCGGATTGATCCACCTCCACGCCCATATCCTCCCACCACTCGGTGAGTGCCTTTAACGCTGCGGCAGAGGCATTTTGGGGCATTGAGACCTTGTAAACTTTGGCTAAAGAGGTGCTCAGATACTTAAATATACAAAGTTGGCGCGCAAGAGTGATCGCCACTTCTGAGGAGACAAGTGATGAGCGAACGCGAGTCTATGGAATTTGACCTGGTGATTGTTGGCGGTGGTCCGGCTGGCCTCGCCGCGGCGATCCGCGCCAAACAACTCGCCAATGAAGCAGGCGAAGAGCTTGAAGTTGTTGTCTTGGAAAAGGGCGGCGAGATTGGCGCTCATATTCTTTCTGGCCTCGTGCTCGACCCGAAGGCCTTGGACGAGCTGATCCCGGATTGGCGCACCCGTGATGATCGCCCGATCCGCACAGAAGTCGGCGCGGACACGTACAAGCTGCTTGGCCCTAATGGCTCGATGCCGATGCCAACCTTTGCCTTCCCGCCCTTCATGCACAATCATGGCTGCTACATTGGCTCGCTCGCAAATGTTTGCCGTTGGCTCGGAGAGCGCGCAGAAGAACTGGAAGTTCAGGTCTTCCCGGGATTTGCAGCCTCTGAAGTCGTTTATGGTGAAAATGGCGAAGTTCGCGGCGTTGTCGCGGGCGTCATGGGCATAGCCGAAGATGGCAGCCAAAAGCCAGACTATGAGCCTGGCATGGAACTGCTCGGCAAGTACGTGATGTTTGCTGAAGGCGCACGTGGCTCGCTGACCAAGGAAGTCAAAGCGAAATACGATCTCGAAGCCGACTGCGATCCACAGAAGTACGGCATTGGCCTCAAAGAAGTCTGGAAAGTTCCAGCAGACCATCCTGAGTTCAAGGCTGGCTTTGTGCAGCACACATTTGGCTGGCCGGTGAAAGAAAAAGACGGCTCTGGCGGCGGTTTCCTCTACCACTTCTCAGAAGGCGGCGAGAATTATGTCTCTGTCGGTTACGTGGTTCACCTTAACTATAAGAACCCGCACCTGTCGCCATATGATGAGTTCCAGCGCTACAAGCATCACGACGATATCTCGAAATTCCTTAAAGGCGGGAAGCGTGAAGCCTACGGCGCACGTGCGATTACGTCCGGCGGCATCCAGTCGATCCCGAAACTGTCTTTCCCAGGCGGTGCGCTGATTGGCTGTTCAGCTGGTTTTGTGAACCTGCCGCGGATTAAAGGCACGCACAATGCAATGAAAACCGGCATGTTGGCGGCAGAAGAAGCTGTCAGCGCGATCCGGGCTGAGCGCTCTGGCGACGAGCTCTCAACTTATGACCAAGCTGTCCGTGACAGCTGGGTTTGGACGGATCTGGCTCGCGTGCGCAATGTGAAGCCACTGATGGGCCGTTTCGGCACGATGCCGGGCGCGGTTCTCGGGATGCCAGACATGTGGATGCGCTACCTGGTCGGCTTCGGTTACATTCCGCAGCTGAAGCATGGCAAAGCGGACCATGAGTATCTGAAGCCTGCGGACAAATGTCAGCCGATTGAATATCCGAAACCGGATGGCGTTCTGAGCTTCGACAAGCTGACCAATGTATCCTTCACCAACACTTATCATGCCGAGGACCAGCCGAAGCATTTGAAGGTTGCCGATCTTGGCCTGCAGAAGGCGTCCGAATTTGACGTGTTTAACGGCCCGTCTCAGCGCTATTGCCCTGCCGGTGTTTATGAATGGGTGGAAGAAGAT
This sequence comes from Henriciella sp., assembly GCA_027019605.1. Taxonomy (GTDB): domain Bacteria; phylum Pseudomonadota; class Alphaproteobacteria; order Caulobacterales; family Hyphomonadaceae; genus Henriciella. The sequence continues at coordinate 1,531 of JALUWJ010000136.1, read as the reverse complement.
GGCCAGCCGCCGCGCTTCCAGATCAACTCGCAAAACTGCATTCACTGCAAAACGTGCGACATCAAAGATCCGAACCAGAACATCAACTGGGTCACCCCTGAAGGTGGCGGTGGTCCGGCTTATCCAAACATGTAATCTGCGGGGCGCCGATGCGAGAGTTTAGCTTCAAACCGGCGCCCGTTCGCAAGGAACAGACCTGGGCGATCAAAGATGATCATTTGATGCGCCGGGGCGGTTCTGCGGCGCTCAATCTTGCCAAAGTGACGGGTGCGAGCTGGAACACGGTTTCCTATCGCGGCACGCGCAGCGCTTGGCTGCATCTTGAGTCCGAGGCCGGCACGACCAAGATCGAGTATACCGATCATGGCGGCGCGCGTGACGATTTTTTCGGGCTGATCCAAGCCATTCTCGCTGTTTTCGAACGGGTCAATCCTGATCTAGAGATTGAGTATGGCTATTCGGCGCCGTGGCGTGTGGCCTTGTTTATCCTGGGTCTTTTGGGAACATTGGGCGGCGTGTTTTTTGTCTATGCCGGGCTGACCAATATGACCGGGCGCGGGCAGGTCGAGGCGACGATTGTCGGCGGTGCACTGGTAATCCTGATGCTGCCGGTCGCATGGACCTGCCGTCCGAACATGCAAGCGGCCAAGTTCGGCGCCGCGGCTTTATCCGCTGAGATCGCTCAATTGGGCGGTCCGGCGATGCCGGATCCAGAGCACCGTCAAAGCGATCCCTAAGCCCAAGAAAACCGCAAATGGCGCTGCGCCGCCCGCCAATGCGGCGATATAGGCCATGCCACCGCATGTGGCGGTCAGGCCCCAATAGAGCACAGCGGTCTCAAGATGCGACCACCCGCTGGCGATCAAGCGCTGATAGGCGTGGTCCAGATGTGCATCTAGCCAATTGCGGCCATGCTTGGCGCGCCAGATCAGTGTTAGCAACACATCCAACAAAATGGGCAGGGCAATCGTCGCAACCGTCCAGACATTCAGGCCAGACGCCAAGCCGAGCCCCGCAAACAATGCGCCGAGCCCCAAGGCGCCAGCATCTCCGGCATAGAGTTGCCCGCGGAGATTGTGGACCAGAAAGGCTCCGATCGCGCCGAACAGCGGGACCCACCAAATTGCTGCGGTCCATGTCCCGGAGGTTGCCGAGATCGTAGCCAATGCGGCCAGCATGATGGCGAGACTTCCGATCGCCAACCCATTCGAGCCGTCCATGAAGTTGACAGCATTGACCATGACGATGAGCCAGGCTGCACTCCCGGCGATCAGGAGTATGCGGATCGAGACGTCTCCGAAGGGGGTTTGAAAGGCCGATGCGGTGAGCCCAAAAGCTGCCGCGAGGAATGCGGCGATGGTCAGAATGGCGAGTTTGAGCTTGGTTCCGGCTGTCGCAATATCGTCCCATAGGCCGATCGCAAAACTGACCGCAACAAAGGCTATGGCGATGCCGAGGCCTGGATTTGTCTTCACACCTTCATGGATCAGGTTGGTAAATGTGGCGATCGGGTCAGCGCCATAGCCAAGCA
>JALUWJ010000135.1 GCA_027019605.1 Henriciella sp. | reverse complement strand
GAGCGCGATTTGGTGACGCCCACGATCCAGGATCGAGATGTGGTCATAATGCGGACAGACGACGAGGGTTGCATCCGGGATGCCAGCGACAATTTTCTCGCCGATTTCAACCGGGGTCTCGAAATCCTGGCCGCCATAGATCGCCGTGGTGGGGCAGGTGATTTGGTTCAACGTGCCGGTCTGGTCTTCATTGACGGTGCGCACGAAAATGTCCCGCATCCCGATCTCGCGGCTGTGCACATAGTCGAGACTGCCATACTGTTTCTCGAGCGCTTCCAAAGCCTCAGGCGATTTGGCCATCGACTTCTTGAATTTAAATTCCCAGCTTTTGCGTTTGCCGCGCAGTTTTTGCCAGCTCGACCGCGTTCGCGGCACACCGGCGGAAGCGACCAAGACCAAATGTTTGATTGCGCCGGGGTGTTTCGCGGCGATCCGCATGCCGACACGGCCGCCAAAGGAATGGCCGACCCAGACATACTCGCTCAAGCCATAATCATCGCGCAAAAACGCGACCATATGGTCTGCATAATCCTCAGTGCCCCAAGCCTCATCGGGGCGTGGGCTGTCTCCAAAGCCTGGAAAATCGACCAAATAGCTGCAGGCGACCGGCGCAAGCGCCTCCGCGACCGGGATGAAATCATTATAGGTTCGTCCCCAGCCATGTCCGAATATGATGGCCGGCTTCGCCGCGTCCCCAATTTGAACCAAATTTGGCTTCAATGCAGTGCTCATAGGTGCGCTTGATCCCGCTCAACGATTCGCTCTTTAATACAGTAAGCGCGCTTAAGACTTAAGACTGGTGAAAAATTGGCAAAACTGTTGAAAACTGTGGTGATTTTTGGGGGTGCGAGCTCCGAACACGATGTGAGCGTCGTAAGTGCCCACCAATTGATGGATGCTGCAGACGTTCGCGGCATCGATGTGCTGCCGGTCTATATGGATTTTGCCAATCGGTTCTGGATTGGCTCGAGCCTGCGTGACATCGCCAAGTATCGCCCGCGTCCGCCGCTCGGGCAGCAGGTGACATTTCGCTGGAGTGACAATGGTCCCGTGGTCTGCGCCATGGATGGCACCGTGATCCAGGCGGTCGATTGCGTCCTGCCCGTCTTTCACGGAACCTTTGGCGAGGATGGCCGCGTGCAGGCCTATTTCGAACTACTCGGCATTCCGGTCACCGGACTATCCGCCTCCAGCGCCTCAATTGCGATGCGTAAGGACGTGACCAAAGCCCTGGTCAAGGCGGCGGGCGTGAACGTGCTTCCGCAAGTCACGGTCGATCGCGAACGCGTGCACCGGCCGGAAGAAGTCTTGCGGGAAGTCAGAGACTCGTTCGGGTTTCCGGTGATCATCAAGCCCGCCAATCTGGGATCAAGTGTCGGTGTCGGCCTGGCAAAGAGTGAGAATGAGGATGTCTGGCCGCTGATCGAATATGTGCTCAAGAAAGACACGCTGGCGCTGATCGAGCCGCAGGTTCAGAACCTGGTTGAGTACAATATCGCGATGATCGCCAAGGATGGAGAGATCAAGTTCTCCGCTATTGAGCGCCCGAAATCCGGTGCTGAATTGCTCGATTTTCGCGAGAAATATCTGTCCGCCGATGGCGGCACCAAAGGCGCCTTCAAGCCGTCAGAGGGCATGCTGTCGCTGACCCGAGACATCAATCCAGACATCCCGGATGAGCTGCGCGACCGGATCTATGATTATGCAGCCAAAACCTTCACAGCGCTCGGCAAACGGGGCGCGCCGCGCATTGATTTCATGTGCGATCAACAGACCGGCGAGCTCTGGTTTAACGAAATCAACGCCATCCCTGGCTCATATGGGTTCTTCCTCTGGGAAGCTGCGGCTGAGCCTTTGCTGTTCCCAGAGCTGATCGATCACCTGATCTCCGAAGCGGTCAGCGACACGATCAAGACGTTCGAGGACCCCGTGCCGCAGGATGCGCGGCTGCTGCAACGGCGGTAGTTTGCAGAGATTGAAGTGCTGGAATGAAGACTGCTCTCAGCGTCTCAGCGGGCATTAGCTCAGCGGCTTAAGTCGCCCAATTCTGTTGAAAAACTCTGCTGCTAGAGCGCGGGCTTTCCTCTTCGATCGTGTTCAGGCCTCTTTTTCTGCAGGGTGTTCGCTCTTCTCGACCGTATCACGCGGCGTTTTGGAGGGTGGTAGACG
>JALUWJ010000134.1 GCA_027019605.1 Henriciella sp. | reverse complement strand
GCACCGAGAACCATCTTGCCCGCGACCTTCATGCCGCCTTATAGGTTGGAGGCGGCATGAACGCCGCTATAAACCAACTGTCGATCCTAACATTACGGTTGGGCCAGTCAGATCAGGCAGACCAACCTACGATTGACCGTTTCGCCAACGCACGATCGAGGCTGGTAAACCGGTCCTGAGGCACTTCGCGATACCTTGCCTGGGCAATCTCAACATCGCGGCGCGGCCCCAACTCTTGTGTTAGCCCTTCCTCAGCCCGTGCCCGTAGGCCTTTTGTGAGATAATTCCGCGCGATGACCAGATCCGCGCCGTGCGCATCCTTGCCTCTGACAACGATATGCGTGTGCGAATGACCCGTATTGTGATGATCAACGGCAACCCAGTCGAGCCGCGTGCCAAGGTCGCGTTCCATCTGGTTCATAAGCGCCCGCGTAGAGGCCTTCATATCTGACAGCGCGTGGGCATCTTCCGGTGACACAATAATGCGGAACTGATGCCGGTCGTCGCGGCTGCGTTCGACAAAGCTGCGCACATCACTGATTTCGCCGTCGCGGCTATAGAGTTCACCGCCTTCCCCCCCTCGATCAACGCCGTCTCTCTGGATATATTCAAGATGGCGACCATAAGCCCTGATACCGATGCCGCCATTTGCGCGCGCGATATGAACCTTCACGACAACGCGGCGCATGCGCATTTGCGACAGCCGCTGCGTGCGTTGAAGCGCGTGCATTGCTGCCGCCCCGCCTCTGCCATATCTGGCTCCCGTAAATTTCGATCTACCTTGCGGCGTGGCGAAGCCTTTCGTCGCCTTGAAAACTCGGGATCGAAAGCGCTTTGATGCGCCCGCGCCAACGTCACGAAGTTTGCCAAGTCGCGGCGTGAAGTCAGAGTCATCCACCATGAAGCAATCGCGCCCTCATGCACCATAAAAAGCCAATAAATTCAGAAGATTCAGCAAAATGTGTGCACCACATTTCGCGGCATACGGCGCCAAAAAAGAGATGTGCAGACAATGACTTATGCACCTCTTGGTGCATTGGCTTTAATCTTGCCCTGACGGGCTCGCTGTCTATTCCCATGCCGCCTTTCGCCGCCACTTGCCGCGTCTTGCCGCCATATGCCGGGATTGTCATGTTCAAAATTCCCAAATGAGCGCGGCGACGCCCTCCAGATCACTGAGAGCAGTTGCTCCAAAGTAGCGCCCATCCAGCGAATCTGGGTGCGGATTCATCAAGAAGACTTCAGCCTCAGATAGAACCTGACAGCCTGACCAGACCGGTAAAGACCGGCCTCGTGAATCGATTGTCTTTGCCTTGCCAATGGTCATTCCATTTACCGAAATCTCCCCATCGACCCTGCAGATTTCGTCTCCAGACACCGCCGCAATCTGCTTCAAAAGCGGCCAATCCTTACCGACAAATCCTTGGGCCTGAGCCCACTGCGCATCATCGCTCCTGGCTGAAACGACAACCCATCGGCCAAGGGTGAATGGGTCGTCGTTCAGCCAGTAGAGCCCTGTCGGTGCACTCGCTGTCCGATTCCAGGTCAAGCGATCCTGGGGGTTATAAAAGCTGGCAAGCACCATCAATCCAAGGCCAGCCAGTGTCAGTATTGCGATCGGGTAGCGCATGGCATTAGCGAATCGGATCGCCGGTGGAGGACCAGCGCTGCCCATTGGACCAGTCGATCAGATCGGGCTTGGCATAGAAGATACGCCAGCCATGTTTGCGATAAATCGGTCCGCGTCCCTGGCAGCGATAATGTGACAAGGTGATGGGCGACAGGTTCAGAAATTCTGCGGCTTCGGCGGCTGACAAGAGTTCAGGTAGCTCGTTGCTGCGGGCGGATTTCTTCGAGGATCGTGACATGTTTTCTGGCTCCTTTCGTCATCTTTTCGAGATGTCAAAAAATGCCGGAAACAGCCGCCAGTCATAGCCGCAATAAGCCGACTGTGAATTTTCACCCTGCTGATTAACCAAATCATTTCAACGAAAAACCGCCCCGAAGATGATCTTCGGAGCGGCTGAAGTGTACTGGGTCGCCCCCTAATCCCGCCGCGGGTTCCAGAGGATGACGTGGCGGCCTTTCTTGCCTTTCACGGGCGCGAGGTTTGCGTAGATCTTGCGCGGGCCGATCTGCGGGTCTGCAAGCGTGATCGAGACATATTCGCGTCCTGAAGCT
>JALUWJ010000133.1 GCA_027019605.1 Henriciella sp. | reverse complement strand
AGAGCGTCGGCCAGATCACCGAGAAAATCCGATCCCGCCGGGATCGAGAATATACGCTTATCCTGGTCTCCGGAGCCGAACGTCATGCGCCATGACACCGAAGCCAGAACTCAGCATTCTTCAAGGCCTGAGGGTCGCCAACATGCAGCCAGAAACGATCTAGCGGAACGCCATGAACGCGGCTTTTTGGTAGCAAATCGCTCCAGATCCGATTGGCGGAAAACGGCTCGACCGGCGCGCCATCATAAAGTTGCGGCTTTAAGATGCGCAGCCCGGCATAGGCCCAAGGCGCGGAGGGCGCTTCACCGCGGCGTGATAGAACACCTGACGGATCACGGAAAAAGTCGCCTGCGCCCGGAAACCCGAGACATCTTTTTGTGTCCGCCAGCAGGAGCAGCTCATCCATGAGTTCCTTATCGAAACTTTGTGCGAGTTTTTGAAGCGGATCCGCGCCGCTCGGTTCCCAAAAGGCATCTGTGTTGACAACGAAGATCGGATCGTCGCCTAAAAGCGGCCGTGCGAGGGCCAATCCGCCGCCAGTCTCCAAGACCTGCTCACGCTCGTCAGAGATGACGATTTCCAGGTCTTTGCGCGCCTCCAGGTGCGCTTCAACCAGATCGGCGCACCAATGCACGTTCACAATCGCTCGCTGCACGCCTGCACTGACCAAATTATCGAGCAGTCGGTCGATCATGCTGCGCCCGGCGACTTCAAGCAAAGACTTCGCGGTGGCATCTGTGAGGGGCCGCATGCGTGTGCCGAGGCCAGCGGCCAGCACCATAGCGGTATGAGGCATCTCAATCATCGCAAAGTCTCCATCATAGAGGGCGCTATGTCGGCCACGAAAGCGCGCATCTCGGCCGCGCTCGGGTGCTCAAGATTTCTGGCGAGCATCAGCTTCTGGCGCGGCATGAATGTTTCATAGCGCGGCTTGCCATCACGCTTCATCAGACGGGCGAATACTCCGGCAATGCGCAGCGCATTCAATGTCCCGATCACGGCCAGGCGCTCGCGAAACTCGGCTTCCTCTTTCCCGGTCTCCGTCAGATATGTGTGAATGGCTTTGTCGGCGGCCTCGTTTGACACCTCCCGCCGCGCATCTTGGGTCAGCATGGCCATGTCCCAGGCATCCCAGCCGAGCACGGCGTCTTGAAAATCCAGCAAGCCAACCTGTTCATCCGGCAGCCAAAGCAAGTTCTCGGCGTGATAATCGCGCAGCGTGAATTCTCGCGGAAAGGCGACCGCCTGTTCGATGAGATTGTCCCGAACCTGTTCCCACCGCGCGCGATCTGCATCCGTCATCCGCGCGGTGTCGTCATAGACGTGAAACCAATCTGCAAACAGATCCGCATTGGCGCCGAGGGCGACATGATCAAACTCCAATATTGGCCATTGATCCGTGCCATTGCTCAGTGTGTTTGGCGTCTCGGCGCGATGCAGTTTCGCAAGGTCCTGCGCCGCGCGGGTATAGAGCGGGACCTCTTCCATCCCCTGCTCGATCAAGCGTGCGAATTCGCGCTTTTCACCAAAGTCTTCGAGGATCGCCAATCCGATATCGGCGTCATGGGCGAAGATTTGCGGCGCGCGTAATCCGGCTTGCCGCAAGTGATCCGCAATCAACACAAACGCATCGACCCGGCTCGCTGCGAGGCGTGTCATCGCGTTCCAACCTTTGGCTTGTCTTTGCGCCGGCGTCATGTCTGGCGTGCACGGGTCATCCTCGATCCGCGGTGCATCCATCAGGATCGCTGTTTCACCGCCGGGCTGGGTGAGCCGTGCATAGCGACGGGTCGAGGCGTCTTGTTCAAACCAATCAATATGGGCGCGATCCCAGCTCGCTTTGCCGAGAAAGCCTTCAATTTGCTCGCTGCGATTTGGATCAGAACTCATGCAGACGAGTCTGCCAGTCTTCGCCCCGCGGTTCCAGTCGGGCCGTGCGATTATCCCCAACCAAATCGATTTGCAGGTCTAGGCGCCAGGCGGGCAAATGCGCGCCGGCTCGGTCTGGCCATTCCACTAAGGCGACTCCGTCTTGCGTTTCATCCCAGCCGAGCTCGAACACCTCACTCGGATCTTCAATCCGGTAGAGATCAAAATGGAAGATGGGGAAGCTTGGCCCGTCATAGGTCTGAACCAAAGTATAAGTCGGGCTCGGCACTTCGGTCTCCTGGCCGAGCAGCGCGGAGATTAAGGCGCGCGAAAAGGTTGTTTTGCCCGCGCCGAGGCCGCCATGCAGTGCGATCACGTCGCCGGCTTTCAGCAGGGGCGCGAGTTTCTGTGCCAGATCCGCCGTCGCGGTGAGATTGGGCAACTCAAAGTGCAGCAAGGCTAGCCTCGATTGCTGTGATGAGCGCATCGCTCGGCTCGCAGCCAACCGACAAGCGCACAAAGCCGTCTGGGACATTGTCGCCCCACCGCGCGCGACGCTCTGCGCTGGTATGAACGCCGCCAAAACTGGTTGAGGCGAAGATCGCCGGGCAATCATTGATGAAGGCCTCGGCTTTCGCTTCGTTTGCGAGAGTGAGGCCGATGACAAAGCCCATGCCAGGGTATTTGACCTGCTCAATCGCGGGATGGTCTTCAAACACGTTCATCAGCGCGGTAGCGTTTGCGCACATGCGCTCAAGTCGGATCTCGAGCGTCATCAAACCTCGGTGGGTTAGAAATGCGGCGAACGGGTCAGGAATGCTACCTGAGACTTTGCGCCATTTCGCGGCTTTTGCCAGCAGAGCGTCATCGCGGGTCGCGACATGCCCGAACAGGCAATCAGAATGCCCGGCCATGGCTTTTGTGTCAGAGCTCACCACCAAATCCGCGCCCAGGTCGAGCGGGCGCTGCAGGAGCGGTGTCAGAGTTGTATTATCGACAACCAAGGTGGCGCCCGCCGATTTTGCGGCTTCGGCGATCGAGCGAATGCTGCACAGATCGAGGCCCGGATTGGACGGCGTTTCTGCCCAGACCACGGCGTAGGGAGACAGGTCCGTCGTCGCAAACGCCCTGGTTGGCACAGCGTCGAACCGAATGTCATGACCCGACAGGATCTCTTCGAGCATCACCCGCGTGACATAATAACCATCCGAGGGAACCAGAACGCGATCCCCTGCTTTGGCGGTGATCATCAAGGCGGCGGTGATTGCGGCCATGCCCGATGGGAACGCCACGACCGGGGCTTCCTCCAGCGCAGCGATCGCAGCTTCTGCAGCCTCAACAGTCGGGTTGATATCGCGGCCGTACGTGTATGGTGTGTTCGGCGTACCTGCGAGCGCATACTTGGCCGTGGTGACGATTGGCGGGCTGATCGGTTCACCGTTTTCCAAGTGTCCCGAGCGGGCGTGCAGCATCGCCATGATCCGTTGAGAATTCTGTTTATCCATTCGGGGCTTGTGGCACAGTCTGCATTTGTGGAAAAGAACTGGAAATCTTGCCGCAGCGTCGAGCCTTGCAAAAAAGTGACGCATGCGTCATGAAAATATTTAACTCGGGAGGGTTGTAGAGTCGTGGATCTGTCTGGAGCAGAAAGAGTCGTCATCATAGGTGGTGGCCAAGCCGCTGCGCAAGCGTGCGCATCATTGCGCCTGTTCGGCTTTCAAGGTGTGATTACGTTAGTCGGCGAAGAGGCTGCACTGCCTTATCAACGCCCACCGCTCTCGAAGGCTTATATGAAAGGTGAGCTTGCCGAAGAGCGCCTCTATTTCAAGCCTGCGGCCTGGTACGAAGACCAGAACATCGACACTGTCTTGTCGGTGCGCGCGACCAAGATTGATCGCAGCGCGCAAACCGTCGAACTCGAACATGGCGGATCGGTCGACTATGATGCGCTGATCATCGCGACCGGCTCGCGGCCGCGTGCACTTCCGGTCGAAGGTGCGGATCTGGATGGTGTGTTTGATCTGCGTGATTTGGCTGATGTGGAGCGCATTCGCCCGCGCATGATTAGCGGCCAGAAAATGGTGATTGTTGGCGCCGGATATATTGGCCTGGAAGCCGCTGCGGTCGCTCGCCAAATGGGATTGGACGTCACGGTTCTTGAAATGGAAGATCGCGTGCTTGCGCGGGTGACAAGCCCAATCATGAGCCAGTTCTTCACCGACGAACATACGCGCCAGGGCGCTGATATTCGCACCGGTGCGCGGCTGGCTTCGCTAAAAGGCGCGGACGGTAAGGTTAGCCAAGCTGTTCTTGCAGATGGGTCTGAGCTCGATGCAGACATTGTCCTAGTCGGGATTGGTATTTTGCCGAATGTTGAACTTGCCGAAGAAGCCGGCATTGCCTGTTCGAACGGCATTCTAACTGACCAAGATGCCCGCACCAATGATCCCCGCGTGTTTGCAGCGGGCGATTGCGCCGCGCGGCCGCTCGTTCATTATGGGCGCAAAGGTCGTCTGGAGAGCGTCCACAATGCGATTGAGCAAGGCAAATTGTCTGCCGCCGCAATCATGGGCAAACCGCGCCCGACCGAAGATTGCCCTTGGTTCTGGTCGGATCAGTACGACCTGAAGCTCCAAATCGCTGGCCTCAGCCAAGGCTATGACGAGACCGTGGTGCGCGGCGATCCAGAGGAGCGGAAGTTCGCCGTCTTTTATTTGCAAAATGGCAAGCTGATCGCGGTAGATGCGATCAATAGTCCGCCCGAGTTCTTGGCGTCTAAGAAATTGATAATGACAGGCGCGCGACTTGCACCCGAAACACTTAGCGATACATCAAAATCCATGAAAGAGATCGCGGCAGCCGCCGTATAAGGAGACCAACCAGAAATGGCCAAAATTATCTATGTCGATCACGAAGGCACAGAACGCGTCGTCGAAGCTACCAATGGTGAGAGCGTGATGGAATCGGCGATCAAAAATTCGATCCCCGGCATTGATGCCGATTGTGGTGGCGCCTGCGCTTGCGCAACCTGTCACGTCTATGTTGATGAAGCCTTCATGGAAAAAGTCGGCGCCCCGGAAGATATGGAACAGTCCATGCTCGACTTTGCCGAGAATGTTCAGTCCAATTCGCGTCTGTCTTGCCAGATCAGCGTCAGTGACGATTTGGACGGCTTGAAGGTCACGACGCCGGAAAGCCAGCACTAGAGGCTTTTTAACACTATCATGCGCCTCCATCTTAATCGGTGGAGGCGTTTTTGCGCCTCGTGACGTGGCGTGACGGCTTGGTGCCGGATCAGAACTCACTATCTCCGCCGCAACGACAATTCTCTTCTGAGGGCCAACTATGACCAGCTACACAGAGCTGCTTTCCAGCCTAAAGCGTCATCCCGATCATAGCGTGGATGCGCAGATCCCTGAGACCTGGATGCAGGGGCGTACGACCTATGGCGGTTTGACGGCAGCGCTGTCTCTACAAGGCGCGATGGAGCTGGTGGATGATCTGCCTATTCGGTCGGCACAGGTCGCATTTGTGGGCCCCGTAGGCGGCGACATCAGGATTACACCCAAGCTGCTGCGCCGTGGTAAAAACACAGCCTTTGTGAGCGTAGATATTACATCTGGTTCGGACGTCACCGCGCAGTCCATCTTTGCATTCGGCAAAGCCAAAGAGAGCGCGATCCACTTTGATGATATGCCGATGCCAGAAGTTCCTGCGCCGGAAGACATCGAGCCTTTCTTTGATCCTGGCATCCCGCGCCCTGGCTTCACGCAGAATTTCGATATGCTAATTGCTCTGGGTGATCGACCGCTATCAGGGTCTGATAAAACGTCAATTGGCCTCTGGATGCGCCACCTCGATCCGAAAACACCCCAAGACGCCACAGCCGTGCTAGCCATCGGCGACGCACCGCCCCCAGCTGTGCTGTCATTGTTCAAAGAACGCGCTCGCATCAGCTCAATGACTTGGATGGCCGAGTTTATGACGGATGATATCGCGACAGATCCAGACGGTTGGTTCTTCGCGCAGCACACTGCGCAACTCGCCAAAGATGGTTATTCCAGCCAGTCGATGCGCCTTTGGAATAAGAAAGGTGAACCAATCCTGGTCGGGCGCCAGACGATTGCAGTTTTTGGCTGATCGCCTATCCCGTGAGGACGGGAGGATCAGCGCGTGAAGTCTGCACCAATTATCGCCGCGATCGATGCCGGTGGCACCAGCTTTAAATGCGCGCTTGTGCGAGGCGATAGCGAACTGGTTTCAACTTGGCGTATTCCCACGACCACGCCGCAAGAAACGCTGGATCTCTGCGCGGCTGCGTTTCAGCGAGAATGCCAGGCACACGGCGTCGATCCAGTCGCATTGGGGATCGCGAGCTTTGGGCCGGTTGATATCGATCCCGTCTCTGCAGGTTATGGCACGATCACAGGAACCGCGAAGCCGGGTTGGCAAGGCGCGCCGATTGGCCCGGCTTTATCAGAGGCGCTGCAGATCCCGTTTTACCTCGATACCGATGTCAATGCCGCCCTCGCCGCTGAGCGTCGTTGGGGCGCTGCGCAAGGCGTTTCCAGTGCGGCCTATATGACCGTCGGAACTGGGATTGGTGTTGGCCTCTATTTGAATGGCGCCCTGGTCGGTCACCCCGTGCATCCGGAGTTTGGCCATATCCGCGTCGCTCGGCACGGCGGCGACCAGTCTTTCGCAGGTACGTGCGCGCTACATGGCGACTGTTTGGAAGGGTTAGCTTCAGCGCAGGCCTTTGAAGCGCGCTGGGGAGATCCGAAAGGCGTGCCACAGGATCACGTAGCCTGGGAAATGGAGGCCTACTACCTCGCGCAGGCGTGTAGCAATCTCTATCTGATAACGCGGCTGGAGCGGATCATGATTGGCGGCGGTCTTCTGCAGGCCAATCATCTCTTAGCGAAGATCCAGACGCAGTTTGATCAGTTGATGGGCGACTATCTGCCCGTGCAAGGCGCAGGTCTCATTACTGCGCCAAACTTGGGCGAGCATGCCGGTGTATTAGGAGGCGCCGTAACGGCGCTAAAGGCGCTTAGTTGACCAAAGCTGCCTTGAGGCTTTCGAGATAGGTCACTTGCTCTTCGAGCACGGCGCTGCCGTCTTTGCCCTCAGCCAGCAAAGCCTGACGGGTCTCGTCGAGCTCTTTCTGAACGCTTTCTGCTGAAACGCTGTCCATATTGACGGCTTCTTCAGCCAGAATGGTCAGGCCAGCAGGGGTGACGTCCGCAAATCCACCGCGCACGAACAGGCGCATTGTGGTTTCGCCGCCATCTTCAACGCGAACAACGCCATTCTTCAGCGTCGTCATAAATGGCGCGTGATTGACGAGCACGCCAAATTCACCGTCTGAACCAGGTGCAATCACGTGATCAACTTCACCGGAGAATAGCTCCCGTGCAGGTGAGACGAGTGAGAAGTGCAGTTTGTCAGCCATGACGCAATCATCCTTCGACTTCGCTCAGGATGAGGCAACCCTTTGCCCCGATCCGAAAACCGTCCTCACCCTGAGCGAAGTCGAAGGGCGAGGACGAGAGGCTTGTTTATGCCGCGTCCGCGAGCATTTTCTCTGCTTTAGCTTTCGCTTCGTCGATTGAGCCAACCATGTAGAAGGCTTGCTCTGGCAGGTGGTCATACTCACCTTCGATGAGGCCTCTAAAGCCAGCGACAGTGTCTTCGAGTTTCACCTGAACACCAGGTGAGCCGGTGAAGACCTCAGCCACGTCAAATGGCTGTGACAGGAAGCGCTCAACTTTACGCGCACGGGCCACGACGAGTTTGTCTTCTTCAGACAGTTCGTCCATGCCGAGGATCGCGATGATGTCTTGCAGTTCTTTGTAGCGCTGCAGGATTTCCTGAACGCCACGCGCCACTTCATAGTGGTCCTGGCCGATGATCAATGGATCGAGAATTCGAGATGTAGAATCGAGTGGATCCACAGCTGGGTAGATGCCTTTTTCCGCGATTGAGCGGTTCAGAACCGTGGTCGCGTCCAAGTGCGCAAACGAGGTCGCTGGCGCAGGGTCGGTCAAGTCATCCGCAGGCACGTAAACCGCTTGTACAGAGGTAATTGAGCCTTTGGTTGTGGTTGTAATCCGCTCTTGCAGGGCACCCATGTCGGTGGCCAGTGTTGGCTGATAGCCCACAGCAGAAGGGATACGACCGAGCAGCGCAGACACCTCAGAACCAGCTTGAGTAAAGCGGAAAATGTTGTCGACGAAGAACAGAACGTCCTTACCTTCTTGGTCACGGAAGTATTCCGCTTGTGCGAGACCGGTCAGAGCAACACGTGCACGCGCGCCTGGAGGCTCGTTCATCTGGCCATAGACCAGTGTCGCACGGCTTTCGCCTTCAAGATCGATCACGTTCGCGTCTTGCATCTCGTAATAGAGATCGTTGCCTTCACGTGTCCGCTCACCAACGCCAGCAAACACAGAATAACCACCGAACAGTTTCGCGATGTTGTTGATCAGTTCCTGAATAAGAACGGTCTTGCCAACACCGGCACCGCCGAACAGACCAATCTTACCACCCTTTGTGTATGGGCAGAGCAGGTCGATAACCTTGATCCCGGTCACCAGAACTTCGGCTTCTGTTGACTGGTCAACAAAGTCCGGGGCTGGCGCGTGGATTGGCGCAGTGATGTCAGAGGCGACAGGTCCGCGCTCATCAATTGGCTCACCGACAACGTTCATGATACGGCCGAGTGTGCCTGGGCCAACTGGCACCATGATTGGGCTGCCAGTATCTGCAACTGCTTGACCGCGAACCAGACCCTCGGTCGAGTCCATCGCGATCGTGCGAACGCCGTTCTCACCGAGGTGCTGAGCAACCTCGAGAACGAGGCGGTTGCCATTGTTTTCACATTCTAGGGCGTTCAGAATGTCTGGAAGGGCGCCATCGAACTCAACGTCGACAACAGCGCCGATAACCTGGCTTACGCGGCCAGTCGCTTTTGAAAGGTCCATGCGAGGCGTCTCCTTAGGAGCGGGTTTAGGTTTCGGAGCTGCCTTTTTAGGGGCAGCGGTTGTTTTAGGAGCTGCAGCAGCAGGGGCTGCAGCGGTTTTGGTATCAACTTCAGCAGGCTTACAGACACCGCAGGCGCGAGCGTCTTTGTGGCCAAGCGCGTTCATTGCTGTTTCAGCTTCTGCAAATGTCGCAAACGGGCCATGCCATTTGTCATCATCATTTGTCTGGTCGCCGCCGACGCCTTGACCATCATTGCAATAGCGGCAGCTGCTATGATGCAGACGCGCGCGCTTCTTGCTGAAATGTTCGTAGATCCAGAATGACATCTCTTAGAGCGCCTCCGCGCCGGAGATGATCTCGATCAGTTCTTTCGTGATCTGAGCTTGGCGGGCACGGTTATACTGCAATGTGAGGCTATCGATCAGCTCACCCGCATTCCGCGTCGCATTATCCATGGCGGTCATCGATGCCGCTTGCTCACCAGCGGCATTCTCAAGCATCGCAGACAGGATCTGCGTGTTGAGATAACGCGGCAACAGCGCTTCGAGGATTTCTGGCTCAGATGGCTCATACGCGTAGATCGCGCCGCCAAGATCAATGGTCTCAGCATCCTCAGGCGCTTCAGCTGGGATCAGCTGCTTGGCGACCGGGGTCTGTGTGAGCACATTCTTGAACTCAGAGAAGATCAAAGTCGCGACATCAAACTCACCGGCTTCAAAACGCTTGGTGAGGTCGAGCCCGAGACCGATCGCATATGGCGTGAACTTGTCTTTCGCTTCTGACAAATCGACATGGTCGATGAACAGATCTGCGTAAAAAGCTTTAAGAACCTCGCGACCTTTTTTGCCGACCGTGATGATTTTCACGGTTTTGCCAGCGGCTTTCAGCTCTTCGACTTTGAGACGCGCTGCTTTTGCGGTGTTGGCATTGAAGCCACCGCAAAGTCCACGTTCCGCGGTCATCACGACCAGGAGATGAACTTTGTCATCGCCAGAGCCCGCGAGCAGTTTTGGGCCACCAGCGCCATCGCCCATAGAGGCGGTGAGGTTCGCGACCACATTTGCCATCCGACTGGCATAAGGCTTAGAGGCCTCGGCTGCTTCCTGCGCACGGCGCAGTTTCGCAGCGGCGACCATCTGCTTCGCCTTGGTGATCTTCTGTGTGGATTTCACACTTCCGATCCGGTTTTTGAGTTCCTTGAGGCCAGACATCGGGTCAGAGGCTCCCAGTGGTTAGGTTCAACTTACCCGAAGGTCTTTCCGAAAGCTTCCAGCGCGTCTTTGATGCCAGCTTCGACACTGTCAGAGAGCGCTTTCTCGTCACGGATTTGCTTCAAGAGATCTTTTTTGTCGTTCCGGAGGAAAGACAGAAGCTCAGCTTCGTAGCGGGTGACGTCTTTGGTTGGGACATCATCCAAGTAGCCACGTGTACCGGCATAGATCACGCAAACCTGCTCTTCCATGAGGAGCGGGCTGTACTGAGGCTGCTTCAGCAGCTCTGTCAGGCGCTCACCGCGGTTGAGAAGCTTTTGTGTCGCAGCGTCGAGATCCGAGCCGAACTTCGCAAAGGCCGCCATTTCGCGGTACTGAGCAAGCTCACCCTTCATCGAACCAGCGACTTTTTTCATCGCTTTGGTCTGCGCGGCAGAACCCACACGAGATACTGACAGACCCACGTTCACCGCAGGACGAATGCCCTGATAGAAGAGGTCAGTTTCGAGGAAGATCTGACCATCGGTGATCGAAATCACGTTGGTCGGGATATAAGCCGAAACGTCGTTCGCTTGAGTTTCAATGATTGGCAGAGCTGTCAGAGAGCCTGCGCCATTGTCTTCGTTCATCTTCGCGGCGCGCTCGAGGAGGCGGGAGTGAAGATAGAAAACGTCACCAGGGTAAGCTTCGCGGCCTGGTGGGCGACGCAGGAGCAGAGACATCTGGCGATACGCAACAGCTTGCTTGGACAGATCATCATAAATGATCAGCGCGTGCATGCCATTGTCGCGGAAATACTCACCAATCGTACAACCGGTAAACGGTGCGAGATACTGAAGCGGGGCTGGTTCAGACGCTGTCGCCGAAACGATGACAGTGTAATCCAGAGCGCCGCGCTCTTCGAGGGTTTTAACAACCTGAGCAACGGTCGAACGCTTCTGACCAACCGCAACATAGATACAGAAAAGCTTTTCGCTATCGTCTTTCGCCGCAGCGTTGGTTTCTTTCTGGTTCAGGATGGTGTCGACACAGACAGCGGTTTTACCGGTCTGACGGTCACCAATGACCAGCTCGCGCTGACCACGACCAACTGGGATCATCCCGTCAATCGCCTTAATCCCGGTCATCATCGGCTCGTGCACGGATTTACGTGGGATAATGCCTGGGGCTTTAACGTCCACACGGTTCCGAGAGGCAACGTCTGTGATCGGGCCTTTGCCGTCGATTGGGTTGCCGAGTGGATCAACCACACGACCCAGAAGGCCTTTACCAACTGGCGCAGCCACAATCTCGTCGAGGCGCTTAACAGTGTCGCCTTCTTTAATGCCACGGTCATCACCGAAGATAACGACACCAACATTGTCGCTTTCCAGGTTCAGCGCCATACCTTTGATGCCGCCGTCAAATTCGACCATCTCACCGGCCTGGACATTGTCGAGGCCGTAGACGCGGGCAATACCGTCGCCAACGGAGAGGACTTGACCGACGTCAGAGACTTCAGCCTCGACGCCAAAATTCTCGATCTGCGACTTAAGAATGCCGGAGATTTCTGCTGCGCTAATAGACATGTGCGTCTTACGCTCCCTTCATGGCGGTGTTCATACGATCCAATTTGGCAGCCACACTGGCATCGATCAGAGTTGATCCAATGCGCAGCTGAATGCCGCCGATAAGGTCTTCATCGACCTCAGTTTCCAATTCGACATCACTGCCAACAGCCTTGGCGAGCACTTGCTCAAGCCGGGCACGCTGGTCAGCGCTCATGTCGGATGCAGTCCGCGCAACAGCGCGCTTCACGCCGCGCTCCTTTGCATAGAGTGCATCAAAGTGTTTCGCCGCACCGACCAAATCACCGGCGCGGCCATTCTGAGCCATGGTGCCGATAAAGCCAGTTGCGGTTTTTGAGAGGCCTGCTTTGCCAGCGACAGCGACGAGGGCCTTAACTTTGTCTTCACGCGCGAAAGCTGGGCTTTCGAGCAGACGAGTCAGGTCTTCGCTATCCGCCGCCAGGGCTTCAATCGTTTTCAGGTCGCCCGCAATCGCTGCGAGTTCCCCTTTTTCTTTGGCAAGATCAAACAGCGCACCGGCATAGCGGCGGGCGGCTTCACTTGCAGTTGTCGCGGATGCTGCGGCCAAGGCGTCGTCCGTAAGCTGTAGGGCAAAATTGCCCTGGGTCTGAACCAATAGGAATAAAGGTGTAGAGCCACCCTAGTCCTGAAACTTGTGCGGGCACCTAGCACCTTGTTTGTGGACTGACAACACGTCGGATCAGCCCAGGCTGCGACCGAATCGCGCGGTCGTGGGGTCAAGCTGCGGCGGGAGCCATTGCGGGCATTGCCAACTTCTGCGAATTAGCCCTCATGCCGCGCCCATTTCCCGACCGATATACATTCAATCATCAAGCGCAAAATGATGGCTC
>JALUWJ010000132.1 GCA_027019605.1 Henriciella sp. | reverse complement strand
TGCTTTTTTTCTGAAGACATTGTTTGCCTGTCCTTCTTTTATAGAAGAGCGGCTATAACGATTGGAAGAAAATGGCAACCGTCACCAAATCTAGTTTCTCCAAAAAGATGGATTTAGGGCCGGAAGAAGCGCGATAACCTCCAGCCGCCCAAGTATCATGCCGAGAATGACGTAAATTTGAGCGATTCCCTCCAAGTCCGCATTCATCCCCGCGAGAATGTGGCCTGCATTGGAAAGGCTCCCGATTCCCGCGCGAATAGCATCATTGAAAGACAATCCCGAAGCGCTCAGCAGAAGCGTTCCGATCGTGCAGGCGACGATATAGCCAACGAGATAAACCCACACGCCCATAATGGTGCGATCCGACTGTCGCCGGCCTCGAAACGAGAAATGTTTCACACTCCCGCGATATCCAAGCTGAGCGAACTCCAGCGCCGCTCGTTTGCTCAGTACGATTAATCGGGCAAGTTTGAATCCGCCAGCAGCCGACAATGCAGAGCCGCCAATCAGGACCGGAAACAGGACCAAAACGATAGGCAGGCGCGAAAACTGTTGCGGATCGCTCAAGGCAATCCCGCTCGTCGCAATCGACGAGGTCGCCCAGCCCAGGCTCTCAAACAGCGGCAAGCCTGCAAACACGGCGAGCACCGTCACTAGTAAGAGCGAACCAATCCAGGCCAGAACCTCGGCATCGAACGGAACAGAGAGCAATCTACCGCGCCCAGCGCCATCCACGGCGACGAGCCCCATCGTCCCCAACACCAAACCAATCCACAGAATCAGCGCGTGCAAGAACCCGGCTTGCGGCGCCATGGCGTAAGACAGTGGATCAACCATGCCTGTCGTCACCGCGCTGACGGCACCTGCGAGGGCATCTCTCGGCGCCAAGCCCAGCGCCAGCAAAAGCGCGGCCAGGATCGCGGTGCTGCTCAAGACAAGAATGCCACTGACTCGCACGACACGGAGTATGGGATCAAAAAAGCTCCCCTCTGGCTCGCTAAAGAACCGATTGCGGTGCACACCGGGCCCACCAAGGTTGAGACCTGAAAACACGGTCGCCGCGATGGTGATCGTCGCAACAGCGCCCAGCAAATGAAGCAAGGCGCGCCAGACAAATATACTTGTCGGCATCGGATTCGAGACCGGATCTAAGCGGCTATGCCCCGTCGTCGCGAGGTTGGAGACGCTCTCATAAATCGCTGCCATGAAATCCGGACTGCCAAGATAGTCGACAAACGGAATCGCGGCGATCACACCACCGACGACCCAAAACAAAACCGCGACCGCCAAGCCATCCTTGGCTTGCGCGCGGCGGACAGGTTTATCTGTCAGAAGAATGACCGTGCTGCCTAAACCACCGACAGCGAAGGCCGTGCCTGCAAACACCATCAACTGCTCGGTTTCACCGGTGGCAAGCGCCACCAGGATGCAAATGAAGAACAAGGCCGAAAAGCCGAGCGCGATCGCGGACAGAATTCGAACGATTGCGAGATGATTCATGGCTTCACCTCGCCTAGAAGAAGTCCGCGCTTACTCTGAAGAACTGCTCAACTTTGCGCGTTGCGCTTGTTTCGTAGAACAAGAAGAGCCGATCATCGGTCTCAATCACGGTTTCTGGGCCTGGAAAGATCACGTCGCCGCCTCGAATAATCGCTGCAGCTGTGACACCATCCGGGAGATGCGCATAGTCGACTTGCTTCCCGATCAGCGGCGACGAATCAAGCGTCACGCCTTCGGCAATCTCCGCCAAACCATCTTCAAGCGACTGCACAGACAAAATTCTTCCGCGTCGCAGCTTGGTCAGAATTTTCGAAACACTGAGTGCGCGCGGATCCAAGACCGCGTCGATGTCCAAGTTTTGCGAAATCGCCACCAATTCATAAGCATTGACCAGCGCATGCGTTCGCTTGGCACCAAGCTGTTTGGCAAGCTTCCCGATCAGCATATTGGTTTTGTCATCATTGGTGATCGCGATGACGATATCAGACTGATCTGCGCCCGCTTCTTCCAGCATTTCGCGGGACAAGCCGTCGCCATGGATCACGATGGTCTGCTTCAGCGCCGAAACCGCCATATCGGCCTGCGCCGCGTCCGCCTCGATGATCCGCACGCGGACGCGACCGTCTTTTTCGAGTTCGCTGGCGACATAAGTCCCGACATTGCCGCCGCCGACGATGACCACGCGCTTATGTTCTTC
>JALUWJ010000131.1 GCA_027019605.1 Henriciella sp. | reverse complement strand
CTACGCCCGGCGCTGCCGCGAGCAAAACCTGGTAATCGTCCCCGGCGCAACATTGTTTGAAGATATCCTCCAAAATTGTGCTTGGCTTGGCCAGTGGGACCGCATCCAGATCAAGCCTGACACCGCCCCCAGAAGCCTCCGCCAGGCGCTTTGCATCCAGGAACAGGCCGTCTGAAACATCCATGCTGGCTGCCGCCTTGTGCGCCACGAGCCCGGCGACCTTCAGGGAGACAATAGACGGCACGCGATAGCGATTCGCCGCTTCTGAGTCTTCTCCGGAGATCGCTGCTTGCAGGCCCAAACCGCCCCATCCAATCTCGCAGCTGACCCAGAGCTTCTGCCCGGGCTGCCCGCCCGATCGCCGAATTGGCCCTTCACCGACGCAAGCTCCAGTCATGGTGATTGTCAGCGTCAGCGGCCCGTCAGTGCTGACTAAATCGCCGCCGATCAAGGCGATTTTAAAATGCCTTAAGTCGCGCTGAAGCCCTTGCACCAACGCCTTGAACTCTGCCTCGCCGCGCGCCCGCGGCCAGGCAATCGACAATAAGGATTCTGATGGCAAAGCGCCTTTTGCCAAAATATCCGATACGTTCACACGGATAAGCTTCTGACCGACCGTCTCGATCGGATCTGTGGCGAGGAAGTGAACGCCTTCAACCAGCGTATCCATCGTTGCAATGGTTGTTGCAGGAGCGCTCAAAACCGCAACATCATCGCGCAACCCGTCCGCGCCGGGCGCGTCGACGAGTGGGGCAATATAGGATTGGATCCAATCGATCTCGTTCATCAAGCCTCCTGCAACAGAGGTAGGCTTAAGCTTCTTCGGGCCGCAAGTCTTTTGAGACATTGTCGAGCACAGCATTCACGAAATTCGCTTCCGTCTTGTCGAAGAAATCGTGTGCCAGAGAGACATACTCGTCCAACAGAATGCGCCGTGATAGTTCCTGATGCGCCACCAATTCCGCGACTGCAGCTCGCAAGATCGAACGTGTGGTGGAGTCGAGGCGAGACAGTTTCCAGCCTTTAGACAAGCGCGCAAGAATAGCGGTGTCGACTGTGTTCTGGTGTTCAATCGTGGCATTCACGATAGACTTGAACAGGTCTGGATCGGCTTCTTCCACCGGGTCCTCATCAGGCCCGACACCAAGACGGTCATCCATAAGATCGCGGATCGCCGCCCGGCCACTCTGACCGGTTTGCTCCATTTGATACAAAGCCTGCACAGCCGCCAAGCGCGCGCCGGCTCGGCGCGCCCGAATGATCTCAAATGGGAGTTTCTGTTCGCTCATCGCGCGTCCATGCCACTTGCGTGGATAAAAGGCTATTCAGAAAGGTGAGTTGCGACTGTGTTTCTCTAGCGAACAAACTTCTTGCGCAGCTTGAGCATTTCAAGACAGGCCATTGCTGCGTCCTTGCCTTTATTGCCGCGGTCACGCTCGGCCCGGGCCAAAGCTTGCGCCTCATTCTCGACCGTCAGGATCCCATATCCGAGCGCCAAACGACGATCGGTCGAGAGATACATGAGGCCACGCGCGCTCTCGCCGCAAACATAGTCATAGTGCGATGTCTCACCGCGAATAACGCAGCCAAGCGCGATATAGCCATCATAGCGCGCGCTATCCGCCGCCATCGCGATTGCACCGGGAACTTCAAAGGCGCCTGGAACCATGATGGTTTCCACATCACACTCATCCTCGGCCGCCTCCAGGGCTTCACGGGCACCTTTTTCGAGCTCTTCAGAAATGTGTGCGTAGTACGGAGAATTCACAATCAGAATACGGTGATGCGCCATCAGTCAGTGTCCTTTTCAGAAAGTGGCCGCCAGCCCTCGATTGACAGGCCATACCCGTCCAAGCCTGCGACACGTGTCGGTTCAGTGTCAGAGAGATAAATCATTTTGCGCACACCAAGTTCGCGCAGGATCTGGGCCCCGACGCCATACTCGCGCAGCGGGGCATGCGTATCGACCGGATCAGAAGACTTCATACCAAGCCGTTCTGCGAGTGCGTTCGGGCGCATCGTGTTGACGAACACCACCACACCCGGCTCATCAGCTTCCGCGATAATCTTCATCGCGCGCTCAACCAAACCTTCACGAGGGCCTTTTTCGCCGAGAATATCTGACAAGACATCGGTTCGATGAACCCGGACAATCGTCGTGCTGTCCGGCTCAATATCGCCATGAACAATCGCGATATGCTCGCTATTGTCGATATCATTGCGGAAGATGACGGTTTTGAAGCCATCGCCATATTGGCTCTCTAGCGGCGCTTCAACACGGCGCTCGAGATAGCGGTCATGCTTCCGGCGATACTCGATCAGGTCCGCAATCGTTCCAATCTTGAGGCCGTGCAATTGCGCGAACGAGACAAGCTCCGGCAAGCGCGCCATGGTACCATCATCATTCATAATCTCGCAAATGACGCCGGCTGGGTAGAGCCCGGCCATGCGAGAGATATCAACCGCCGCTTCGGTATGGCCGGCCCGCACCAAGGTGCCGCCATCTTTTGCGATCAGCGGGAAAACATGGCCAGGTGAAACAATATCATCCGCATCACACATCGGATCGATCGCAACTTGCACCGTATGACTGCGGTCATGCGCCGAGATGCCAGTTGTGACGCCCTCTTTCGCTTCGATTGAAACGGTGAAGGCTGTGCCCATGCTCTCGCGGTTTTCGCGCGCCATCATGTCGAGGTTCAAAGCGCGTCCACGCTCATTCGTCATCGCCAGACAAATCAGGCCGCGGCCGAACTTTGCCATGAAGTTGATCGCTTCCGGGGTCGAGAAGCTAGCCGGGATGATCAGATCCCCTTCATTCTCGCGATCCTCAGCATCGACAAGGATGTACATTTTGCCATTGCGCGCATCTTCAATGATTTCATCAATGCTCGAAATTGCGCCGGAAAAGTCTTCAGCCATCTTTGGCTCCTTGTGCGTCATGCGGGGTCGGCGCATCGACGCCAATCATCCGCGCCACGTAGCGTGCCAGCATATCGATCTCAAGGTTTACGCGCGATCCGGGCTGCAATTCGCGCAAAGTCGTCACGTCCCAGGTGTGCGGAATGATCGCGACTTGGAAATCACCATTCGGAAGCGCCTCTGCGACGGTCAGCGACACGCCATTAATCGCGGCAGAGCCCTTCTTCGCAAAGTACTTCGCGATGTCAGCGGGCGGGCGGATCGTAATGCGATAGCTTTGGCCCTCAGGCTCAACCGAGACGATCTCGCCGACACCGTCGACATGGCCGAAGACGAAATGCCCGCCAAGCTCTTGTCCGAGTTTCAAACTCTGTTCGAGGTTGACCTGGCCGCCCTCTTTCCAGTCGCCAAGCACGGTCAGCGACAGAGTTTCAGGCACGGCCTCAACCGCGAACCAGCTACCATCACCGTCAGCGCCGAAATCAACCACGGTCAGGCAAACGCCCGCATGCATGATTGAAGCGCCCATTTCGATGCTCTCAACCGGATAACCGCACGCGACTTCAAACCGGCGCAGACCATTGCGGTCTTCGGCTTTGCGTATCGTTCCGACATCGGTCACTAGACCTGTAAACATGGAGCCCTCCTGTCGAGCTTACGCCCTAACATAAGTCTCCAGCGTGTCATCCCCAATCCGTGCCGTGGCGGCAGTGCGCCAACGCGGCGCATCTTTCATCTCTGAAAGCCCGAGGGCCGCGACGGCAGGTAATCCATCACCGCCAATAAGAATGGGCGCTCGAAACCATTCAATTGTGTCGACGAGACCAGCTCCGATAAAGCTGGCCGCGAGCTTTCCACCGCCTTCGAGGAAGATTTTCTGCAGCCCCTCAACCGCACAGCGATCGAGCAATGCTTGGGGGGAGACTTTGCCATCTGCGCCGGGAACGACCCAGATTTCGGGGGATTCTGACAGGCTTTCGGACGCGTATCCAGATACAGATCGCGCACTGGCCAGAACGACTTTGCCGAGGCCTTGCGAATTCAATAGCCGCGACTGCGACGAGGTTCGAAGCGTGCTATCGGCGACGATCCGAACGGGCTGTTTCGCAGGTGGCGGCACGGTGCGCGCAGTCAGCAGCGGATCATCAGCCAAGACGGTTCCCACTCCGACCAGAACAACATCATGCTCGGCCCGCATTTGGTGCACGCGCGCGCGGCTTTCGCTGCCCGTAATCCATTGAGATACACCATTTGCGAGCGCGATACGCCCATCCATGCTGGTCGCAATTTTCAACGTCACATGCGGGCGGGTCAAAGACTATTCCTCATCCAACTCTGACTGCTTGATGAAGGCCGCAAAATCGGACGGCGCATCAAAGTCACGATAGACGCTGGCATAGCGCACATAGCCAACCGGATCGACGCCGCGCAGGCTTTCCATGGCAAGCTCGCCAATGTCTTGAGAGGCAATCTCTGTCTCGCCGCTGCTTTCGAGCTTGCGCGCGATACCAGAGACGATCTGTTCGATCTGTTCGTCCGAAACGGGGCGTTTGCGCAGCGCAATGCCAATCACACGAGCGAGCTTTTCGCGTTGGAAAGGGACGCGTTTTCCATCCCGCTTTACGACGATAATCTCGCGCAGCTGAACCCGCTCAAAGGTCGTGAACCGGGCCCCACAATTGTCGCAACCACGTCTGCGGCGCACAGCTGTATTGTCTTCCGCAGGACGGCTGTCTTTGACCGCCGTATTCTCAGATCCGCAGAAGGGGCAGCGCAATCGCTTAGGCTCCTAACCCGTTATAAATCGGAAACTTGGCCGTCATTTCTTCAACTTCTGCGCGAACTTTCGCTTCAGTCGCCGCAGAATCGCCCGTCGCCACCGCATCGACGACTTCACCGATCCATTTTCCGACCTGTGTGAACTCTTCTACGCCAAATCCGCGGGTCGTTCCGGCGGGCGAGCCAACGCGAATACCGCTGGTCACCATTGGCTTTTCAGGATCGAAGGGAACGCCGTTCTTGTTACATGTGATGTAAGCCCGTTCGAGCGCATGTTCCGCGTCACGCCCCGTCACGCCTTTCGGACGCAAGTCGATCAGCGCGACATGTGTATCGGTGCCACCTGAAACCAGATCCAGTCCGCTGGCTTTCGCGGCGCCGGCCATGGCCTTTGCGTTCTCGACAACGTCAGCGGCATACTGTTTGAATTCAGGCGTCAGCGCTTCTCCGAAGGCAACCGCTTTGCCAGCGATTACGTGCATCAAAGGGCCACCCTGGATGCCCGGAAAGACAGCTGAGTTCACCTTCTTCGAGATATCCGCATCATTGGTCAAAACCATGCCGCCGCGTGGACCGCGCAATGTTTTGTGCGTGGTGGTTGTCGCAACATGACAATGATCAAGTGGGTTCGGATGCGCCTTACCCGCGACCAACCCAGCAAAGTGCGCCATGTCGACCAGGAAGAAAGCCCCGACTTCATCAGCAATTGCACGGAACTTCGCAAAATCAATCTGGCGAGGATAAGCAGACCCACCGGCAATGATCAGTTTCGGTTTGTGCTCTCTAGCCAGTGTCTCAACCTGATCAAAGTCGATCAGATGATCATCTTCACGCACGCCGTACTGGACCGCATTGAACCACTTTCCAGACTGGTTCGGACGCGCGCCATGCGTCAGGTGACCGCCAGCATCGAGGCTCATGCCGAGGATTGTATCGCCCGGCTGCAGCAGAGCCTGGAAAACCGCTTGGTTTGCTTGAGAACCTGAATTCGGCTGCACATTCGCAAAGCCGCAATCGAACAGGGCTTTGGCGCGATCGCGCGCCAAGTCTTCAACAATATCGACATACTCACAGCCGCCATAATAGCGGCGCCCAGGGTAGCCTTCCGCATACTTATTGGTCAGCACAGTCCCCTGCGCTTCCAGCACCGCTTGCGATGCAATGTTTTCAGACGCAATCAGCTCGATCTGGTGTTGCTGGCGCGTTTGCTCTTTCGCAATCGCGGCGAAGACTTCACTGTCTCGGGTTTCAAGCGCTTCAGAGAAGAATGTCGCGGTATCAAAACGGGTCGGATGGCTTGTATCTGGCATGGCGTGATTCCTGAATCTGCCCGATCATTTACGTGTTCAGTTGAACTGCCGCAAGGCGTCATTTGCGCCTCGCGAATTCACGGCTTGTACCATGAATTATTGCTGCGGATATTTATTCTTCTGCTTGAATTCTTGCTCGATTCTATGCATTACCGCCGGACAAGCCCGTCTTCAGAATGGGCGATAATATAATATATAAGAGCTAAACATATGACCAAACACTCGAAACCCGAGTTGTTGGAAATGACGACGGACATCGTTTCGTCGTTTGTCGCGAACAACCCGGTCCCCGCCGGCGGTCTGCCTGATCTGATGAAAGCGGTGCACGAAACTGTGCTCGATCTTGCTTCAGATGCTCCAAAAGAGCCGCCCCGTCCTGATCCTGCTGTGGCGATTTCAAAATCGATCACACCAGACCACATCATCTGCCTGGAAGATGGTCGCAAACTAAAGATGCTGAAACGCTATCTGCGGTCGCGATATGATCTAACGCCGCAAGATTATCGTGCACGCTGGGGTCTCCCAGCCGACTATCCAATGGTCGCGCCGAATTATGCGAAAAAGCGATCCGCCTTTGCCAAGGAGATCGGCTTAGGCAAGAAACGCAGCGACTAAGCCAAACAAAAAAATGGCGCGCTTCGAAAGCGCGCCATTTTCTTATTCATTATACAGTAGCCGTCTTAGGCCGCTTTTTCGTCGAGCCCGAGCTGTTTCCAAACGGCCAAGATCGCAGCGACCAAATTGTCCATCATCTCTTCTGTATGCACTGGCCCTGGCGTAAAGCGCAGGCGCTCTGTGCCCTTGGGAACCGTCGGGTAATTGATCGGCTGAACATAGATTCCGAAATCAAAAAGCAGCGTATCTGATAGCGCTTTGCACTTCTCCGGATCGCCGACGAGAAGCGGCACGATATGCGTTTCGCTTTCCATCAAAGGCAAGCCAGCATCACGGAATTTCTGCTTCAACATTGCAGCATGTGATTGATGCGAGCGGCGAAGCTCACGTCCTTCATCAGAGCGCAGTTTGCGAATGCTGGCCAATGCGCCTGCCGCCATAACCGGACAAGTTGATGTGGTGAAGATGAATCCTGATGCCGTCGAGCGGATCGCATCGATGATCGTTTCATGCGACGCGATGTAACCGCCCATGACACCATACGCTTTGCCGAGTGTCCCTTCGACAATATCGACGCGGTGCATGACACCGTCACGTTGCGCGACACCCGCGCCCTCGTCGCCATACATGCCTACCGCATGCACTTCATCGAGATAGGTTAGCGCATCAAATTCATCCGCCAGGTCGCAAATCGCTTCAATCGGACCGACATCGCCGTCCATTGAGTAGACACTTTCAAACGCGATGACTTTTGGACGGTCTGGATCATCATTCTCGAGCAAGGCTCGCAAATGCTCCACGTCATTGTGTCGGAATACTCGATAGTCGGCTTTTGAGCGGCGGATGCCCTCAATCATAGACGCGTGGTTCAGCTCATCTGAGTAGATGATGAGATTCGGCAAAATCTTACCAAGCGTCGAGAGTGTGGCATCGTTGGACACATAGCCAGATGTGAACAGGAGCGCGCCGGTTTTGCCGTGCAGATCAGCCAGCTCTTTTTCAAGTTCAACATGATAGCGTGTCGTGCCTGAAATATTGCGTGTGCCGCCAGAGCCGGCACCGAAGCTGTCGATCGCCTCGTGCATCGCCTCGGTGACGCTATTGTCCTGCCCCATTCCGAGATAGTCATTAGAGCACCACACGATAATTTCGCGCTCACCATGCTCAAATCGAGCTGTCGCTTTAGGGAACTCGCCCTTGTGTCGATGCAGGTCGACAAAAACGCGATACCGGCCCTCATCATGGATCGTCTCCAGGGCGTTTTCGAAGGCTTTCAAATGCTTCATGGCAAGATGGCTCTTATTACGTGGACCCGATGTAGGGACTAACCCCTACGGAATAAACGGGATTAAAGGACGCACTACTGCAAAATCCGATAGGTAATAACCCCTATAAGGATTTTCTTTAGGCGTCATAGCCAGGGGCTTCACGGTCCAGCTTCCGCAGCAGCCCCGGCCATGCGAGCATGTTTGCCAACGTTTTCGTACCTTCCGGATTAGACTGGCTTTTCACCACATCCTGCACCTCTTGCGACGGAATGACCATGTTCTCGCGGCCCGCGGTCAGAGCTCGGACCTGCATTGAACAGGCGCGTTCAAGAAAGAACATGCGCAGGAAACACTCAGCGGCTGTGCCGCCGACCGTGAGTGTTCCGTGATTGTATAGCATCATATTGTTCTTGTTGCCCATGTCAGCGACGAGACGCTCGCGCTCCCCATGATCCAAGGCAACACCTTCATAATCATGATAAGCCAGGTCATGGCGCGCCAACATTGCAGTTTGACTGAGCGGCAGCAAACCTTCTTTGTTGGCGGAAACAGCCACGCCATCATCAGTGTGCAGATGCATCACGACATGCGCATCATCACGCGCCGCATGGATCGCTGAGTGAATGGTGAAGCCGGCTGGATTGATGAAATAAGGTGTTTCCTGAACCACATTCCCGTCCAGATCGACCTTGACCAATGACGACGCGGTGATCTCTTCGAAGAACATGCCGTACGGGTTGATCAAGAAGTGATGATCCGGGCCCGGCACGCGGTGAGAGATGTGCGTGAAGATCATGTCTGTCCAGCCATATAGCGCGGTCAGGCGGTACATTGCGGCGAGATCGACACGGACCTTCCACTCTTCTTCGCTGACTTGTCCTTTGAGGCTCGTAATTTGCATTCCATCGGCCATGTTCATTCACTCCCGGCTTGTCGTTTTCGCCACAGTACAGGCAAGCTTCCGTTTGGGCAATTCAGGCAAATGCTTGACCCAGCGTTCGATGCTCCCGAGATAGGACCCCATGACGACCTGTATCGCCTTCACCGCCTCGAAGCGCCCAGAAGCTCAAGAAGCCCTTCAGCGCTTAACTCAGAAGTATGGGCAATGTGATGAGGACAAAGCCGACGTGATCGTTGCGTTGGGCGGCGATGGTGCGATGCTGGACGCGATGCGCCGCCGATTTGAGGACCACAAGCCGGTTTACGGCATGAACCGCGGAACGGTTGGTTTCCTCATGAATGAGTATGATGAGACCGATCTCATCGCCCGAATCGATCGCGCTGAGCGGGCCAGCGTCAAACCACTCCGTATGAGCGTGACCGACATTCATGGCGAGACGCATGAACGTCTGGCGATCAATGAAGTCTCGATCCTTCGACAAACGGCGCAAACGGCGAAAGTTCGGATCATCGTAGACGGCAAAGAGCGCATGGCGGAGCTGTCTTGCGATGGCGTAATGGTTGCGACACCTGCAGGATCAACCGCCTACAATCTATCCGCGCATGGCCCGATCCTGCCAATTGGGGCCAACCTGCTCGCCCTGACCCCTGTCAGCGCGTTTCGCCCCAGACGTTGGCGCGGCGCCCTTCTGCGCCACGACGCACATGTGGATATTGAAGTCCTCGACCCGGAGCGTCGCCCAGTAGCATCCGCGGCTGACAATCAGGAAGTCCGAGACGTGACCCAGGTTTCAATTCATGCTGATCGTACGCAGCGATTGACGATGCTGTTTGATCCAGGGCACGCGCTGGATGAACGCATTTTGCGTGAACAATTCGCGTTCTAGCGTTAACGTTTTTCTGCCGTTCGCTCAGGCGTTTGTTAAACCTCGTCTGCTAAGAGTGGCTTTATGGTTAAGTCACTTTTCAAGCTGTTCAAAAAGTCCGGATCGAGCACAGAGCTTTTGACCGAACTCGATATTTCGCGCGTCACTGGTCAGGCCCCTGTGGCTGAGGCTGCTAAGACCACGGATGAGGTGAGCCCACCGGAAATCGATGTCGAAAACTGGAAGCAGAGCGACCTGGATCTTCTGCAGATCACCTGGGAAGGTTGCTGCCAGGATCCGAGCAGCGAAGAAGCGAACACCGCTTTCCGGACCGCCCTGCACAATCTACACGGTGCCTCTGGCGCTTATGGCGGCGGCGCCCTCACGCGTCTATCAGGATCGCTTCATATGCTGGTCTCCGGCGTTGAAGACCTGCAGTCCGAAGCCGCGTTGATCAATCTGCATGTGCAAGCCTGCCGCGCGACCGGGATCGCGGACACCAGCGCCTCTGATGAGGTTGCAGACGCTGTCTGTGACGCGCTGGAACAGCAAGTTACCGCGCGCATTAGCGCCGAAGCGGCAGCCTAACTGACGCCCTGAAATCCTTCGACTTCGCGTTTCGGCTTATCGCCGCGATCAATGCCGAGCAGCAGCACGACGGCTGAAGCGACGAAGATCGACGAATACGTCCCGACGATCACACCAAAGATCAGCGCGAAGCTCATACCGCGCAGGACAGGTCCGCCAAACAGGAAGATCGAAAGTAGCGCCAAGAGCGTAGTACCAGACGTCAAAAGCGTCCGAGACATGGTCGCGTTGATCGCCAAATCGACAACTTTGAAAAGCTCGAGCTTCTTGTACTTACGGGCTTCTTCACGCACGCGGTCGAACACGATCACTGTGTCGTTCATCGAGTAACCGACAATCGTCAACAGCGCCGCGATGGTCGCGAGGTTAAACTCAAATCCGGTCAGGGCGAACATGCCCATGGTCAAGATCACATCGTGGAACAGAGCCGCCACCGCACCCAGCGCATATTGCCATTGGAAGCGGAACGAGATGTAGACCATCATCAAGCCCAAAGCGACGGTCAGCGCGATGATCCCTGAGCGGAACAGTTCACCGGAAACTTTCGGTCCCACAGAGGCTTCAGATCGGATTTGGAACCGCTCGGCGCCGACCAGGTCGCGCAACGCCGCGCTGACTTCATCCCCTGCCCGGTTCTGGGCATCGTCTGGCGTTTCATCGCCGACAGGAGGTTGTGGCTTGAACCGAACAACCGCGATATTCGGCGCGTTCGGACCCGTGCCACGCGCTGAGTTTACCTGCACCTCGCCAACAATCAGAGGCTCGACAACGTCGCGAATATCTTGAGCGGTGATGTCATCGGGTTGTTCGATTTCAATCACGGCGCCGCCAGCAAAATCGATACCGAGGTTCAAGCCTTTGGTGGTCAGCATGGTTGCCGACGCAAGTAAGGCCACGGTCGAAATGATGAGCGCCACAAACCGCATGCTCATGAATGAGACTTTGGTGTTTTCAGGCCATAGACGAAGAAGCATCAAATATATCCTTGCTTACATGGCCAAGCGCTTGGGGCGCATGGTGCGAAGATAAAGTACGGTGAACCAGCGGGTCACGACAAAGGCGGTGAAGACGGATGTCAAAATCCCGATGGCGAGCGTCACAGCGAAGCCTTTCACCGGACCAGAGCCGACCAAGTAGAGGATCGACGCCGCGATGAAGGTTGTAATGTTCGCATCCAAAATCGCAGAAAGCGCACGCTCGTACCCCGCTTGAATAGCAGTCGCTGGCGAGCGACCGGAGGCCTGCTCCTCGCGAATACGTTCAAACACGATCACGTTGGCGTCCACGGCCATACCAATGGTCAAAATGATCCCCGCGATGCCGGGCAGCGTGAGAGTTGCGCCAAAACCCGATA
>JALUWJ010000130.1 GCA_027019605.1 Henriciella sp. | reverse complement strand
GCCGCACACTCGTCGCCTACGAAATTGCGCACGCGCAAGGTTTGCCATTCATGCGGGAATACGCAGACTATTTGGCGAATGTGCCTGTCAGTCAATTGAACCGCGACGAGCAACTGGCCTATTGGTTAAACACACGAAACTTCCTCCTTCTAAAGGCGGTTGCTGAAGAGCGTCGTATCCGCGGCTTTAAAAACAAGCGTGGTACGCCATCTAATCCAGGTTCGCTTTGGACCGAACCGCAGATTACCGTAGAAGGAACCGCCCTATCTTTGCAGGATATCGAAGAGGATATCCTGTTCGCAGGTTGGGACGATCCGAACATTCTGTTCGGCCTGTATCAAGGGGTCCGAGGCGGTCCAGCATTGCCGCGGGAACCGTTCGTCGGTGCAACTGTGAAAGCCCAACTGGCAGAGGCCGCACGCCGGTTTAATTCTCTCCCCAACAATCTCCGCGTGCGCGGCGATAAAGTCCGGATCAGCACCTATTATGACTGGTATTTGCCGCTCGCTTATAGCGGCTCTGAAGACAACCTCCGCGCCCACCTGTCTGAGATCGCAAAACCCGCGGACCAGCAAACTGTATTGAGCGCGGGTGAGTTTAGCCGCCGGAAGCTCTCAACAGAGTTCGAACAGTACCGCGTGCGTCAAGCTTCAGCTGGCTCTGGCAGCTCAGGACGGAACGTTCGATCTGGCGGTTTCGGCTCATAAACACCCATGCTCGCCCTCAACCCAATTCTTCGTCTTGGCGTAATGATCGCTGCCTTGCTGATTGGGTTGAGCGCGCTGTCTTGGGCATTCCCATATGATGTAAACCTAAGTCAGGCGCCGCTCGGACTGTATATCGGTTTGGCGGCGCTCGCGGCGGCGCTGTGGATGTGGTTGCCAGGCAAACTGAAATCAGCCCCTGCGACGCAAAACACCCTGATCTGGATATTTTTGATCGGCCTCATCGCACGCGGGGCCATGTTCTTCTCCACACCCGTGCTGGAAGATGACAGCTATCGCTACTTGTGGGACGGCGCGGTGACGGCGAACGCGATTGATCCCTACAAATACGCGCCAAGCGATGTGACGGCCCTTCCATTGTTTGAGACGGACGCCGCGGCGCCAAAGCCCGATGAGATCGCAACGCTGGAGAAGTTAGCATCCGAGCACCCTGATGTGCACAGCCGGATCAACTATCCCTATGTCGCCACGATCTATCCTCCCATCACGCAAGCCGTATTTGCGGCGGCGCACTGGATCGCGCCATTCAATCTGAACGGCTGGCGCGCCGTTCTACTCGGTTTCGATATCCTGGCATTTGGCCTCTTGGTGAAATTGCTGAGAGCCTACAATCGCAAGGCCGAGTGGAGTGCCCTCTATTGGTGGAATCCCATTGTCATTCTGCAAGGATTTGGCGCCGGCCATATGGATATATTGGTGGTTCCGTTTCTGCTTGCGACCCTGCTATTCGCCAAACAAGAGAGGTTCACCTGGGCCACGCTCGCGCTAGCGGGCGCCGTTGGGGTCAAACTCTGGCCTGCCCTGCTGTTTCCGTTTGTCCTGCGTCCGCTCTTGAATCAACCGGTGCGCTTCTTGGGGCTCGGCTTGCTCTTCACCCTTGCTTGTCTGGCTTTGCTGGCGCCGCAATTGGTGCACGCGTTCAATCCTGATGCCGGGCTGAACGCGTATGCGTCGGAGTGGCGAACCCATGCCTTCCTGTTCTCAATCTTGGAGGACGGCGTGTTTCGAGCCGCCGAGAACGCTGGAAGCCTGGCCCGCATCGCCGTTGCGATTTTGGTGTCAGGAACGGTTCTCTATCTCGCGTTTCGGTTTGCGGATTCAACACAAAGGCTACCGGCGCTGTTCGCAATATCGATCGCGACCTTACTCTTTCTCTCGCCGACCGGGTACCCTTGGTATC
This sequence comes from Henriciella sp., assembly GCA_027019605.1. Classification (GTDB taxonomy): domain Bacteria; phylum Pseudomonadota; class Alphaproteobacteria; order Caulobacterales; family Hyphomonadaceae; genus Henriciella. Next base: position 314 of record JALUWJ010000130.1, on the reverse strand, counting down.
TGATCTGGATCGCACCCGTTTTGCCCTTCTTTCCGCATCCGGGCCTTACCACGCTCACACTTTTCGCACCGCTTTATTGGCTCAGATTTCGACTGGGCGACGAAGCACTGCTCCATCAATGGGTGATTGTACCGATCGCGTTCGGTGTTCCGCTGGCGCTGATCGCCCACTCCATTTTCCGAAAGGATCAAACGTATGAAATCCGTCATCATTATTCCCGCGCTTAACGAGCAAGCCGCGATCGGAAAGGTCGTCCGCAGCGTGAAAAACCGCGTCGACCAGGTTATTGTCGTCGACAATGGCTCAACCGATCG
>JALUWJ010000129.1 GCA_027019605.1 Henriciella sp. | reverse complement strand
GCCCATAGCTAATCTGTGCTTGCGAGAGTGTGACGGAACTGTCATGTCAGGGCCCTGTTCTCGTTGGATTTTGTCGCATAGTAGAGTGTTATGACCGCCGCCCATACTGAAATGCTGGCCCAATGGGCTCCGCAGCGCCAAATGACTTTGGCGCAAGCGCGGCGTCGTTCGAAATTTGTTGGCATTTTGCGCATGGCCTTCGTCGCCGGCGCGGCCATCTCTGCCGGCGTTATCATTGGTCCGATCGCGGCGACCACACTGACCGGGCCAGGCGAGCAAGTTGACCAGCTCGCGGGGGATGAGGTCGTGACCATGGTCAATGCCCGTTTCACCGGGCGCAACATTGCTGGCGAAGCCTATGTCATCACCGCTGCGGAGGCGCGGCGGCGCCGGGCCGACCCGAACGTGATCAATCTCACCAGTCCGAGACTGGTTGATGATAAAGGCACCGAGGTCAGCGCCCCGGTCGGCGTATACTATCAAAACGCGGAATATTTGGATCTGTTCCAAGCGGTTAAAGTGCGCGATCGCGAGGGCTATGAGTTCGAGACGACTGCGGCACGTGTCTTCGTGTTGGACGGACGCGTACAAGGCCTGGAGCCATTGAGCGGCAGCGGCCCCCTTGGCTATGTCCGCGCAGACTCGTATGAAATTGAGGACGATGGTGATCGAGTCATTTTTCGTGGGAATGTCGATTTGACAATCTACCCCGAAGGATCCGAGGACACCGATACGGGTGAAGTAGAAGAGTAGAAAAATGACTGTGACAAAAGCATTAGCGGCACTAAGCGCCATGGCGATCATGGCGAGTGGCACGGCGATCGCTCAGGTTTCCGGTGAAGGTGGCCCGATCCGCGTGAATGCAGACCGTTCCGAAGTGCTCGATAAAGAGCGCAAAGTCATTTTGATCGATAATGTGGATATCACCCAGGGCACAGCTCGTTTGCGCGCCGATATCGTGACCATTGAATATGGCGCGACGGGCGATACGACCACGCCGGGACTTGGCTCCAACTTTGGCGATATTCGAACGCTAACCGCGCGCGGTAACGTGTTTTACGTGACACCGGACCTGAAAGCGAACGGTGATCTCGGTGTGTATGTTGCATCGACCGATACGATTACATTGACCGGAGAGATCGTTCTGGTGCGCGGCGAAGACGTTGCAAAAGGCGAGCGATTGGTGATGGAACTGGCCGCCGGTAAAACGACCCTTGATGGTGGCGACAGTCAGGTCAATATGGTTATTGTCCCTGGAGAAGGTGACGGTCGATAAAATTCGATCTATCGCCATAAGTGGATTTTAAGGCTGTTATATTAGGTGATTGTGCCAAGGGATAATCACTAAGGAGCTGAAACATATGGACCAGACTGGCCAAGGCCTCGTCGCAACCGGACTCGCCAAGACCTTTGGCAAGCGTCAGGTTGTCCATGATGTTTCGCTGAGTTTGCAGCGGGGCGAAGTCGTTGGGTTGTTAGGACCTAATGGCGCGGGGAAAACTACCTGTTTTTACATGATTATGGGACTGATCGGGGCTGATGATGGCTCGATCCGCATTGATGGCGCCGACGTTACGGCTTTGCCAATGTATCAACGCGCCCGTCTCGGACTTGGATACCTTCCACAAGAAGCGAGCATCTTCCGCGGAATGAGTGTTGAAGAGAACATCATGGCAGTCGTGGAGCTTGTCGAAAAAGACAAGTCGGAGCGACAAAACCAAGTTGATTCACTTCTGGACGAGCTGCACATCACGCATTTGCGTTCGCAGCCATCCACCAGCCTGTCCGGCGGAGAGCGTCGTCGTGTTGAAATCGCGCGGGCACTTGCGTCACGACCAGCCTTTATGTTGCTGGACGAACCGTTCACCGGGATCGACCCTCTGGCGATCTCAGATATTTCTGATTTGATTGGTTATCTCAAAAACCGCGGACTTGGGGTTCTGATTACAGACCACCAGGTGCGTGAGACCCTGCAAATCGTCGATCGAGCCTCAATCATCTATGAAGGCGCTGTTCTGTTTGAAGGCGCGCCAGATGAGGTGCTCAACAATGACGATGTTCGCCGAGTGTATCTCGGCCAAAGATTTGCGGCGTAGAGGATAGACCCATGAGTGCCTATCAACGTTTAGACATGCGCCAGGGGCAATCCCTGGTGATGACACCCCAGCTGCAGCAAGCGATCAAGCTGTTGCAACTGTCGAATATCGAATTGGCAGAATTTGTTGCCGAAGAGATTGAGCGGAACCCGCTGCTCGAACGCGGCGAAAACGCTGCGCCAACCGAATTTGAAGGTGAGGTCGACAAGTCCAAAGGGCGCGACGAGCTTGCACTTGATGGCTCGGAAGGCATGGGCAATGCTCGAGACGCCGTAGACGCTTCGGACACCGATATGTACGAAGCCGGCACTGGATCTGACGAAGCGCGGACCGCGAACAGTCAATCTGGCCCGTCAGCAAGCACGGACTGGTCAAGTGTCGGATCAGGCCGCGGTGTCAGCGATGATTTCGATTTTGAAGGATCGCTCTCAAGCGAGAAATCTTTGCACCAACATCTCCATGACCAACTCTCGATGGCAGGGCTCAGTCAAGCAGACAGCTTGATCGCTGCGCGCCTGATTGATGAGACCGATGATGCAGGGTTTTGCAAAGTCGATCTTGAGGAAGTCGCAACGGCGCTTGGCGCTGATCCAGCCAATGTCGCGGCGGTGCTTGAGGTCTGTCACGGCTTTGACCCAACTGGCATCATGGCGCGTGATTTGCCAGAGTGTCTGGCACTGCAGTTGAAAGAACAGAACCGTTTGGATCCTGCGATGCAGGCGTTCCTCGACAATCTGCACCTCGCAGCCAAGCATGACATTAAAGCTTTGAGCGATGCTTGCGGCGTCGACAAAGAAGACGTGATGGACATGCTGGCGGAGCTGCGCACGCTAAGCCCGCGCCCGGCGTCAGGATTTGCGACGGAGGCAACAATTGCCGTCGCACCGGACGTGTTCATTCGAGAAATGCCAAATGGCATGTTCGCGGTTGAACTGAACAGCGAAACGCTGCCGCGCGTTCTGATGGACAAAGCCTACTATGCCGAAGTCAGTGCGTTACCGATGCGCGACCAGGAAAAAGAGTTCATCTCCGAATGCGCCGCGAATGCGACCTGGTTGATCAAATCGCTCGACCAACGCGCTCGAACCATCCTGAAAGTGGCGAGCGAGATTGTCCGTCAGCAAGATGCCTTCTTTGCCCATGGCGTCGCGCATTTGCGTCCGCTCAACCTGAAACAGGTCGCAGATGCGATTGAGATGCACGAGTCGACGGTCAGCCGTGTGACCAGCAACAAGTATATGGCGACCCCGCGCGGCCTGTTTGAGTTGAAATACTTCTTCTCCGCTGCAATCCCATCCACGGGTGGCGGCGAAGCACACTCGGCAGAAGCTGTCCGCTACCGGATCAAGCAATTGATCGATGAAGAGGGCGAAAAGATCCTATCGGACGACAAGATTGTCGAAATACTCACCGAGTTCGGCATTGAAATCGCCCGCCGTACGGTCGCGAAGTATCGCGAGAGCCTCGGGATCCCAAGCTCGGTTCAGCGTCGTCGGTTGCTCAAGGCGAGTGCTTAAACGGTCCCCATCGCGTCAGCGATGAGATCTGCCTCAGCGTCGCGGAGGATGGCTTCCTCGACGCTGGCGCCGTGAACAGGTTCTTTGCCAACTTCGAGCATGACCGGCACCGCAAATGGGCTGATTTTCGGTAAGTCTTTCAAGACGATTTTGCCGCGCACCCGCATCAGCATGTCGGAGAGACGCCGAATATCGAGGAAGCCTGTAGCAGCGTCATGTCGAGCCGCTTGCAAGAGAATGTGATCCGGCTCATGGCTGCGCAGGACGTCATAGATCAGATCCGTTGAGAACGTGACTTGCTTCCCGGTCTTCTCGCTGCCGGGCGTCCGCCGCGCGATGAGGCCGGATATCTGTGCGCAATGGGCAAAGTGGCGTTTCATCAAGACCGCTTCTTCGAGCCATTCTTCGAGATCATCGCCAAGCAGATCTGGCGCAAACAGGGCTTCTATGTCGACTTGGCCCATTGGCTCCATGGCCCAAACCGCCATTGCATATTCTGAAGCGACAAAGCCGAGCGGTTTGGCGCCCATACGCTCTAATCGGCGGGTGAGCAGCATGCCCAATGTTTGGTGTGCGAGACGACCTTCGAAGGGATAGCAGGTCAAAAAGAATCGATCGCCGCGCGGAAAGGTTTCGACCAAAAGCTCATTCTCATCTGGGATGGTCGAACGTAGATCCTGTATCTCAAACCACTCGCGAACTTGATCGGGCAGAGTGGACCACGTGCTGCGATCGTGGATCATTTTGCGCACGCGCCCGGCGAGGAACTGGGTCAGCGGAAACTTCCCGCCATTATAGCTTGGAATAGCTGGATTGGTGTCGACTGGCGCGCGCATTGTAAGACAGTCCGTTTCCTGCACACCTAAGAAGCGAAGAATTTCGCCCGCAAAGAGAAACGTATCTCCGGGCGTCAACGTGGAGATGAAATACTCTTCAATTTCGCCGAGTTTGCGGCCTGCACGGAGGGCGGCTCGGCCTGTTGCTTGTCCCGCTTTGGCTTTACCAACGCGGCTGGCGAGACGGACGTTTAAATGTCGGGCTTCCACGATCGCACCGACATTCATTCGGTGCTGCTGGCGGTCACGTGCAGTGCGGGCGAGCCATTCGCCGGAGCGTGTGCGGGTGATCCGCTTAAAGCGATCATAGGTTTTTAGCGCGTAGCCGCCCGTGGCGACGAGATCGACGACACGTTCATAAGTCTCCCAATCAAGCCCGCGATAGGGCGCCGATAAGCGGACCTCATCGTACAAGCCTTCGAGCGTAAAACCCTCGCCGCAGGCCCGGCCCATAATATGTTGCGCTAGAACATCGAGCGCGCCGGTCCGCATGGGCTCACCGTCAATTTCGCCAGCTTCGACAGCGTCTTCCGCAGCACGGCATTCTAAGATTTCAAAGCGGTTGGTGGGCATCAGCATTGCGCGGCTTGCCTCTTCCATTCGGTGATTGGCGCGGCCGATCCGCTGTACCAGTCGCGCGGCGCCTTTTGGGGCTCCCATTTGGATGACCAGATCGACCTCGCCCCAATCGATCCCGAGATCGAGTGTTGACGTGCACACCACGGCCTTAAGTTGGCCAGCTGCCATCGCCGCTTCAACTTTACGGCGTTGTTCTTTGGCGAGCGAGCCGTGATGGAGCGCGATTGGAAGACCGTCCTCATTGGCCGACCAGAGTTCCTGAAAAAGGACTTCTGCTTGCGATCTCGTATTTACAAAGACCAGCGACATCCGCGCGTCTTTGATCTGTTCATAGACCTCACCAACCGCGAATCTGCCGGAATGACCTGACCAAGGAATGCGCTCATCTGAGATCAGAATATCCACATCCGCATGAACGCCGCCGTCCGCAACGATAAGATCGGGTTGGTCGTTCCGGACTCCTAACCAATCCTGCAAAACGGCCGGATCATGCACGGTCGCCGATAGGCCGATGAAACGGCAGGCAGGCGCCCATTGCGCGAGCGTGGCAAGCCCGAGATTTAGAAGATCCCCCCGTTTGCTGGGCGCGATGGCGTGGATTTCGTCGATAATCACGCATTTTAGATCGGCAAAGAATTCAGCGGCGTGATCAGAGGCGATAAAAAGCGCCAATTGCTCTGGCGTTGTGAGCAAGATGTCGGGCGGTGTCCGGCGCTGTCTCTGGCGTTTATGAGCGGGCGTGTCGCCTGTACGAGTTTCGATCTTGATATCGAGGCCCATCTCTTCAACCGGGGTCATGAGATTTCGGGCGACGTCGACGGCGAGGGCTTTCAAGGGCGAGATATAAAGCGTGTGCAGAGCGGGGCGGTCTGAATTGCGCTTACTTTTGTCAGAAAGCTCGATCAGGCTTGCGAGAAACCCTGCGAGCGTTTTCCCGCCGCCCGTTGGAGCGATCAGGAGCGCGCTCTCGCCATGCAGCGCCGTTTGCGTCAAGGCAAGCTGATGACGGCGAGGCGACCATCCGCGGCCTTCGAACCAACGGTCAAACCGTTGCGGAAGTGCGAAGGGAGGCGCGATTGTGTCTGGCATTGTCTGTTATCTAGCGCATTCCGTCTAAGGTTTGCAGGTTTTTCATCTGACATTCAGGCGCGTATCGGTCTTAAAGGGAGAACAGTTCTAGGAGTAGCCATGTCCCGTCTCTTTGTTTTGAGTGCTTTTGCAGTGTCAGCCGCAATGTCAGCGTCGGCCGATCCGCTTTTGGAAATGATGCGCAGCGCCTCGAAAGAGGGCCCGATCTATGCCTATGAAATGATCTATTCCGGTGAAGGTGTCGTCGCGACTGGCAAGATAGACCCGAGCCAACCCGAAGGACAAAGGGTCGAACTTTATACGCCCGAGATGAGTGAGCTCAGCGCAGACTTTCGAGAAGGGCTCGAAGAGTTCGACGCGGAATCAGATGGCGATATTTGGTGCACGGACTTTGCTGAAATGGTTCCCGCAAATGCCGAAGCCAAGTCCGAGAATGATCAGACGGTGACTTACGCCTTTACCCCGGTTGCGGGAGAAGATGCGGACAAAACCGAAGAAAAGATGATGAAGAAAATGAACGGCACTGTGACGCTCGATAAAGCCGACGGCGCGGTTCTGGCGTTCAACATGTCGCTTCCAAAACCGTACAAGCCAGCGATCGTCGCCAAAATTAATCGTTTTCAATTGGACGCCGCTTGCGCGCGCGCTCCGGATGGACGCACTTATGTTGCAAGTTTCGACTTCGACATTTCCGGATCAGCCATGATGCAAGACTTCGAAGAAACGGTCTCGCGTCAGATCACGAAGCTCCTGGATCCGGTCGGATAGGCCTTCTATTCGGCTTCGCTCTCGAGTTCGGCCGCTGCTTCAGCAGCCAATCGGGCCCGCTCTGCCGCATCAAACGCAGCGACGATGTCACCGGTTAGCTTTGCGATTTCAAAGCGAGGCTCTCGCGCGACATCAAAGCCGCGGCGTACAATGACCAGGTCGCGAGAAGGTACGATCACCATATGCTGGCCGCGATTGCCGAGACCTGCAATGGCATCAATCGGTGCGCCATCATTCCCGCCGATCAGCCAGAATGAGCCTGCATATCCGAAGTCGCCATCTGGCTGCGCTGAAGCTGGGTTTGAGACAAAGTCCAGCCACCACTCTGGAAGAATGCGCTCACCGCCCCAGACGCCGTCTTGAAGGTAGAGTTGTCCAAGCCGCGCCATATCGCGGGCTGTCATCCATACTTGTGAGGAAGACATGTAATCGCCGTTCCAGTCGGTCTCGAGCGTTGTATGGCGAGCGCCGATTTTGTGCAGCACGCTGGCATATGGAAACGCGCGATAGGCGGCGTCATTGTTCAGGGCCTCACGGAGTGAGCGCATGGCGATCAATGTATCAATATTTGAGTATTTGAACCTCGATCCTGGGATGGCCTCCATTGAACGCGCAGCGAGCGTGTCGGCAATGCTCGCGCCGCCAAAATATAGCCGATCCGTGCGCGAACCAGGGGAGTTCGATTCAAGGCCGCTGGTCATATTCAAGACGTTGCGCAGCGTCACAAAACGGCGCGGATCCCCGCCTTTATTGAAGTCGGCAATCACGGCTTCATTATCGAGTCCCAAAATGCCCTGATACACAGCAGCGCCGATGATTGTGGAAGTCAGCGATTTTGCCACCGACCACGTTCTCTGAGGCGTCGTGCGATCAATGCCGCGGGCATATTGTTCTGCGACGACCTGGCCTTTGTGCAAGACGACCACTGCGCTGGTGCGTGTGCCGTTGCCATAGGTGCTGCCATCAAAGGCGAAACTGACCGGAACGCCGAGCAGATCGAGGGCGAACGTGTTTTCGGTCAGCGTGACATTGTCACCGAGGGCCGTCGTGTTGTCCGGCGCATCCATGCTCGGCATGTTCAACAGGCTTGGGAGCCAGTCGGTTGCGGTTGGAGGCGTGCCAATCGGCAAGAGCGAACAGCCAATACCTGGGCGCCAAACGGCCGCGCGTGGGTTCAGATACCCATCGAATTCGACGATGACGGTTTTCTCGGCCTCATCGATCTCGGCCTCGCCAACCTCTTCCATGATGGGGCGATAATCGACATAAATGCCCGAGAGTTCATTCGATTCAATTTCGGCGAGGCTTTGGCCGGCATTGAAGTACCCACTGCAGGTGAAGAGCGCTTTATAACCGGCGGCGAGGGCGCGTTTTGATGTATCGCTTGGCGAATAGTCCTGCGCGTTTGCGATGGGGCTAAGGGCTAAGGTCAATCCGGTGGTAAGGACAGCAAGACAGCGCATTTAAAACTCCTCGACGAACACTCAATGCAAAAGACTTAGGCGCGTTTGCGTACCGGCTGCAAGCGGCGGAAATGGGGCAGTGTGCGAATGTCGTGAACGGAGTATATCAGATCCATGATCCGGCCCGACCTGCTGCTGCACGAAACCCCCAAAGGGCTGTATTGTCCGCCGGGTGATTTCTATATCGATCCGGTTCGCGGCGCTGTCGACCGGGCGGTGATCACGCACGGACATGCCGATCACGCGCGGGCAGGGCATGGGGCCGTATTGGCGACGCCAGAAACCTTGGAGATCATGGCGGCTCGTTATGGTGACGCGTTCACAGCGTCGCGCCAGCCGCTCGAGTTTGGCGAAACCGTCGAGATCAATGGCGTTACGGTCTGGCTTGCGCCAGCTGGGCACATTCTGGGCTCTGCGCAAGTCGTTGTTGAATGGCGCGGCCTGCGCATGGTTTGTACGGGTGACTATAAACGCCGGCAGGACCCGACCTGTCGACGCTTCGAAATTGTCCCCAATACGCATGTCTTCATCAGCGAGGCGACGTTTGGCTTACCGGTATTCCGTCATCCGGATGATCGCGGCGAGATGGCGAAGCTTCTGCACAGTGTTGAGCTCTTTCAGGACCGCACGCATTTGGTTGGGGTCTATTCTCTCGGCAAAGCGCAGCGGGTGATCGCGCTATTGCGGGAGGCAGGATATGATCGTCCGCTCTACATTCACGGCGCGCTCGAAAAGCTCTGTACGCTGTATGAAAAGAGCGGCGTCAAACTCGGTGATTTGCGCGCGGCAACGCTTGAGAAAGGGCAGCGCGGCGAAAGCGAACAGTTTCGAGGTGAAATTGTTCTCGGGTCGCCTTCCAGCTTTAACGATAAATGGGGACGACGTTTCCCTGATCCAGTCTTGTGCTTCGCTTCCGGTTGGATGAGTGTTCGGCAAAGGGCGAAACAGCGCGGTGTCGAACTGCCGCTGATTCTCTCCGATCACGCCGATTGGGATGAATTGACCCAAACGGTGCGCGATGTTGATCCGGAGGAGCTTTGGATCACACATGGCCGCGAAGATGCGTTGGTGCGATGGGCGGAGCTAGAAGGGCGCAAAGCCCGGCCGCTTCGATTGGTCGGATATGAAGAAGGCGATTGAAGTCGCGGGTTATCGTCCGCCAATCAGCGCCTGCAAGGTTTTGAATTTAAAGGAAAATGATTACTCGGCTGCGATCAGTGTCAGCTCAGTGCCACGCGAATCGAGTGTGTCAGCGATGACTTCGCCCATGGCGCAGCGGCATTTGCCACAATTGAACTCGCATCCATGATGCGCTTGCACTGCCTCAGGCGAACGCGCACCAGCTTCAACAGCTTCGCGGACCCCTTTTTCGTTGATACGGCGGCAAATGCAAATGATCATGCGAATGATTTGCAACATGTGAGAATGATTGTCAAGAATGATTCTCATTTGGCTGTGGACAGTCTGCGCAAGAAACGGGTGGCGTGGAGAAACGTTGATTGGCATTGTGTGGTCATGACGACTGTATTGATGCCTTTGAACGAGCGGTGTGTTGCCTATGACCGTATGGCCGACGCGCTAGAGCACCTTGGGGATACATGGCGAGACTGGCCAGACCTTCGGACGTGCGCCGCGGCGGTTGGTTTGTCACCGAGCCATTTCCAGCGCGAGTTTACGCGCTGGGCAGGGGTGAGCCCGAAACAGTATCAAGCGAGCCTTGCGCATGCTGAGGCCGGCGATTTGCTCCGCCAGGGTGCGAGCGTGCTCGATACCACGTTTGAAACGGGGATGTCTTCGCCGTCGCGTCTGCATGATCTATTTATCGCGCATGAGGCGCTATCTCCCGGCGAGGCAAAATCCTCCGGGCAGGGGGCACGGCTGACCATCGGAAAGGCATCGACCCCGTTTGGCACTGGTGTGTTTTTGATTTCACCGCGCGGCCTTTGCGGGCTTGGCTTCGTGGATGATGGCGCAGCCGCAAAGACCGGTTTCGAACATCCTGGCTACAAAGAAGATCAAGTCTTCGCTGATATGGCGTCGAGATACAAAAATGCGGACATCCAGAGAGATGACGCGGAAGCGACGCGTTGGGCGGCGAAAGTCTTTGGTGATGGCAGCGAGATCCCCCTCGCTTTGTACGGCACTCCATTTCGCCGCCAGGTTTGGCGGGCGCTATTGGAAATTCCTGCCGGAGATACATGGACTTACGGTGAGGTGGCGCGTGTTGCGGGTAATGAGAAAGCGGCTCGGGCTGCGGGCACCGCAATCGGCGCAAATACGATTGCTTGGCTGATTCCATGTCATCGCGCGCTTGCATCTGACGGTAGGTTACATAATTACCATTGGGGTACGGCGCGAAAACGCGCCATGCTAACATATGAAAAGGTGCACACGGCGGTCTAACCACCCAAGATGTCCACCGCAGGGAGGTGGACCGATGTTCGTCGATAATTTCACACCGATCTACTATTTGATGTTTGTGCCGATTGCGGCCTGGGCCGCTATTCTGGCGTGGCGCTGGGTGAATACACCAAACCTCGGGCAGCAAGTTTACGATTCAAATGTCGAGAAGGGTCTGATCAGCGACAAGATCCCTCGCGACGAATTTGTGCGCAGCTTTGCAAAAGCCGAACGCCCGCGCCTTGGTATCTATCAATGCGGTGTCGCATTCTTTGCGCTCATCCTGCTCCCGATGATCGTCTCAGCTTTTTACAGCACGTCACAGCGCATGAATAATTGGGGCGAAGACAATATCCAATTGACCGTGCGCCAGGAAAATCTTGGTAATATTCTCGGCGACTTCCTGACCATTCTGATCATTATGGCGGTGAATGTGGTGCTGCTCGCTGCGGTGACATTTTTCTACTACCGCAACCGTCCGCCATCGATGCGGTCTGAGATTCGCCGGCTTGAGGAGCAGTACAAATGAGTGTTGAGTTTTTGCACGCGATGGTGCGCGTAACCGATATTGATGCGGCGCTGAAATTCTATGGCGAAGGCTTAGGCCTTAAAGAGCTGATGCGCTACGATAGCGAGGAAGGGCGCTTTACGCTGGTCTTCCTGGCCTCACCGGAGGATATTGAGCGTTGCGGCGGGATCCCGGAAAATACGCCGCCCACACAAATGAATATTCCAATGGTTGAGTTGACCTATAATTGGGACCCGGAAGAGTATGGAGGGGGGCGCAATTTCGGACATTTGGCCTACCGCGTCGGCGACATCTATGCCGCCTGTGAGCGTTTCCAAAAACTTGATGTGACGATCAATCGTCCGCCGCGCGACGGCCGTATGGCGTTCGTGCGCTCGCCCGATGGAGTTTCGGTTGAACTGCTCCAGAAAGGCAAACCGCTCGAGCCGATCGAGCCGTGGGTGAGCATGGAAAATATCGGGACTTGGTAAGTCTTGCACTCGATTTCCGAGTGTTCGCAGATACAAATCGTCGAAATCCGCGTACCTTTAAAAGGATGCGGAGGAAGATATGTCTCAAGAAATGCCGACCGGGTGTGAAAAGCCCAGCCTGTTCTCAAGTCTAAGAGAGCTCGGAACACCGTTAGAGTTTCTCAAGTTTCCGCTCAAAACCCGAGCGCTGGCCTCAGCCCCGCGCGGTGATGGACGAAAAGTCGTGTTGTTACCTGGCTTCACGTCACCGGAAATGGCGTTGCTGCCGCTGGCAACTTATCTCAAATATCTTGGCTACGACGCCTCGACATGGGGGATGGGTGTCAATGGCGGCGATGTTGACCGTCTTACGGAAGAGTTCGGACGCAAGATTGAAGACATGGCAGAGCGAACCAGCCAGCCTGTCACGCTTATAGGATGGAGCTTAGGTGGTGTGATCGCGCGCGAGACCGCGCGGCTGTATAGTGACAGCGTCCGTGAAGTGATCACGATGGGAACACCGCTGATTGGCGGCCCCAAATACACCTTTGTCGGCGCCCTCTACGCCCTCAAAGAAGGGCTCGATATGGATGCGTTCGAGCTTGAAGTGCATGAGCGCAACTCTGTCGGTTTGAAACAGCCGCTAACGGTCATCTATAGCAAGTCTGATGGCGTGGTTGGCTGGCAGGCGGCGCGGGATGTCTACAATGATCAAGCCCGCAATATTGAAGTGCGCAGCACGCACTTCGCTTTTGGGGGCAACTCAGAGGTCTGGCAGATTATCGCGGAGACGCTGGCCGGCGAGTTTATGGCCTAAAGCTCATGCACATTACAGCCGCGCGCTTCCAAGATGGGCTTCATC
>JALUWJ010000128.1 GCA_027019605.1 Henriciella sp. | reverse complement strand
GGGCATAATTTGTGGATGCTGATCATCCCTATCCTGATTACAAATATCTTTGGACCCGTGATTGATGTGACCGGGCGGATGACTTTCTTGAATGAGCCGCCGGAAGTGCGAACGCGCCTGATGACGATCTATATCGTTTTCATGTTTATAGGCGGCGGCCTCGCCAGTTGGGCCGGAACAAGCGCCTATGATCAATTTGGCTGGACCGGGATCGCTGTCTTGGCTTTGTCCATGTCGATGACGGTCCTCGCGCTCTGTTTCCTTTCACAAAGAAAGTTCGGCACGTCCGAAGCTTCATAGAAAAGCCCGCCAAGACCACCATTTCATATCTCACTTGCGATACAGTATGTTAAATTTTCTTTGGCTTGCATATTGCTAGACAGTCTGCACAAGGCCCTTTGGGGACAACTAATTTTCAGGACGTAACAATGCTGCCTAAACCGCGCGCGGACATCGCACCAAACACGCTCGACTTTGAAATCTTACCGCTCGTAAAACCAACCGGGTTTCGCGAATATGATGCACGCTGGTGGTTTAACGGTATCGGCCACGAGAAAGCCCCAGAGCTAAACCTGACAGGTGTGCAAGCGCTTGGCCTCGGCATGGCAACCCTGTTTCACGAGCTTGGCGTTGAACCAAAAGTGGTCACCGGGCACGATTTCCGGTCCATCAGCCAACCGATCAAGAATGCACTCATTCTCGGCATGGTACAGGGCGGCTGCGAAGTTTTGGATGTCGGCCTTGCGCTTTCGCCAATGGTCTATTGGAGCCAGTTTGAGCTCGATTGTGCTTGCTGCGCGATGGTCACGGCGAGCCACAATGAGAATGGCTGGACTGGGGTCAAAATGGGCGCAAACCGTCCACTGACCTTCGGCCCGGATGAAATGGGACGTCTGAAAGAGATTGTTCTGAATGGTGAATTCCAACCTCGCGCAGGCGGCGGGCATTTCCGCGTCGGTGATATTCGCGAAAAGTACATTGATGCTGTGGCAGAAGGCGTTTCGATCAAACGCCCGCTCAAAGTCATTGCAGCTTGCGGCAATGGGACAGCCGGCGCGTTCGCCCCAGACGCCTTGCGCAAAATGGGCGTCGAGGTGATCGAGATGGACTGTAATCTCGACAACACTTTCCCGAAATACAATCCGAACCCGGAAGACGCTGCGATGCTGCACGCTATGTCTGCCGCAGTGAAAGAGCTCGGCGCGGACATCGCCCTTGGCTTTGATGGGGACGGCGACCGCTGCGGCGTGATCGACAATACGGGCGACGAGATCTTCGCTGACAAAATCGGCCTGATGCTGGCGCGCGACCTTTCGAAAGAATATCCAGGCGCGAAATTCGTCGTCGATGTGAAATCCACCGGCCTATACAAAACCGATCCAGTGCTCGAGGCAAACGGCTCAACCGTTGATTATTACAAGACGGGGCATTCCTACATTAAGCGCCGCACCACGGATCTCGATGCGCTCGCCGGGTTTGAAAAGTCAGGACACTTCTTTTTCCGCCCACCGATCGGCCTCGGCTATGATGACGGTTTGATCGCCGCGAAAGCCATTCTGGAAATGCTCGACCGCAATCCAGACAAGACAATGGCTGACCTGAAAGGCGAGCTCGGCACCGCGTTCACGTCGCTAACCATGTCACCGCATTGCGCAGATGAAGTGAAATATGACGTCATCGAGCGCATCGTTGAGGAATACAAAGGGCTTCTCGGCACTGAGATTTTGGGGCGAAAAGTCGTTGACGTGAACACCGTCAATGGTGCGCGCGTAACGCTCGAAGATGGCTCATGGGTGCTCGCGCGGGCGAGCTCGAACAAGCCGGAATTTGCGGTTGTGGTGGAAAGCATGCGCTCACAAGAGGACATGGTCGCCCTGTTCCGCGAAGAGGTAAAACCACGTCTGGCCAAATACCCAGAAATTGGCGCCTATAACCAAGAAATCTGATCAGTCTCGCGGATTGGCAACAAGCCAATCATAGGCCTCATTGATCGCTAACATCTTCTCGGCCGCTTTATCGCGATCGCTTGCTGAATGGTGCGCGGCAGCGAACTGGTCCGGGTGGTAGGTTTTCACGAGGTTGCGATAAGTCTTCTTCAGCTGGGCTTTGGAAACAGGCTTTGTTAGCCCGAGCGCGCGCAAATAAAGGTCGCGCTCGCTCGGCGGCGACGCTGTCGGCTCTTGGCGGTCTTCTGTCTCCGGGCGCTCTTGTTGCTGCGTGTATCC
>JALUWJ010000127.1 GCA_027019605.1 Henriciella sp. | reverse complement strand
TCGCAACCGCAAAAGCTGCGGGCGACACAGGCAGCGCCATTCAGGTCAAGAAAGCGCAATTCCTGGCGCCATGGGACACAAAGAACATTGTCTCCAAGATTGGCGAAGTGCTGCCGGGCGACCGCGTTATCCTCTGCGAACGCGGCTCCAGCTTTGGCTACAATAATCTCGTTGTCGACATGCTGGGCATTCAGCAAATGCAGGCACTTGGCTGCCCGGTGTCGATTGATGCGACGCATGCAGTTCAGCTACCCGGCGCAGATCCCCGTACAGCAGGCGCCTCAACCGGTGGCCGCCGAGACGGCGTGAGCATTATTGCAAAATCTGCAATCGCCGCTGGTGCAGATGGCGTGTTCCTAGAGTTTCATACCGATCCAGACAAAGCGCTCTGCGATGGGCCTAGCTGTTTGCCACTTACGGCAGCAGAACCGCTCTTGCGCGAACTGAAAGCGATCCACGAGATCGTGAATTAACACGGCGTCTCCCTCGACAGCCGCAGGCTATCAGAGGGTCCAGCTACCAATATCTCCTTTGGGTGGGTGACCGAGATGGATCCTCAGACCGCTTCGCGGTCGAGGATGACGCAAAACCCTATGCGTTTAGGGGCGAACGTTCCAGTTCACCAAGGTCGCTTCGTCACCGCTCGTTCGAATGAGCCCATAAGCGCCGGTTTTCAGCTTGATTGAGTCCGGCTGGCGTTCAAACTTTGTCACCACGTCCAAGACAAAGCGTGCAATGCCGTTCGACGTGACGATCAATACAGGTCCTGCAGAATCGTCTGACGCGATAGATCGCAATAAGTCCTGCCAGGCGCGCTTGAGCTCGTCCGGGTTCACATCCCATCCCGGCGGCGGCACAGCCTCTTTGTCCCAGGCCGCCAAAGCCGCTTCGCCGAGGTGCGCGATCACGGCCTCTTCGGGCTGATTTTCGTCGACGCCATAATCAATCTCTCGCAGGAATTCGAGCGTTTCCAAGACAGGCTGAGTGGCCCGCACGGAGAGGATCGCTTCTGCGGTCTGACGGGTGCGCTGCAAGGCGCTGCAATAGGCGGCACTGAACTCTGCGGGCACGACGGCCCTAAAATGAAGTGCGAGGGCTTCGGCCTGGGTTTGACCAGATGTGGACAGCGGCAGATCCGTCCGCGCGCCGACCCGCGTGATCGTATCGCCTTTGTCGAACGTGTTTCCATGGCGGACGATATAGATGTCCGTCATGACCGGTAGGCCTGTAATGGCTCGCCATGCTTAGCGATCAGCTGCTCGGCATGTTCGGCGTCCTGCGGCGTATCAATGCCCCACATCGCGCTTTTCTTCGCGGGCACCTTAACCGCCCGGATCCGCATCCCATTCTCCAAGAAGCGGAGCTGCTCCAGCCCCTCTAATTGCTCATAGTGGCCTTCCGGCAGGCTGACAAAACGCTCCAAAGCAGCGCGTTTGTATCCGTACAGTCCAATATGACGCCAAACCGGCGACAGCGGGCCGGCTTCTCGCAACCGCTCCTCCTTGCGAATGGCGGGCAGAATGTTCTTGGAAAACCAAAGCGCCTCATCCTCTGCATTCACGATGCAAGAGGTTCCGGAGAATGGCGTTTGTTTCTTGCGCTCGCGCACTTCGTCCAAATCATTCCATGACATTTGAACAATCGGCGTCACCGCATCGAGCGCCGTTTCGCGCCCCGCTTCGATGATTGCATTGATATAGTCTGGCGGCGTAAACGGCGCGTCGCCTTGCAGATTGACGACAAAATCAGCCTCTGGTGCCACCGCATTAGCGGCGGCAAGCGCGCGGTCGGTGCCAGATGGTAAAGCCGGATCCGTCATCACGACCGGCGCGCCGATCTCTTTGGCATGCTGCTCGATTGTCTCATGGTCGGTGGCCACGGTGTATTGGATATCTGCGCTGGAACTTGCGCAGATCGCAGCAATCTCAACCACCCGGGACAGCAATGACTGACCCGCGATCAGATGCAATGGCTTTTGCGGAAACCGGGTCGACGCATAGCGAGACGGAATGACGATCAAGGTCTTCATGAAGAACCCTCAGCTGGCGCAGGATATTCTGCTCGATAGCTCCTACTCAAGACGCGCCGGATTTCCAAGCGCTCCCAGCATGGTACGCCTGTTACCCCGCCCAATCATCGCTTGACCTTGCGGCCTGTCACATAGAGGGTTTGCAAATGTCAGCCCGCGAGTGTTCGAACACGGGCAAACCTCCTATGTGACACTTCGCAAAGACCGGTTGTAATGGGCCGAAAAGGAACAAGATGACGATCCTGATCACAGGAGTTGCAGGCTTTATCGGCGCGCATGTGGCAAAAGCCCTGCTCGCGCAAGGTCGCACCGTGATTGGATTTGACAATCTGAACCATTATTACACGGCGCAGCTCAAGCAGGACCGGCTTGCCTCTTTGTGCGCGCATGGCGACTTTTCGTTCCACGAAGTCGACGTCGCCTCTCCGGTCGCGCTGCATCTGGCGCTGGATGGGCGGCGCCCAACGAAAATCCTACACCTCGCGGCGCAAGCGGGGGTTCGCTATTCGCTCCAGAATCCTGCGGCCTATACCGAGGCCAATCTCGAAGGGCATTTCGCCATGCTCGAGCTCGCGCGCAAGCTTGAGATCGAGAACATGGTCTACGCGTCCTCGTCCTCAGTTTATGGCGGCAACACCAAAATTCCTTTCGCCGAAACCGATCAAACCGATGATCCGGTCTCGTTTTATGGCGCGACGAAAAAATCGAACGAAATCATGTCGCAATCCTATGCGCGGCTGTATGGTTTCTCTCTGACCGGTCTCAGATTCTTCACCGTTTATGGTCCATGGGGCCGACCTGACATGGCGTATTGGATTTTTGCAGAGAAGATTTTGAAAGGTGAGCCGATCAAGGTGTTCAATCATGGCAAGATGAGCCGGGATTTCACTTTCATTGATGATATCGTCGCGGGCACGATTGCCGCTTTGGATCGCCCTGCCAGTGGGCTGGGCCTCGACGTGCCGCACCGGGTCTACAATCTCGGAAATGACCGCCCGGAACAGCTTATGGATTTCATCCGGCTGACGGAAAAAGGCGTTGGGCGCGAAGCCGAGAAGAAATTCGAGCCGATGCAAAAGGGTGACCTGGAAAAAACCTGGGCGGTAATTGATCGGGCTCGGGAGGAATTGGACTTTTGTCCTCAAGTCAGCCTTGAAGATGGCCTCGGCCAGTTCACCGAGTGGTTTAATCACCACTGGACGAAATATTGCTAACCCCTCTAGACCGCCAATATCCCATCTAAGGACGCTCGATATGTCTTCGCCTAGATTGACCGCGCTGGAAGTTCTCGAAACAGAACAATTGGGCCTGACTGCCCTGATGGATGCGCTTCGAGATGATGAAACGCCGCTCGCAATGGCCTTCCAGGCGGCGGTCGACGCGATCACCTCCGCCACAGGACGGACAATCGTCACGGGAATGGGTAAATCCGGCCATGTGGCGCGAAAAATCGCGGCGACACTGGCCTCAACCGGCACGCCCGCGCTTTACGTTCACCCCGGCGAAGCAAGCCATGGCGACCTGGGGATGATCGCTGATGATGATGTCGTTATCGCGCTGTCAAACTCCGGAGAAACACCAGAACTCGGAGACATTATCGGCTATTGCGGACGCTTTGATATTCCGCTGATTGGTATGACCTCAGGTGCTGGCTCGACTTTGGCCGAGGCCTCCAATGTCACCCTCCTGGTTCCAAAATCTGCTGAAGCCTGCGGGATCACCAAAGCGCCGACGACATCTACAACGCAAATGCTCGCCTTTGGCGACGCGCTGTCGGTCGCTTTGTTGCGATTGAAAGGCTTCAGCCAACGAGACTTCCACACGTTCCATCCGGGCGGAAAACTCGGCGCGGCGCTGAAACGCGTCACGGACTTGATGCATCACAAAGAAATGCCTTTGTGCGCGCCGGATGCGTCATTTACTGATGTGGTGAGCGCCATTACCGCCGGTGGGTTTGGCTGCTGCGGAGTGGTTGAGAATTCGAAACTTATCGGAATCATCACCGATGGCGATATCCGCCGCGCCTTGAGCGGATCGGAAACCAATCTCAAAGCTGCGGACATCATGACCCGAAATCCGCGGACCATCCGTGATGATGGTCTCGCGGCTGAAGCGCTCTCAATGCTGAGCGAATATCGTATTACAGCACTGTTTATCGTGTCCGAGGATGACCAGCCCATTGGCCTTCTTCACGTACATGACTGCCTTGCGATCGGGGTGGTCTGATCAGGCACCAAAAACAGGCACGAATTCTGCACTTTTTTGGTCTATACGGTCGGGACGGCCAGAACCAAGATATTTGCTGGGATCACAATGAACTATAAAATCCATCCGGTCATTCTGTGCGGCGGCGCTGGAACCCGTTTGTGGCCGCTCTCTACGCCGGCGACACCGAAGCAATTCCTACCTCTGACCACGCATCGCAGCATGATTGAAGAAACCGCGTTCCGGTTTTCCTCGAGTCTGCGACCGAATCTGGAGTTCACACAGCCACTGGTGATTGGTTCAAAACGGCACGCTTCCCTGCTCGCTTCGACTTTGCCCGCGTCTCGGAAAATTCTTGAACCAATGGGTCGCAATTCCGCACCCGCGGTTGCTGCCGCCTGTCTGGCCAATGATCCTGATGATCTGGTGCTCATTCTGCCTGCCGATCACGACATTCGCGATGTCCCCGCCTTTCAGCAAGCAATCGCGCTCGCTGCAGAAGCCGCTGAAGCCGGCGCAATCGTCACCTTCGGTGTGCAGCCTTCACATCCCGCAACCGGCTACGGCTATATCAAAGCTGAGCGCGGCGATGCGGTTGTCAAAAATGTCGAAGAGTTCGTCGAAAAACCAGATCTCGCAACCGCTGAAAGCTATCTGAAAGCAGGCACCTATTATTGGAATGCCGGGATTTTCCTGTTCAAGGCGGGCATTATGTCTGACGCTCTACGGCAATTCGCTCCTGACATTCTGACAGGAACCGAGAATGCGATGCGCCCATTCGAAAACCAAACGGCACATCTGGATCCAGAAGCCTTTTCCAATACACCAAGCATCTCAATCGATTATGCCGTGATGGAAAAAGCGGAGAATGTCCAAACCGTGCCGGTTCAAATGGGCTGGAGCGATGTCGGCGGATACCGCGCATTGCATGATCTTCTGACCGAAGAAGAGACGGCCAATTATAGCTCAGGCCCTGTCTTCGCCACTGATTCAGAAGGCCTATACGTCCGCTCCGAAGGCCCAGCGATTGCGGTCAACGGGGTCTCGAACCTCGTCATCATCGCAACCGAGAACGAGGTCATGATCACCCCGACCAGCGATGATGCGGCGGTTAAAAAGCTTGGCGCTGAAGTTCAAAACAAGCGCGCGCAACTCGGATTTTCTGAAACATTAAAAAGCCGGGCAAAGGAATGGCTTTGGCAAGCTTTTGAAACCTGGTCAGAAAAAGCGTGGGATGATGGCCAAGGCGGTTTCGTTGAACAGTTGGATCTTGATGGCAATCCAGACCGCGGCGCAGACCGCCGGGTGCGCGTGCAAGCCCGTCAGGTCTATAGTTTCGCGCAAGCGATTGAGCTTGGCTGGCCTGAGACGGATACCGCTAAATCGCTGATTGAACGCGGCCTCGACTATCTCGACACGCGCCTGCGTCACCCGGAGGGCGGTTGGGTCCATATCATCGCAGCAGACGGCACCCCCTCAGACCAACGCCGCGATCTCTACGATCATGCTTTCATCATTCTGGCAGGATCTGCAGCCTACAAGGCAACTGGGAGCGCGCTCGGACTAAAAATTGCCCAAGACGCGATGGCATTTGTCGACACCCAATTGAAAGATCAAAGTCTTGGCGGCTGGCTGGAAGCGCTACCCGCCACCCTTCCCCGCCGTTCAAACCCACATATGCACATGTTGGAAGCGATGCTCGCCTACCATGATGCAACAGGTGATTTGGCCGCCTTGGATCGCGCCGGCGAATGCGTGACCTTGTTTGAGAAATTCTTCTTCGATCCCGCCACCGACGTCATGTCAGAGTTTTTCCAGCAGGATTGGGCGACCGCTGAGACGCCAGTCGAGACCGTGTTTGAGCCCGGCCACCACTATGAGTGGGCAACCCTTCTTTCGATGCATGAAAGCGTGTCGGGGCATGACTCATTGAGCTGGCGCCGCCGCCTCATTCGCTATGCCGACGCCAATGGTTTAAACGCTGAAACCGGCCTTGCCATGAATGCGCGCCGCGCAAATGGCGAGATCACAAACGCGAACAGCCGCTTGTGGCATCAATTGGAAATGTTCCGAGCCTATCTCCTGCATCCGGGCGTGGCTTCACGCGCAAAAGCAGGAGCGCTGCTGGAGCAAATCTTTGAGGTCTATCTTGATCAGGGCCCAGCAGGTGGCTGGATTGATGAGGTGGATGCGTCTGGCGCGCCAATTGCCAAAGCCGTTCCGGCGAGCATGCTCTATCACGCTGTGACGGCTTTCGCACCGCTGATTTAGTGTAATTTAGGCGCGAACCTTGGCATAGTGCGCGTCCATTTCCTTATAGACGTCGGCGATTGGACCATAGGCGCGCATGACGCCTTTATCGAGCCAGATACCTTGCTCACAAACGCTTTGGATCAAGTTGCGATTGTGACTGGCGACGACGGTGATACCAGCCTCATCGACCAGATCGTTCATCCGCTGCCCGGCTTTTCTTTGGAAATTCGCATCCCCTGCCCCGATCCATTCGTCGAGCAAAAGGATCTCTGGCGCAAAGCAGGTCGCGATGGCGAAAAGCAGCCTCATCCGCATACCATCTGAATAGGTTCGAAGCGGCAAATCGATATAGTCACCCAATTCACTGAACGCGATAATTTCAGGAATTCGCTCGTTGAGTTCTTCTCGAGACCAGCCTTTGATAATCCCGCGAAAAACAATGTTTTCACGCCCGGTTGCGTCCGGTTGAATGCCGAGATTCATGCCATAGAGAGATGAGATTTTACCGGAGGAGACAACTTGACCACTGGTCGGTGTATAGATCCCGCCCAACACGCGGAGAAGCGTCGACTTGCCAGACCCATTGCGGCCGACCAGACCGACATTCTGGCCGCGCTGGATGGAGAAAGTCACATCTCGAAGGGCGAGAATATACTTCTTGCGCCCCACGGTGACGATAGAGTCTGGCTCGCGGTCTGCATTTATATTGCGATCCGCGCCGCCTGTTAACGGATAATGGAGACAGAGATTAAACGCGTCGATCTGGGCCATGGTCTAAAACCAAAATACAATTCGCTGGCGGAGCCGCGAAAACAGCAGAAAGCCTGAAACTGAGACGATAGCGAAAACCACGCCCATAAAGATCCAACTTTCGGTTGGGAATTCCCCGTCCAGAATCGGCGCTCGAAAAATCTCAATCGCGTGGAATAGCGGATTCCACCACAAGACCTTCATGAGGTTTGGCATTTGCGAAGGCATCCAGAAGATCGGCGTCAAAAACATCATCGGCAGCATAATCGCTTTGACCAAGTGTGTGACGTCGCGAACTCGTGCGCCAATGATCCCCAGTAGCAGTTTTATTGCGAACGCATTCAGCAACAGAAACAGGATCGCCGGGACCGCATAGAGGGCTTGTATTTTAACCGGATATTGCAGGTAAATTAGCGCAATAATGACGACCACAAACGTGAAGAGAAGATTGTAAATCTCCCGCATCACCATTTTGTAGATATAGGTTGAGAGCGGCAGCGCCTCGCTTCGTATCCACCCGCTCGAACTGACAAATGTGTCAGGCGCCGTCATGATGACTTGCTGGGAATACACCCACATGAAAAAGCCGATCACCAGATAGGCATCATAATAGCGAACATCATCTGCACCGAGCAGCGATGAGAAGATTGTCAGCTTGATGAATACAAAGGCTGCGAAAGACAGCATGACCCAAAACACCCCGATAATCGAACGGCGATAGGTCGAGATAAACTCCTGCCAAGACAGAGACAGCCAAACACGCCAAAGCTTCGCCCCTTGGACGATATCGTCGAAGGCTGCTTTCGGCTGCAAGCTAAAGCCGCTCAGCGATTGCTGCTGCACTTGGGCTTTCCGGTAATTTTGGGAATCTAACATTTACGCTACCCGATGAAAGCTCACACTCTCGATACAGCATGATAGTAGCCGGTCATCGTGCCCGTGCACAGATGGCGGATGCACCGCACGCGGACTCACGATTCCGAGAATGTTGTCATCGCGAATGCGAATTTGGGCCGGCTCGATCGTCGCCGTCAGCGTTGCGGGAAATGGTTTTTCAATATTGCTGGCATGCGCCTTCGCCCGGCGCAGCGGTGCCAGTCGCCCGCCCATATCGCTCAAAATCTTCAAATGAGCGTTCAGCGGCGCCCCGTTTAGCGTCAGCGACATGCCGCGCAGAATATCAAGCGCCATCGCATCCACGATTCTCACGCTGACTTTGTATTTACCAGCGTCCAAATCTGGCAGGCGCAGCGTGCTCGACAAAGATGCCCCGGCCCAGCGGCCATGATCTTCCGCATGATGCCATCCCTCGCCATCAATGTAGGATTTCAGGTCAATTTGGATGAGTGGTGCCAGAGGCGCGGCCGCAGATGCAGCGTGAGCTTTCGACAAAGCGGCTGGGTTCGCCGCGACCTGCGCCTTAAGCTCATTATACTTGTTGAAATAGAGATGCAGCTCCTCACGGACCTGTTCGAGCTGCTTTTCCAGCAATTGCGGCACATGCGCCTCGGACGCGGCAAGTTCCAACACTTCTTTCTCGCGTCGCTCCGTCTCGAGCAAATCTTCTGTACGCTTCAGCGACTCAGTCAGCTGATCGATTTCGCGCTGCGCGTTCAGCAAATTGTCTTGAGCTTGATCCAGACCAGCCAGGTTTTCATCCAATTCCCGGTGCGCTTTACCCGCCAGCCCCCGCCGAGAGTATGATGAGAGTGACATTGGCAGATCTGCGGAGTTTTCGAGCTCTGAGAACAAATTCGCGGCCTCAAGCTCTTGGTCGACCAGGCGCTCAGCGATGACATCCATCAGGGCCGACTGAAACAAGTATTCGGCTTGATTCAGCCGCGTCGCATTCACGTTCAATCGATCCGACAACAAGGTTGCGATCGGTTGCGCCGTATCCTCGAAATTGTGCAGGTTTATCAGCATGCTAACGTCGCTGTTCGCGTGATAGAACCGGAGCATCTCTTCATGATAATCACGCCAGCGCTCGAGGATGTTTTCGAGGCCGTCTTCTTCCGTATCGCTGACCGAAATCTCGCGCGCCACATATTCCGCCGGAGACGTGTAGATCAGCGCAAATCGGCAATTTGGCTCGAATGCTTTCCAAAACTCGAGAAACCGTAAATTGTCAGGGTGGGCCCACCCCCAGGATTCTTGATCAGCATTGGCGATCATCAAATCGGCTGCTGCAATATGCCAGGCCTGACCGAGTTTTGGCGCGGGAGATTTGTATGAGGTTTTACCGCCGGGCCGGCTGACGGAGAGCATTTTTTCGGTTAATTCCGACGCGGACATGTGTGAGCGGGACGACGCCACCGGCGCGTTAAACCCCATGCTCTCAAGTCGACCTTGCGCAAACGTGCACCATTCGTCATGGATGCCGCAGGTCACCAAAATGGTCATCATTTCTCTCCCACGAGATGATTCGCGTCGCCCGGCGCCTTCCAAATCAGATTATCTGGGTCTGCGCCACTGTTTATGTGTACTTCCGAAGCGTAAGAATAGTGAATAGTGAAAGAATGTGGAACTTCATAGTCTTAAAGCGGCGGACGACGAGTTTAGAACTTCGATACGGGGTCGATTTATCCACGCCATGTCTGTATTCCTGTGTCTCCACAAGATTGGGGTTTGAGTTGGACCAACCGAGCATCACAGACGCCGAATTGCTATTGAGCAAGATTCTACCGCCCAAGTCTGCTTTGGCGCTCGGCGCCGTGATGCCGCAGCAATTGCAGCGCATCTCTGAACTGGGCGCCGCCTCAATCACGCTTGTCCACCCGGACGAAGGCTTCCTTCAACAAGTCATCGACGCCCCCAAGACCCAAGACTTAGACGTGCAGTCGAGCCAGCAAGCGATCAGCCCAATGGGCGGCGACGTTACGGTTTTCAAGAACAGCATTGATCGTGAAACTGGCTTGGTCAGCGCAGAGACCTTGAAGCCCTTATGGAAAAATCTGGAGCAAACATCGCAAACCAAGGTGTCTTCGATCGCATTGCTCGATTTCATCCACGCTGCGAACACATCATTCAATTGGTTGATTGTTGATCGCCTCGATGGACTCGAGGTTCTAAAAGCCGCCGCTGACTGCCTCACTGAGCTCCACGTTATCTATCTGCGCACCTGGAATGAGACGACCACCAGCGATCTCAGCACCTCAGAGGCGGCGATCGACTTCTTAAGCGCGAACGGGTTCGTTTTGATGGCCCGCAGCCCCGAGCGGCATCCGGCTCTAGAGACCTTGCTCTTCGCTCGGAACTGCGCAGGTAGCCTGCAACAGCTTGCCGCCTATGAGGGCGGCGAAGACAGCGAAGCCGAAAAACGCCGAAAAATCGCGCAGAACAATCTCGCCGCGCTTGAGCAACGTTATTCCGATCTGCTGGTGAAAAACAAAAAAACCGAAAAACTGGTGGCTGAAATCTTGGCCCGTCTATCGCGAGCTGAGACCGCGCTCGAGTCGGACGATTAGTGTGGATCAAATTTGAGCATGTCCGCCGAGAAGACTGACTTTTCCAACCTGGTAAAAGGTATTTTGGGCCTCGCAGAGGAACACGGGATCGCGCCGCACGAAAATGCACGCCGGCTGAAATCCGATGATGATCAAGCTCAAACGGTTCAAAATGCGATCCACAAGCTCAGCGAAATCACGCCTGCATCTCCGCTGCAAATTCGCACCATCCATCACTTTTCATGCAGCGGCGGGACGATGCTCGCCAAATGCATCGCCTCAATGTCGAACACCGTGGTGTTGAACGAGGTTGATCCATTGAGCGCGATCCCATTCCGTGGCGACTTGGATCGTTTCAGCCCAACCGACCTGATCGCGTTGATGCACCAATCAGGGTCCCCGCCTGAGCCCGAGCTCGTGGCCAAGCTGTTCGGCAACTCCATCCAGCAGGTTGCCCAGACATTGGAACAATCGGGCAAAACCCTGGTCCTTCGAGACCACACACATGGTCATTTCCTGTATGGCGCGGGTCGCGACAATCGCTACACCTTAAAGCGTATTCTGGAAGATGCCGAACTCCCATTGCTGTCCCTGGTAACGGTTCGCCACCCTGTTCGCAGCTATCAATCGATGGTGAAAATGGGATGGGACGGTCACCTTACGCCGAATACATTTGATGAATATTGCAAGCGGTATTTATCCTTCCTCGAGGCTTATGAGGGGACCCCGGTTGTGCAATATGAGAACTTTGTGGCCGACCCTATTCAGGTCATGCAGACCATTTGTGAGCATTTAGAGCTTGGCTTTTTTGAGGACTTCCAGGACGTCTTTGATAGTTTCAAATTCTCTGGAGACAGTGGCCGAACCAGCGGAACCATCGAGCCAAGACCACCGACCCCGATTGATGACGCTATTCTCGCGCAATTGAATTGCAGCTCCTATCACGAACTTGTCGAAAAATTGAACTATGACAGTGAGGTGCATGGAGAAAATGGATCGTGAGCGCGTTTTTTACAATCGTCACCGTGTCATACAAACACGCTTGGGCGTTGACCAAAACGGCCCGGTCCGTGTTTCGCCAAAGAGAGGCTGACTTTGAATATGTCATTGTCGACGGCAACTCGGAAGACGGCACGCGTGAGCTAACCGATTTCTGGAAACAGGCTGGCCAGGTCGATCAATCCATCCACGAGCCTGATTCCGGCGTCTATGACGCGATGAATAAGGCGCTGGACCTCGCCACCGGTCAGTATCTTTGCTTCATGAATTCTGGTGACGTTTTCGCGGCTGATGACGTGCTCACCAAAGCCAAGGCGTTCCTGCAGGCCGGCGGGCATGATGGCTGTATGGGCTGGGGCCAGCTCGGCGACAATGTCTGGGCGTCCTGGCAAACCGGCGAGGCGTTCAAAATGGCCAGCCTTGGCTTTTGCCATCAGGCCCTGTTCGTGCGCACAGACCTGCTGCGTCAGAACCGGTTCGATGCGCGTAGGCACAAGACCGATAGCGATACGCTGCAACTTGGACGATTTTATGAGAATGGCGCGGACATCCAAATCGTGCCCGACGTTTGGGCCATTCGCGGGGCTGAACCCGGCATTTCGGCCAATCTTGATAAGACCCGAACCTCCATCCTGGATACGCTGACCAGCGAGTATGCTGATCTCGATACCGAGCCTGCGAGCGCGATTATCGAGTTTCGCCGAAAATGTACGCATGTCCGCGATATTCTAGATCTGTTGCGGACGGCTAATGACCGCGTGCGTTCGCATCTGGCCTATACCGTCTTGGACACGCTGTTTCAGAAACAATCTGCAAGCCTCCGCGCCGAAGATGTGCGGGCGCTGCGCATGGCCTGCAAAGCCGCCCTGGAGGCAAACTGGGGCGATGCTGAAAATCGGCTTCTGGAAGCACAAGCCAAACGCATCCACCTGATCAGCGATCAACGGCGCGCGAAACGCGAACTGAAAGAAGAAACGCAGACTTTCGCGACCCAAGAAGATACGCGCATATCGCGGATTGAGGTGCCAGCGCCGCGCGAGACTTACCCGGCCTATCAAATCGGCCTGACCTCATTTCCGGCGCGCATATCAACCTTACACTTCGTGATCAGGTCGCTGCTCAAGCAAAGCGCGAAACCTGAAAGCATTCACCTGTTTCTCGGCCGCGATGAGATCCCAAACGCGAACTGGCTGCCATCGCAATTGCGCGCGTTTGAAGCCTCCGGACTGGTCCTGCACTTTGTCGACTCCACGCGGCATCAGTACGACAAGTTCACACATACTGAGCATTTCGACCCAGAGCGGCCTTATGTGATCGTCGATGATGACGTGATTTATCAGCCCTATTCGATGGAACGCCTGCTCAGCGGACATCTCAAACATCCGAACACCGTCATTGGCAATCGCTGTCATATGATGAGCCTCAGCGCGGATGGCGCGATCGGTCCGTATCGCGACTGGCAAAGAGAAGCCCGCACGCAGGACCCATCGTTCAATCTTGTGCCAACCGGCGCTGGCGGCGTGCTCTATCCGCCTGGGTTTTTCTCAGGAGGGTCGGTTACAAACACGTCTGAAATCCTGCGCTATGCGCCGTACGCCGATGATGTCTGGCTTAAGTTCAACGCGTTGGCGAAAGGCATTCCAACCTTTGCGACCGAGCTCAGCTCGGGCTCTGAATGGTATCACCGCTACACACCAACCATGCGCGCCGGAACCCTGATGGCCGAGAATGTCGAGCTTGGCTTGAACGATATCCAAATCGCGCAATGCGCGGCATGGCTCACCGAACAAAAGCCTGACTGGCGCAGCCTGCTGCAAGCTTCAGAATTGGAGCGTGCCTGATGTCGATGACGCTGACGCCATCCCAATTTTTTGAGGTCGGGCCGCACTGCGAAGCGTTTGACTCGCTTCTGTTCCAGGCGACCTCGCACAAATCGGGTTTGTCTCTGAGGCTTAGCGCAAGCCGCGTAGAGATCGCTCTATCCGAGACCGCAGATTTAGCCGCGCCGCGAGTCTGCCTAACCGATTTGCCGCAAGTGATGCTTGAACAGCGCGCTCCAAATGCCGCGCAAGTGCTTTATCCTCTGCTGGGTCAGGTACATGCGATTGACCTCCCGGCAGGGAGTATTTTCGCCCTGCGCTCTCACAAACGCGCCATCGCAGACTTCTGGGCGCGCAATCTTTTTCATGCGCTGAGCTCAACAAACAATGTGGATTATGTTCACGCAGATGCCGACCTTCGCGGTGAGGGTCTGTCCCCGGTGGAGGAATTTACCAAGCGCTATCTATGGGTTTTGAGAGAAGCGATTCCAGACAGCAATCTGAAGCGTCAGGACATTCTCGAAAAGCTACTGATGGACTATCATTTCCCGATCATTGCCTATGAAAATGAGGTGTTCAGAAGTGGCATGAAAGCCTTGCGGCGCATCAACATCGCGACTTTGGAAGATCAGAGGCTTTCCCTCGAAGACCAGCAGGCGGCGCAGCGGTTCGATCGTAGCCGCCGAGACTTGCTGGCTCTATTGGTGGAGTAAAACGGCGATGGGGCGAACAGACAGCGATTTTGCAGAACACCCACGCGCGCAAAGTGGCGGCTCAATCAGCGCGTATTCCAAACACTGGCAAAGACCCGCTGCGACCGAAGAAACAGCGCTCCTACAACTCCAAGCCGGGGGTGATCCAGTCGATTTTGACTATCTCGGCTATGCCTGGGCGACCCTTATGGATGGCCTGAAACAACGCACAAAAGAGTCCAGAGACATCCTGCAAGCGCTCTTGCATGCGCAGCAAACACAAGCAGGTGACCCTTCCGGACGACGGGCCACGGTGGCGCAGCATATTCGAGCGATCAACTATTTCGACTTGTTCCAGGCGATCGGCATTACCGACGTGTTTTGGTCGCACGCCGTACAGTCCTATCAAACCTCCAAGGGCATCCGCATTCATCCCTTCCCACTATTTCCAGCCCAAGCGCCAGAATATGTCGGCAGCGAAATTTCGGAGAAATGCCATCTGGCAAATTTTGTCGGCGCCTATAATCCCAAAATCTATCTCAGCAATGTTCGCGAAGTGATTTTTGGCGATGAAGGCAAATATGCCGATCTGCACATCATCAAGCGTGACCGCTGGCACTTCGACCGAGCCGTCTATGAGGAGCAAATCTCTGGTCAAACAGCATCAGTTGATCAGCTGAATGCCGAAGAAAAAATGAAGCGGGACTATCTCGACGCGATTCGCCAGTCCTGGTTCACGCTCTGCCCGACAGGGTCAGGTCCTAATAGTATTCGAATTTTTGAAAGCTTAGCTTTGGGCTCAATCCCGATTGTTTTGACACGTGAACTAAAGCTTGTCGGATCGCAAGATCTGTGGGATCGAGCGGCGATTATTGAAGAGGATTCTGCAGACGGGTATCAGCGCGCCCTTCAACGCGCCCGGACCCTGTCAGAGGCAGAGCGTGTAGAGATGATGTCCGCTGGAAAGACCTTGTTCGAACAGGTAGGCCCCAATGCCTTTGGCGATATCATTCGGCAAGGCATGGCATGAGCGACCCGGCATCTGAAGGTTACATTCTAATCGCAGCCAATAAGCACCATTATCTGGAGCTTGCTGTATCGGCGGCGTGTTCGCTGAAATACAATGATGATCGCCCAATCGCACTTATGATCTCAGGCGGCCTGTCTGTCCCGAAATGCTATTCCGGCTTGTTTGACCACATCGTCGCCTTCGATCCAGGTCCGCCCTATGATGGCATGTTCGTCCGACGGTTCGTGCTTGAAAAATACAGCCCGTTTGCGCGCTGCATGCATATTGATGCCGATTGCCTGCTGATCGGTGACAAGATCGATCACTTTTGGTCTCTCTTTGCCGACCGCCCGTTCGGGGTTATGGCGAATCTCAAGACGACTGGAAAATGCTATCGCGACACGCTCGACATCGATGAGGTTGTCCAGGCGGGACTAGCGCCGGGCGTGTACATCACGAATTGGGGTGTCTTCTATTATCAGAATACGGGCGACAATATCGTTCTGCACAAGGGGCGCGAGCTCTTGGAAATGATGCTGAACGATGATGATGCGTTCAAAGCCTCCTATTTCAGTCGCCCTGGACAGCTGAGCGATGAGCCGCTTTGGGGCATTGGTCTGGCGCAAACTGAGATTGAGGTGCCGCCGCACGATTACGGCGCATTGCTGCAATTGACCTCGCCAAACACCAGCGACCACAAGTTCGATTTCGCAGGTCGAAAGTTCCACGCCCGCAAAGGCGGCATTCCCAAGGCGCGCGGGCAAATCTATCACTTCGCGGCGATGAACCCGCTCGACGGATATTTAGAGGGCATCCAGTTTTATCGCGAACAATTGCAAGTGCCCCTACCGAGCATCCACCCCAAGGGCGGTGATCTCATCGACCCGAGTATCTGGACAAATGACGTGCCAGGCGCCGTTTCACAAATGATGGACGGCTCGCACCCGACCTTTGAATTTGCCCTCGCCGATTAATCCGAAAGCGGTATCAACATGACCCGATATATGGTTCCCGACTATGTCTATAAGGCCCGCGAAACGCAGACTGAGATCTATAAAAAACCGGTCACGGATGAGGATGTCGCGTTTCTGGAGCAAATGTTCTTCGAACAACCGCGCTTTTATCCCGACGAATTGAAAGCCAACCTACCCCGTTTCGAATATGTCGTTCGGGCGAGCTATACATATATGCACGGCCTGGCGGCGCGATTGCGATTCGCCGATAAAGAGAAAATCATCTCTGCGGGCGATAAGAATTATGACTGGAAGTATCTGGCCGAGCCAATCTCTCAGATCGAAAACCCGGTGTTCATTTGCGCCGGCGCGGGCATCAATATCAGTTTCGAAATCGCCTTAGCAGAGCAGTTTCCAAATGCGCGGGCGATGATTCTGGATCCATCTCCGCAATCTGTGAAGCATTTTGAAAATGTGGACCTGCCGCAAAACTTGAGTTTTGTGCCCGTTGGTTTGGCAGGCAGTGACAAGGTTCTGAAATTCTTCAAACCGAATTTGCCAGGCGTTGGCTCGCTCTCAACATTGCAGCTAAACCCTGGGAACGATTTTTTTGAGTTGCCCGTAAAATGCGTGAAGACTCTTTTGTCAGAAATGAACGCCACTCCGGATCAATTGGCCATGCTCAAATTTGACATTGAGGGCGCGGAGCACGAGGTCGTCGAGCACCTGATCAGTGAACGCATTTTTCCAGATCAGATCGCCTTCGAGTTTGATCAACCCGTGCCGCCTTGGACCATCGAAGAAACACTCCGGAAACTGCTCGCGGTTGGCTATGAGGTGTGCGCGTTTTGGGAGCTGAATGTGTTGTTGAAGCGACGCTCAAAGCCTTGATGCAGGGACGCGGGACATACAATTCAAGTCCGGCTTAGTCGGACGATGCAGGGACTATACGAAATAAGGTGGGGAACATATGGGAAAGCTCAAGAATTGGTGGTTTATTCATGGTGCAGGTCGCACCGGGACAACCTACATGCTCGGCTTGTTTAACTCGAATGCGATGAAATTTGCCTCTGACCCCGGCCTCGGCCGGATCCTCAATCATGCGGAGCGGGTCATAGGTCTAGATCTCGATCGCTTTTTGTCTGACTTGTCAGACAATATGCATGAGAATGCGAAAAATGGCTGGGGCCGCCAAATTGATATGGTCTACAAACAAGCAAACAGCTCGATCATGGAGTATCGCTATCTGGTCTCGATGTTTGGACCGCCGGCGCGTTCCCTATTTTGTATGCGCGCGCCAGGTGGATTTATGAAGTCTGCGACGAAGAAGTTTGATGCCGCCCCAGCGCAATTGAGAGACGCCTATATCAAGAGCTTCGATCTATATGCCGAAACCGGCGGAGACATTCTCCATTATGGACCGCATCTGACTCAAGATAATGTGGCAAGCTATTTGGAAGCGATCAGTTTCCCTAGAAATGCAATCACTTCTGAGCGCCTAAACACATTTCGATATACCGGGACTGAGGACGACAAACTCGGTTCACCAGAAATGCACACCGCCTATCGTAAATGTATCGCCGAAGCTTCAGAACGGTCTGACACGTTTTCAGAGCTAGCCTATCTCGCCGTAACGTGATGTAAGGCCGCACAGTTCAGCGTCGCGGAGCGTTCATGCGGTACCCTACCCTTCAGCAATCCTTACGGATCAATCGTGAAATTGCCCCTCAGGCCGTTGAGCAAGTTATTGATATTGGAGCGCAGCGCAAAACTGACTTCTTGATGGATGTCTACCCTGACAAGCACCATCACCTGTTCGAGCCTGTATCCACCTATCATCCCGACTTGGAAAAAAACTACCGTGATGCCGGGATAAGCTATACGCTGCACAAGCAGGCGCTGAGCAATGTCGACGGGATGCTTTATCTCCACAATACAAGCGTCGACGGATCGGGACGTGTGACCCATTCTCACATCAAACCAGAACGTGAGGATGATCTCGATTTTCTGGTCAACATTGAGGAAATCGAAACCCGCCGTCTCGACAGCATCATGTCGCGGGAAGGGCTGGGCGATCTATCCTACCTGATTAAACTCGACGTCGACGGCGTTGAAGAGCAGATCATCGAAGGCGGCCAAGATGTTATTGGCGGGGCATCCTTTATCATCATCGAAGCCTCGATCGGCCGCCAAGACCTTTGCTCACGGGCGGCATTGCTGGAAAAATGCGGCTTCCGCATGTTCGATATTTGCGACAATGCCTACTATTTCGGCCAACTCGCATTGGTTGATCTGGTGATGATCAATAATCGGCTGCGCAACCAGGAGATTAAATTCAAACCCTGGCAGTATACCGAGGGCAAAGTGGTTTGGTCGAAATGGCAGCATGGGTTTGGCGACCATGTGAATGAGCCGGTAACCGACCCCTTTGCGGAAGACTAATCACAGGCAAGACCCCACGAAGCTCACTGCACAACTGAGGTTTCTGATTTTGTGTTGGACCAAAGCTGGTCTAATGAACCCGGTGCAAGGGACGCGAATGTTGGGCGAGTAGATTAAAGCAGATGTCTTCCAGAAAACCGTTCAAAAAGTGCATCCTCCATATCGGAACGGAAAAAACCGGCACGACGGCGATCCAACAATACTTGAGACACAATCGCGATGCATTGGCCAAGCACGGCATCTACCATCCGCTTGCAGCCGATACAGAGCACTCTTCGCAATGGGAATTTGTCGCGATTGTTCATCATGCACCGTGGGGCCAAGACACAGGGCGCGAACTTGGGATTACGGACAAAACCAGCCAGGCAGCGTTCAAGGATTCACTCCGCGATAGACTCGATGCCGAATTCGAAAGTCTCGAATCTACCGATACACTGATCATTTCATCCGAGCACTTTCAAAGCCGGCTCTATCTTGAGCGCGAAATAACTGACTTGAAGGCATTCCTCGAGCGATGGGTCGAGACCTTTGAGGTGCTAGTCTACTTCCGCCGCCAGGATGAACTGGCTCTTTCGCTTCTGTCGACGCGGCTGAAATCCTCGGCACAAGTGACCTTGGACAATATCCTGCGCACGCTGAACAACACACCAAAATACTATGCCTATGACGAGATCTATACGCGGTGGGCAGACGTGTTCGGCTCAGACGCGATGCACGCGCGCGTCTATGATCCAGAGCAGTGGCCAAATGACAGTCTCGTCTCTGATTTTTGTGTCGCAGCCGGTCTGCCAGAATTCAGCATCGTTCCACATCGCCACAATCGATCCTTAAACCGGCAAGGGTTCCAGTTTATCCACGCTCTGAACCACCTCTACCCAAACACACCTGGTGACTGGAAGGATGAGAAGCGCGCCGAGCTTGTTCGCCGCGTGGGTAAATTGTTCGCGGGCAAATACTACCCGCTCTCCCGGCATCAGGCGATTTCATTCTATCGACAATTCGACAAAGCCAATGAACGTCTGCGCGCAATGGCATTCCCCGAGCATCCAGCGCCGCTCTTCTCGGAAGACTTTTCACAATATCCAGAGGAAGCAGAGTCCCTGGTTCCTGATTTCAATGATGCAGTTGAAGTCGCGGTCGCTTTGTGGAATTCAACCCCGACTGAGAAAGAGCCTGACGAGAAACCATCCCTGCGGAGATGGCTGCCCTGGCTGAAACGATGAAGTGACGATCCAAGACCATGACGCCGCTCGTTACCATCGCCATGCCGAGTTTCAATCAAGCTCAATATATCGAGGCGGCGATCGATAGCGTTTTCAGCCAATCCTATACCAATCTCGAGCTCATCGTCTCTGATGGCGGATCAACCGATCAAACCCCTGAAATCCTGGGCCGTATATCAGCCGACAACCCGCGGCTGCGATGGGTCTCTGAGCCTGATGATGGCCCGGCCGATGCGATCCTTAAATCCTTCTCGAAAGCACGCGGGGAGATCATTGGATGGCTGAACTCAGATGATTTGTACGCGGATGACGCCATCTCCAGCATGGTGAGCGGCTTCCAAAACCACCCCGATTGGCTGATGTGCTATGGTCGCGGTGAGCATGTCGATGAGGCCGGTCAGCCAATTGCGCTCTATCCGACACAAACGCCAGATGCTGGCTTGAAAGGCTTTGAGGGTGGCAGCTTTATCTGCCAGCCAACGGTCTTTTTGAAAGCTTCTGCTCTGGTCCTACTCGGCGAGCTTGATCGCTCACTCAAAACCGCGTTCGATTATGATTATTGGATCCGCGCCTTTCGGGCCTTCCCAGAGCGGATTGGCTTTCTTGAGCAAACTATCGCCAAGTCCCGGCTTCACGCCGACTGTATCACGAAGACGATGCGCGCGACCGTTGCGCTTGAGGGTCTCGCGCTAAGCCAGCGACATCTTGGCAAAGCGCAGCCGCATTGGGCGGCGACCTTCCTGGAAGAGCTCGAAAAAGAACTCGGAGATGATCGCGATAGCCTGGCGCGTGAGGCCACTAGCTTTCTTGACCAAGCCGCCGCCTATTTGACGCCGTCTGATTTGCAGCAGATGCGCTGGGCCACGCAGCAAGAGCCGAGGGCTTAGACGATGCAGGAAGCTCCCCCCGCTCCGCTGACCCGGCTGCGCATGAGCATGCTGCGCGCCGCGCGTTCGCTTTGGGCGCGAATTCCAGAATCGTGGCGCTATCGAATGTGGACGATTGTCGGTCCGCGCTGGCAGAGCGCCTATGCGCGGTCGATGATTGCGCGACCGGCGCAGTACCGCCCGAGCAATCCAGAAGCGCCGCTGGTTGTGGCGGGCCTGTTCAGCACGGCGAACGGGATCGGCGAAGCCGCGCGGACAACCTATCGCGCGCTGCAGGCTGCCGGCCTCAATCCGATCGCCGTCGACCTATCTGAACCATTCGCGCCGGTCGATCTGACCAGCGAAATTCCATGCCAGCAGATGCCAGACGATCAGGAGGGCACGCTGATCCTGCAGCTCAATGGTCCGGAGACCATGTCAGCGATGCAGCATCTTGGACTGGAGCGCGGGCGCAATTGGTACACGATCGGATACTGGGCCTGGGAATTACCAACCTTTCCCACCGGATGGGAAAAAGCGTTTCGATATCTCTCAGAGCTCTGGACGATCAGTACATTTACCGCCGATGCCCTGCGCAAACATCCCGATGCCCCTGACATTCATGTCTTTGGACACGCGGTTGCGCCGCCAAAGGGCGTTCGGCCTGCGCGCATGAAATTCGGTTGGAAAAAGGATCAGCTGATCTTTCTCACCATGGCAGACAGCATGTCCTCTTTTGAGCGCAAGAACCCGATCGCGACGATCCGGGCCTTTCGCGCGGCCTTTGGCGAGGATCCTAGCAAGCGGCTGATCGTCAAAACGCGAAATCTCGCGCGCAGCGAAACGGCGATGACTAATTTGACCACGGCGATACATGGGGCTCAGAACATCGAAATTCTCGACACTTCGCTCAGCGAGAAAGACCAATGGGCGCTGTTAAAATCCTGCGATGTACTGGTGTCTCTGCATCGTTCAGAAGGGTTCGGGCTGGGCCTGGCTGAGACGATGGCACTCGGCAAGCCGGTGATTTGCACCGATTGGTCCGGCAATATGGATTTCACCAATGAAACGAGCGCGGCTTTGGTCCGCTCGAGCCTCATTCCATGTGAGGACGAGTATGGCGTTTATGGCGATACGAGCGCCTATTGGGCCGATCCTGATCACGAGGATGCGGTCGGACACATGCGCCGGCTGGCAGAAGACACAGAGGCCCGCCGCAAGCTGGCCGCAACTGGCAAAGCGCATATCGAAAAGCTCGCAAGCGCGAGCCGTACTGGGCAAAGGATGAGCGACCGGCTGGATGAAGTCCCAAACGCTCCTGATCCGGCCGAGGAAGGCTAAAGAATTGCTCGCTCGTGCACGGACCGCCAATCAGCCCCATCGCTGAACACCAACGCCGCTCCGCCGGGATGATCTGAAACATAGAGCACGGCGCCCGCACCCGTTTCTGCAGGACTCGGCAAATCCGCGCGCGTGACTTGGCCAATGCGAACCGCGCCGCCGACATCCAGTTTTGCCGTCGGCCAATATGTGTCGATACCAACATTTCCCGTATCGCTGCGGATCAGGAAGGCGTTCAGAAAATTCTGCCCGTCGGGCGAGACTTTCACATTGAAATTATTGTTCCCAGCGAGCCCCATTTCAGCATGACCTTGATAGGCGGTTTGAAAAACCAGGCTGCTCGTGTCGCCCTCGGCGGCTTTGTTGACCTTTAATTGGTGCCCTGCCCCCTCATGGTCGAACAGGCTGGCATTGGCGCTCAAGATCAAGCGGTTGTAACTATCCGCGGTGGCATTGATCCCGAGCGTATCGAGCTCCGAGGATGGGCCGAGTGCGCTCCAATCCGTGCCATCATAGATCGCCAAGGCCGTCTGCGCCTCATCCCAAACGAGCCATCCAATTTGCGGTTCATATATCTCCCAAGCGCCATCTTGATAGGCCGCTAAGTGTCGGTCAGCCCGCTCCCAAGCCCCGGTTCCGCCATCTGCCACAATGTAGCGGTCTCCCTCTTCCGGCATTCCGGGTGGTTCGGTTTCCGTCATCGAGATCACAGAAATCTGCACCAAGGCGTCCAACCGGCGCAGGCTTTCATTCATCGTGACATGCTTTTGCGCCTGGTTCGGCAGGATATAGGGCAAAGTCAGTTTAGCGGAGAAATCCATGGGCGATGTCCTGTCTGATCGGAAACAGACAGGAGTATTCCCAAAACGCGAGCTCGGTCGGATTCGCTGAGATGAGTCCCGCTTAACCGCGCGGGTGAGCGTTCGCGTGAACTTTGCGCAGATGCCCGGCCTCAACACCCGTATAGACCTGCGTGGTCGACAGGCTCGCATGTCCCAGAAGGGTTTGAATCGCCCGCAAATCTGCGCCATGAGCCAGAAGGTGGGTCGCAAAACTATGGCGCAAGGCATGCGGCGTCGCGCTTTCCGTCAGCCCAAGGGCGCCGCGCAATACTTGCACTTGTTTGCGTAGGATTGGCGCCTGTAAACGCTTACCGCGCGCGCCGTAAAACAATGGGGTACTCGCATTCAGCGCATACGGGCACAATCTGGCATAGGCCAAGATCGCATCTCGAACCGCCGGAATGATCGGGACAATACGCACCTTGCCGCCCTTGCCTTTGATGCGCAGGCGTTCTGGCGCGGCTTTCACATCGCCAGAAAGGTCCAAGACTTCTGAGATCCGCAAACCGGCCCCATACATGAGACTGAGCGCCGCGACATCGCGCGCCGCAATCCAAGGCTCTTCTTGGATGATCTCGGCCTGGTCGAGCATGTCTTTTGCCGCCACTTCCGAGATCGGGCGGGGCAAGCGTTGACCGCGTTTTGGACCGCTCAGAAAGGCAATCTCGGGATTTTCCACGCCGTGCGCGCGGTCGAGCCAGCGATAGAAGCTCTTAATCGCTGAAAGCAGCCGGGCAATTGAGGCGTCCGCCAAGCCATCGCGGCGGCGCGCCGCCAGGAACGATCGAATATCTCGCGCCTGCAAATCAGCGAAGGCCCGCATACCGGGTTCAGCTTGTAGGTGTCCGCGCAGGAATCCGATGAATTCGCCAAGGTCGCTGCGATAGGCTTCGACCGTGTTGTCTGCGAGGCGCTGCTCGCTTTGGATGAAATCCAGAAAGCCTTCAATCAGGGTCATAGTGAAGAGTGTCTCTCATCATGCTTAATGACGGGTTTCCGCGCGAGCGAGCTTTGCTATGGAGAGCAGATGCCCGTGGCCCGAATCCTCTTTCCCATGCCGCTACCCGAGCCGTTCGACTATCTCATTCCTGAGGGCATGACCGTCGAGCCTGGCTCTTATGTTCGCGCGCCACTTGGCAAGTATGAGCGCACCGGCGTTGTCTGGGATGTGGTCGAGGCAGATCCGACACGAGAGTTGAAGCTCGTCGCGGACGTCTTTCCAACCCCGCCAATGCCCGAAGCGATGCGTCGATTCATTTCTTTTTGCGCGAAATATAATGTGGCGGGCCCCGGTCAAGTTCTCGGCATGGCGCTGCGGGCGCGCGGCGGACTGTCACCGTCGCCGACACAAACGGTCTATGCTCTGACCGGACATCGCACCAACCGGATGACACCGGCGCGCGAGAAAGTCCTGGACGCCGCGAAGGAGATCGGGCCCGCCAGCGCGTCAGAGCTCGCCAAACAGGCGGGTGTATCCAGTTCAGTGGTCAAAGGCCTGGTTGAAACAGGCAGCCTGCAAGCAGACATCCGCGAAACCGACCTGCCCTTCGCTGCGCCGGATCCAGATCGCTCCGGCCCAGAGCTGACGAGCGAGCAAGCCCAGGCGGGTGAGACACTGAGGCGCGCGGTCAAGGCGGGCGGCTACCAGCCCTTCCTGCTGGATGGCATTACCGGATCGGGCAAAACTGAGGTCTATTTCGAGGCGATCTCAGAGACACTCCGCAAAGACCCGACCGCGCAAGTCTTGGTCCTATTGCCAGAGATTGCGCTCACCCAAGCGGTGTTAGAACGCTTCGAGACCCGCTTTGGCGCGGGGCCTGCGCCCTGGCATTCATCCTTAAGCGATCAACAGCGCCGCCGGACCTGGCGTGAAACAGCGCATGGCCGCGCGCGGATTGTCACCGGTGCCCGGTCCGCCCTGTTTCTCCCATTTTCGAACTTAAAGCTGATCATTGTCGATGAAGAACATGATAGCAGCTTCAAGCAGGAAGACGGGGTGCGCTACCATGCTCGCGATATGGCCGTCATGCGTGCCAAACTGGAAGCCGCGACCGTCATTCTGGCGTCCGCCACACCCGCGCTCGAAACCGTTGTGAACGCTGAGGCGGGCCGATATGAGCGGCTGAAGCTCTCCGCCCGCCCTGGCGCAGCCCGCTTGCCAGATATGAGCCTGGTCGATCTCCAATCGAACACGCCCGAGAAGGGCCAATGGCTATCCCCCGTGCTTGAAAAGGCGCTGGTCGAGACGTTTGAGAAGAAAGAGCAAAGCCTGCTCTTCCTCAATCGCCGGGGCTATGCGCCGCTGGTGATTTGCAAGGCCTGCGGTGAGCGTTTGAAAAGTCCCGGCACGGAAAGCTGGCTGACCGAACACCGCTACACCAATCGTCTGGTCTGCCACCTGACGGGCTGGTCGATGCCAAAGCCTGACAATTGCCCGATGTGCGGGGCGAAAGACTCGCTCATGGGCGTCGGCCCAGGCGTAGAGCGCGTGGCCGAAGAAGTCCGCGTTCTGCTTCCAGACGCGCATGTCGAGATATTCTCTTCCGACACAGCGATGGGCGGCGAAGCCACGCGCGGCATTGTCGAACGCATGGCCGAAGGTGAGATCGATGTTCTCGTCGGAACACAAATTGTCGCCAAGGGCCACAATTTCCCGAACCTCACTCTGGTCGGCGTAGTCGATGCCGATAGCGGACTGCAAGGCGGAGATCTGCGCGCTGGGGAGCGCACCTATCAATTGCTAAGCCAGGTCGCAGGCCGCGCGGGGCGAGCTGAACGGCCGGGCCGGGCTCTGATCCAGACTTATCAGCCTTACAACCCAGCCATGCAGGCTTTGGCTGCTGGAGACCGGGATGGCTTCTTGCAGATCGAACGAGATGTTCGCGAAGAGCTGACTTTGCCGCCCTTCGGCCGGATGGCGGCACTGGTTCTATCGGCGCCCGATGCCGCGATGGCTAAAGAGGTCGGTTTGCTGGCCGGCAAAGCGGCTCCCAACGGGGAAGGTGTCACCGTGTATGGCCCTGCCCCAGCCCCGATCAGCATCTTGCGCGGTCGTCACCGTTTACGCTTCTTGATCACCTCGCCGCGCGAGGTCGATCTTTCCGCCTATATGGCGACCTGGCTCAAATCCCTGAAACTGCCGAACGCCGCGCGCGTGGCCGTGGATATCGACCCTTATTCGTTTTTGTAAGGCGCCAAAGACTTCAGGAAGCGCCACACCAAAGATACCAAGTAAGCCACCGAAAAAACGACAACGCCGAGGCCCAAAGCGCCTGCAATGGTGACTAAAATCCAACCCGTCGGATCAAGACGAGCGTGCGCGAGGGTTTCATCGTTTTTGGACGCGGCAGAAACTAATACGGCTAAAGATATTGCTGGCAAAGCTATGGCAATCATAGTTGACGCCAGTGTCAGGTATCGAAAACGACCCAAACTACTCCCAGTAGGGGTAAACGTCAGATGCCCACGCATTTTTCGGTTCACGCTTTTAACGGCACCGCCTGAATTCGCTCCCGTCTTTTGACTGCGTTTTCGGCGACGAAGGATGTAAGCAATGGAAGCCCGTCGCTTCTGCTCGTTCACTGGTTCCATACCTTTAGATATAGGAACACCGTGACGTGATTTCAGCCACTAGATCGACAAAAGCCAAGACATTCACTAGGTCCGGCAGGCGAGCCAACAAGCTGAGAGGCCAGACATGTTCCAGCGACTTGCCATCCCAGATGTGATCCTGGTGACGCCGAAACGTCATGGCGACGCGCGGGGCTTCTTCTCAGAGACGTTTCGCGCAGATACCTATAGCGACGCTGGAATCCCTGGCCCTTTCGTTCAGGACAATCACGCCTATTCGCAGCAAGCGGGTATCCTGCGCGGCTTACACTTTCAAAAACCGCCAAGCGCGCAAGCCAAGCTGGTTCGCTGTACGCAAGGTGCGATTTATGATGTGGCGGTCGACATCCGGCAAAACTCCCCGACTTTTGGCCAGCACGTTGGCGCGGAGCTGTCCGCTGAGACCGGCGCACAGCTTTATGTACCTGAAGGGTTCGCCCACGGCTATCTGACCCTCACCCCAGACTGCCATGTCCAATATAAGACTTCCGACTATTACGCGCCTGAGGCTGAAGGCGGCATCGCTTGGGACGATCCAGCGCTTGGCATTGAATGGCCCATGGAGGGGCTCGCGGTCACGCTGTCTGAAAAAGACAAAATCCTGCCACCACTCAGCGCGCTCGCGCCGATCTTCTGATGGCTCGAGACTGGTCATGTTGAAGCTGCTGTGTATTGGTAAATCGGGTCAAGTTGCGCAGGCGCTTGCGGAAAGAGCCGCAAAGCATGGCGCTCAGCTGCAGGCGCTTGGCCGCCCGGATATCGATCTGACGGCACAGGAGCATTTGCGCAGCGCAATTGAAGCGGCCCGCCCCGACCTGGTGATCAACGCAGCCGCCTTCACGCAAGTCGATCACGCCGAGAGCGAACGTGATGCGGCTTTTGCCGTTAATGCCGAGGGGCCAAAACGCCTCGCCGAGATTTGCGCGGCCTTAGACCTGCCCATGATCCACATCTCTACCGACTATGTTTTTGATGGTACCGGGACGACGGCTTTTCAAGAGACAGACACGCCGGCCCCGCTAAACGTCTATGGCGTCTCGAAACTTTCAGGCGAAGACCATGTCCGGGCCGCGCTGAAGCAGCACATTATTCTTCGCACCAGCTGGGTCTACAGCCCATTTGGTGCGAACTTCGTCAAAACCATGCTGCGCCTTGCGAAAGAGCGGGGCGAGGTCTCCGTCGTCGATGATCAGGTCGGCTGCCCGACCAGCGCGTTCGATATCGCGGATGCGATCTTGCAGATTTCAAATGCTGTTTTGGAGCCCGGCGGGGCGGTGCCATTTGGCACCTACCATTTCACCGCCGACGGCGAAGCGTCTTGGGCCGATGTCGCAGCTGAGATTTTCGAGACCTTCGAAGCGCGCAGCGGCTGTAAGATTCGCTTGAACCGCATCCCGAGTTCAGACTATCCGACGCCAGCGGCCCGCCCGCTCAATTCTCGCCTGGACACGCGAAAGATCACCGATACGTTGGGGATCACACCGCGCCCCTGGCGCGAGGGCGTTCGGGACACGGTAGACAGACTGATGGACGAGGAAAGCTAGGCCATGAAAGGGATAATTCTGGCCGGCGGGCGTGGAACGCGACTCCATCCGATCACACGCGGCATCTCCAAACAGCTGTTCCCGGTTTATGATAAACCGATGATCTATCACCCGATCACCACCCTTATGTTAGCCGGGGTCACGGACTTTCTGATCATCTCAACCCCGCAAGCCCTGCCAATGTTCAAAGAACTGCTGGGCACCGGCGAAAATTGGGGCGTGCAATTCCAATATGCCGCTCAGGATGAACCGCGCGGTCTCGCGGATGCCTTCCTGATCGGTGAAGACTTCATCGCGAACGACCCCTGCGCCTTGGCCCTCGGGGATAACATTTTCCACGGCGCCGGCCTGGGCGAACAGTTGCAAACGATCAACACATCGAATTCCGGCGCGACGATTTTCGGCTATACCGTTGCTGACCCGTCTTCATTTGGCGTGGTCGAGCAAGACGAGACCGGCAAAGTCATCTCAATTGAAGAGAAGCCGAAAAATCCGAAAAGCAATCTCGCGGTTACGGGTCTGTATTTCTACAATAATGAAGTCGTCGACATCGCGAAAACGGTGACCCCGTCGAAACGCGG
Organism: Henriciella sp.; assembly: GCA_027019605.1. Lineage (GTDB taxonomy): Bacteria > Pseudomonadota > Alphaproteobacteria > Caulobacterales > Hyphomonadaceae > Henriciella. The sequence goes on along the minus strand of JALUWJ010000127.1, from coordinate 29,721 downwards.
CGAAATCGAGATTACCAGCGTCAACAATGCCTATCTCGAACGCGGCGACCTGGCCCTGAAAGTCTTGCCACGCGGCACCACCTGGCTTGATGCCGGAACGTTTGACGGGCTGCTGCAAGCCGCCGAATACGTGCACGCCGTAGAGAAACGGACCGGATCAAAGATCGCGTGTCCCGAAGAAGTGGCCTGGCACCTCAATCTGATCGATTCAGAGCGTGTTCTAAAACTCGCCGCTGATCACAAGAACGAGTATGGCGACTATCTCAAACGTTTGGTGAGCTAGCTCACTTCGCTTTCATCGCAGCGGCAATTTCTGGGCGGGCCTCTGCGTTTGGCAAATATTGTGGCTCAACGCGCAGCTCAGACGCCTGTTCGAAAGCATAGCCCCAGGACAATACATCCGCGTCGGCATCCTTGGCGCCCATGATCGAAAAGCCAATCGGCACACCATGGACGCTGCCCATCGGCACTGTGATATGCGGATAGCCCGCGATCGCTGCGAGATAGCCCGCCCCCGCCCAAGCTGGCCAATTATCCCCGTTCACAGGATCGACGCGCGGGCTCAGCGGACCTGAAGGCGCAACCAGCATGGCCACATCATGATCTGCCAGCAGCTTATCAATACCGTTGGCACGAGACGCTGTCTGGATGTTTTCCAGCGCGCCCAAATACGCCTCATCGGTAATCGGCCCTTTCGCCTCAGAGAGATCGAAAATGCTCTGATCGAACAAGGCCTGTTCAATCTCAGCATTGTCAGTGTTGAAGGCAATCAACTCGGCCAGAGAACGCGTCGATACGGTCTCTGGCGTGCTGGCGAGATACTCATTCAGCGTGTGCTTGAACTCAAATTGCAGAACGCTGAACGCGTCGCCGAAAAAGTTCTCCGCCTCCGGTGAGAAGGACTCAATCTCGACCAAGACTGCGCCTTGAGCTTCCAAGATCTCAAGCGCTGCATTGAAACGGGTCTGGATGTCCGCGCTTTCGCCTTCAGCAAATCTGAGCACGCCCACTCTCTGGCCTTCTAGGCTGTCGGCACTCAATCCAGCGACATAATCGGTCTTGGCGGCTCCGGTTGCCATCGCATTGAGCATCATGGCCGAGCCCATGACCGATTTGGTCATCGGTCCCGCAGTATCCTGCGAGGATGAAATTGGAATGATATAGTCTTGCGCGACCAGGCCGACCGTGGGCTTGAATCCGACAATGCCGTTGACGTTAGACGGGCAAATCACGGAGCCATTGGTTTCTGTTCCGACCGTCCCGGCCGCTAAAGATGCCGCAGCCGCTGCTCCAGAGCCAGAACTCGAGCCGCATGGATTGCGGTCCAGAATGTGCGGATTGCGCACCTGGCCGCCGAGCGCCGACCAGCCACTCATTGAATCGTTCGAGCGGAAATTGGCCCATTGGCTGAGATTGGTTTTGCCGAGGATGATGGCGCCTTCTGCCCGAAGACCCGCCACCAAGGGGCTATCCCGGCCAGTAATATTGTCTTTCAGCGCCAACGCGCCTGCCGTCGTTGCAACCGGATCGAGGCTCTCAATATTGTCCTTGAGCAGGATCGGAATGCCATCGAGCGGCCCCAGTGCTTCGCCATTCGCGCGGCGCTCATCACTCGCCTCAGCATCCTGCAGCGCGTTCGGGTTGAGTGCCAAAACCGACTGAAGGGTTGGACCGTTGCGGTCGACAGCTTCGATTCTCGCTTGATAGGCCTCAACCAATTCGACAGCCGAAACATCGCCGGCAGACAAAGCCTCCGAAAGCTCTGGCAGCGTTTTCGCCAGCAGTTCGGTGGGCTGGTAGGAGATTTCGGAAGGGGTTTCAGCAATGGCAATCTCTGGCGCCTTGATTTCAGCGCTACAGCCGACACAAAGCGCGATCACAGCCGCGCTCAAACATAGCTTATTCATTCCGGTCTCCTACGATCCTTTAAAGGGAAGCCTTCGAAAACTAGCGTTCAAACTTCTTGAATTTGACGCGCTTAGGCTCGACCGCATCTGGGCCGAGGCGGCGCTTTTTATCTTCCAAATACGAACTGAAATCACCTTCAAACCACTCGACATGGCTGTCGCCTTCGAAGGCCAGGATATGCGTTGCCATTCGGTCCAAGAACCAGCGATCGTGCGAGATCACCACCGCGCATCCTGGGAAGCTCTCAAGGCCCTCTTCCAGCGCTTGCAAGGTTTCCACATCGAGGTCGTTGGTTGGTTCGTCGAGCAGCAGCAAGTTGCCGCCTTCGCGCAACATCTTGGCCAAGTGGACGCGGTTGCGTTCCCCGCCCGAGAGTTTTCCGACCGGCTTTTGCTGATCGGTTTTCTTGAAGTTGAAGGCGCTGACATAGGCGCGCGAATTCATCTCGACACTGCCGAGCTTGATCACGTCCAAGCCATCTGAAATTTCTTCCCAAACATTCTTCTTGTCATCGAGCTTGTCGCGGCTTTGGTCGACATAGCCGAGCTTCACCGTCTCGCCGAGTTCGAGCGTTCCGGCATCCGGTTGTTCTTGCTCCAGGATCATCTTGAACAGGGTCGACTTACCGGCGCCGTTTGGACCGATCACGCCAACAATCCCGCCTGGCGGCAGTTTGAAGTCGAGGTCTTCGATCAGCAGGTTGTTGCCAAAGCCTTTGCGGAGCTTTTCGGCTTCGAGCACTTTGTTACCGAGGCGCGGCCCTGGCGGGATGCGAATGGTCGCGCTTGAGACGGTTTCGCGTTCCGCCTTGTTCGCCATCTCTTCATAAGAAGCAATCCGCGCTTTCGATTTGGCCTGGCGGGCTTTCGGGCTTGAGCGGACCCATTCCAATTCCTTGGCGAGAGCGCGCTGGCGACCTTTGTCCTCGCGGGCCTCTTGCTCCATCCGTTTGGCTTTCTGTTCGAGCCACGCCGAATAGTTACCTTCATAAGGAATGCCGCGACCGCGATCGAGTTCGAGGATCCAGCCTGTAATATCATCAAGGAAGTACCGGTCGTGCGTCACCAAGATCACGCAGCCTTTGAAATTGATCAGATAGTTCTGCAACCAGGCGACGGTTTCAGCGTCCAAATGGTTGGTCGGTTCGTCCATCAGGATCATGTCAGGGCGCGACAGCAAAAGCCGGCAAATCGCGACGCGGCGGATCTCACCACCTGACAGCGCGCTGACATCCGCTGTGTCTGGTGGGCAGCGCAGAGCTTCCATCGCCATCTCGATCTTATTGTCGATATCCCACGCATCTGCAGCATCGACTTGCTCTTGCAGCGCCGTCATCTCTTCCATCAGCTCATCGGTATAGTCTTCGGCGAGCTTCATCGAGATCGCGTTAAACTGATCTAGCAATTGCTTTTCAGGGCATTCAGACGCGACATTCTCAAACACAGACAGATCCGGATTGAGCTGTGGTTCCTGCGGCAGGTAGCCCACTTTGATACCGTCAGCGGCCCAGGCTTCCCCGTTAAACTCGGTCTCAACGCCTGCCATGATTTTCAGCAAGGTCGATTTACCGGCGCCGTTTACACCAACCACGCCAATCTTGGCGTCTGGCAAAAAAGACAGGTGGATATTTTCAAAAACTTGTTTGCCACCAGGATAGGTCTTTGAGACGCCCTGCATGTGATAAACATATTGCGGTCCGGCCATGGCGCACTGCTCCAATTTCGATAGAATTTGCCGTGTGTTACTCACGCCCTTAAATAGTGCAAGAGGCAATGGGGAATAGGTTCCGGCATGCGCGGCGATTGAGCCTGATCACGAAGACATGATCTGCCGTGCGCGGAATGCGCGTTGCGGCATGGCATCAGCCTCATACACTAAGCCAAACCCGAAAGGAGACGTCATGGTTCGCGCACGCAATTCAGTTATCACTGGACTCCTGATCGGATCTTTTTGTATCGCCGCGCCGCTCGTTTCGGTCGCGCAAGACGCCGAGCCCCCGACGGCGCAAGAAGAAACCGCGCCCGAGAGTTCGCCGGAAGAAGAGGTCCTGCCAACCGTTGAGGCGGCGGCCGCCCTGCTCGCCATTGTCACCGCGATCGATGAGGACGCCCGCCTGACTGGCAATGGCGCAACCTTCACAATAGACGATACAATGGTCACGCTCGTTTTCGATGTGAATGCTGACCGTATGCGGCTGTTCTCACAGATCCGGCCCAGCGACGGGCTGTCCGGGCCGCAATTGCGACGCCTGATGCAGGCCAATTTCGATACCGCGCTCGATGCCCGCTATGCTGTGGCCCAAGGACAGCTTTGGTCGACTTTCATGCACCGGCTGACAAGCCTCACCCAGGAGGATTTCGTGTCCGCCCTCGCCCAAACCGTTACTCTGGTGAAAACCTTTGGAACGACCTTTTCCTCCGGTGCGATGAGTTTTGGCGGCGGCGATTCAAATGCTGAGATTCAAAAATTGCTCGACCGCATTCTTCGGGACGACGAAGAAGAAATCTGACGCTTCGCGCTAAAGGGCTGACAAGCGGGACGGGGCAGGTTAGCCCTGCTCTCCATGTTGAAATCATTCTTTATTCCGGCGGCGATGTTGCTTGCGAGCGCATGCGCGACGCCGATCGCCCAAACTTCACCCATTGAAACAAGCGCCATGGTCGACCAACACCCTCTTACAATTGAACGCCTTTTCGCCAGCCCCAGCCTGTCTGGCCCCACGCCAAGCGGGGTGAAATACAGCCCTGACGGCAAACGCGTGACCTTTCTGAAAGCCCGCGAGGATGAAGGCGACCGGTTCGATCTTTGGCAGTTCGATGTGGCCACCGGCGAACAGAGCCTGCTTGTCGATTCCAAGATTCTGGAACCCGAAGAGGTTGAGCTCTCTGAAGAGGAAAAAGCGCTGCGTGAACGCAAACGCATTGCCGGCCGGAAAGGCATCGTCGCTTATGATTGGGGCACCGCCGATACGATCCTCGTACCGATCGGTGGTGATTTGCATTTGGTGACGCTGACCGGTTCCGGGGTTGAGGCCCGCCAACTCACGGATACAGACGCGTTCGAATATGACGCGAAAGTCTCGCCTGGGGGCGGCTTTGTCAGCTTTGTCCGCGACGGCGCCGTCTATGCGATTGATCTCGCAACCGGGACGGAAAACCGCCTAACCCCGCTCGGGGACCCAGCCAATGCAATCGCGTACGGCGTCGCGGAGTTCGTCGCTCAAGAGGAAATGGACCGCTACACTGGCTATTGGTGGAGCCCCGACGACCGCTTCCTCGCCTATACCAAAGTCAATGAAAGCACGGTCGATATCATTCCACGCTTCGACATCGCGGCCGAAGACGTCACGGTGATTGATCAGCGCTATCCACGCGCTGGCCGTCCGAACGCGATTGTCGACCTGTTCGTCCGAGATATGGCAACGGGCGAAGTGACTGAAATCAACTGGCGGCGCGATGATTGGGGCCCGGCAACGGATCAATATCTGGCGCGCGTTTACTTCCGCAATGGGCGCACTGGCGGCGAGAACCTGTTCATCGGCCGGATCAATCGCGATCAGACCGACTATGACATCACGACGGTGAAAATGCCGTCCGAAGGCGGACATATGGCCAGTGATCCGGCCTATGTCTTCACTGAGACCCACAAAACATGGATCAATCTGCAAAGTGATTTCAGCACCGCCGCCTTCATGTACACGCTGAGCGCCGAAACACCGGGCGGTCATCGCCAGATCCTCGCCAGCCGGGCGGATGCACGCGAAGAATTTGTGCCACTGACCCCGGATGACTTTACGGTCGATCGCTTGGCGGGCGTGATTGAGGATGCAGGCAAAATCTTCTTCACCGGCTTTGGCGACACGCCGCTGGAACGCCATCTTTACAACATTCCAATTGATGGCGGGGAGCCGACGCGGATCACTGAGCTCGGGAAATTCTGGGCTGTCACAATGGCGCCAGATGGAAACAGTTTTGTCGGCGTTAGCTCAAGCCCAACCCAGCCTTCGCAAACCGGGCTCTACCGCTCTGATGGCTCATTGATCACTTGGATCGAAGAGAACAAGTTGGATGAGAGCCATCCATACGCGCCTTACTTGGACAACCATACTGTACCGGAATACGGCACTCTAACCGCCGACGATGGCCAGACGCTCTATTACTCTGTGCAATTGCCGCCGGACTTCGATCCAAGCAAAAAATACCCGGCTCTGGTCGAAACTTATGGCGGCCCGCACGCGCAGACGGTCAATCGCAATTGGGAGCGCCTGTCAGACCAATTCTATTCCCGGCAAGGTTATGTCGTCTTCCGTCTCGACAATCGCGGCATGGCCAATCGCGGGCGTCAATTTGAGGACGTGATCTATCGCCAGATGGGCATCCCGGAAGTTCGGGATCTCTTGGTCGGCGTCGATTGGCTGAAATCGCAGCCTTATGTCAACGGCGATAAAGTCGGTATCCAGGGTTGGTCCTATGGCGGCTACATGACCCTGATGACCATTCTGCAAGCGCCCGAAGGTACGTTCGCCGCAGCGGTTGCGGGCGCGCCAGTCACTGATTGGGGGCTCTATGACACGTTCTATACGGAACGCTACATGGACGCGCCGCAGGACAATGCTGGGGGCTATGAGAAGTCATCGGTTTTCTATCACCTCGACCAACTGAAAACTGAGCTGCCGAACCTGATGCTGATCCACGGTATGGCCGACGACAATGTCACTTTCGACAATACGACCCGCCTGATGGCAGAGTTGCAACAGCGCGGAACTGTCTTCGAATTAATGACTTATCCGGGCCAGCGTCATGGTATTCGCGGCGAAGCGCTGGGGACTCATCTGATGAAGACCCGAATGAACTTTTTGGATCGGCATTTGAAAGAGGAGTAAGAAAATGATGCGATCGATTGTGGGGACGATCGGACTGTTCTTATTGGCTGGCACCGCCGCCGGACAAAATCTGTTCTCGGTAACGCCCGAGGAAACTTTACAGGATGTCCCGGTGGTAATTGAGCCAAACACAGACCGCATAGCTGTCGACCCAGACAGTATGCGCATCATGGTCAGGCCGGAATACACAAAAGATTCTGCGGTCGAAACGCGCATTGAGATATGTATGGACCAAGGCGTTTCCGCAGAAAGCTGCCAGTGCCGCGCGGATACGTCGGCGCGCATCCTCCAGGAAAGCGATTTCTTCGAGGAAACTTGGTATCTGGAATCCGAAAACGTTGGCGGCCTGACTGACTTTCACAATCGAATGCTGGCAGAGCAGCCTGAGCGCATGTTTGAGCTTGGGGAAGCACTTGGAAAATGCCCGGCAAGCATGATGCAGCTGGAAGAATATCCTTGATCAAACCCTGGAAGATTCTCGAGAGCAAGCAGACGTTTCGCGACCAATATCTCGGCGTACGCACTGACAAATGTGTGCGCGCCGATGGCCATATTGTTGAGACCTATCATGTCATCGAGCAAACCCCTTGGGTGACGATTGTTCCAGTGACGGATGCCGGGAACGTGGTCCTGGTCCGCGAATACCGACATGCCGCACAAAAGATCCTGACAGCCTTTCCGGGCGGTGTCTCAGATCCCGGTGAAACCGATTGGGAAATGGCGGGGCGACGCGAACTGGTCGAAGAGACGGGCTATGAAGCGCGCGAGATGCGCTTGATCGGCCGTTGCTATCCCAATCCGGCGACCCAGGATAACGAGCTATTTTATTACCTGGCGCTCGGGTGCACGCCGTCATCGCAGCAAGCGCTCGACCCGAACGAAGAGATTGAAGTCCTCGAGATGCCGTACTCGGAATTTCTGGCATATGAGACGTTCGAGGTGCAGCATGCGCTCCACTCGGCGGCGCTGTTTTATGCCGAACGCTATTTCCTCAAACATCCAGAGCTACGCCCTAACGCGTAGAGAGGCTTGCCATTGCCCACTCTAGACGGGCTAATGATGCCAATCGATGAGGAGGAAATCGCATGCCCGCTTTTCAACCGACCGCAGATCAATTTCGAGCGTTTCGCGATGACCCTTATGAGGGCACGGTGAGCCAAGTGAACTTGCTGAAGTTCCGCGTCAAAGCCGAGTACAAAGAGGGTGACCCTGAATATGGCGAGGATTGCTCCGGCGAAACGGCGTATATTCGCTACTCCGAAGCCTTCACGAAAGCCGCCGCAGAAGTTGGCGGCACGACCAGTCTTCTGGCGACGGTTGAGCGCTTTTTCATCGGCGGTGGAAACTGGGATGGCGTACTTGTGAACACGTTTCCCAGTCGGCAGGCTTTCATCACAACACTGAATCACCCAGACTATAAGTCCATGTCGCGGCACCGCGATGCTGGATTGCTCTGCCAAGAGCTCATCGTGACGCGACCTCTCTGGTTGCACGGAGAAGAACAATGAAATGGTTTTTGATCGCGCTTGGCGCATTAGCAGCGCTTGCAGCTGCGGCTTATGGCGGCCTGATTTGGATGATTACCAAAGCGCCTCCACCGCTCGAGAATGGTCCTGTCATCTCGCTCAGCCAAGGTGAGATCCAAACCGGACTCGACCGGGACAATGCGGACATCATCCAGGTCAATGGCATTCCATTCGCAGCGCCGCCGGTTGGCGATCTGCGCTGGCGCGCTCCACAACCCGCCCTCAACTGGGAAGGCGTCCGAGATGGCAAACTGTTTGGCGCCGAATGTATGCAATCGCGCTCTGGCAGTGGCGAGTTCTTGAACGACTTGCTCAACGGAATGGGCCTAAACGCTGTACAGCGCCACCTTGCCACCATCGCACTGCAAAGCGGCCCGCCGCCTGAAGAAAGCGAAGATTGTTTGTTCTTAAACGTCCGCACGGCAAATGCCGGCGGGTCAGATCTGCAGCCGGTTATGGTCTGGATCCATGGCGGCAGCCACCAAACCGGCGCCGGATCGCAAAGCATCTACCAGGCCAATCAGCTGGTCGAAAATGGCGTTGTCCTGGTGACGGTCAACTACCGGCTTGGCCCGTTCGGTTATATCGCGCATCCAGCCCTCAGCGCAGATGATCCACGCGGCGTGTCCGGCAATTATGGTCTGCTCGACCAAGTCGCCGCTTTGACCTGGATCAAGGACAATATCGCGGCGTTTGGCGGCGACCCCGAGAATGTCACGATCTTTGGTGAGAGCGCCGGCGCGCAATCGGTCACCGAGATCATGTCAACGCCGCTAAGCGAGGGACTGTTTCACAAAGCCATCCTGCAAAGCGGCGCTTCCACCTATAATGCGAACGGTCTGACAACGGCGATTGAAGGCCGGATGAGCATGCATGATGCCGGCCTGGAATTCTTTGACGGCATCGCCGCCGCTGATGCCAGCGCCGCAGACCTGCGCGCCATTCCAGCTGAAGATATCGTCGCGCACATCGCCAATAAGCAACATCTTGGCGGATACGCTCTGCCAACTGTGGATGGCGTTGTGATCCCGCGTTTGATGGGCGAAGCCATCCGCGATGGCGGCATCCACAATGTACCAATCCTGGCGGGTTATAATGCTGATGAAGCCACCTTGTTCTATCCCAGCATGCAGGTCCCAACCGTGCTCGCCCCGGAATTTCCGGACGCCTTGGAAGATCGCCTCGCTCTCCTGCGTGAGATCTATGGCGATGGCGATGCAGAGGCGCTGATTGATCTGTACGGATTGGACGATCCCAAGAGCTTTCAGAAGGCAGAAATGGATATGCTTGGGGATGACCTGTTCGGGGTTCACATGCGCTTCCTGGCGCGCGCGAACTGGCTGAGCGGGATGCCAACCTATCTCTACCACTTCACGCGTGTCTCACCGTCGAAGACCCAAACGATTGGCGCATTCCACGCAGCTGAAATCTTCTTCGTCTTTGGCTCGCATAGTCCGCTTGCAGGGCTTACCGAGGCCGATGAAACTCTCACCGCCGCAATGGGCAAGTATTGGACGAACTTCGCCAAAACAGGCAATCCGAACGGCGACAGCCTCCCCGAGTGGCCGCTTTACGAGCCAATGAGCGACGAGTGGATGACCTTCAATCCATCGATCGAGGCCAAAACTGGGGTCCGCGCTGACAAGCTCGATATTATGGAACGGCAATTGTTCAGCCGCATCGAGGCGGCCGTGCCGCAAATCACGCCGCCGGTTGAAGAACCGGTGTTGGCGCTAGGCGGTGAGGAGGTCGCGGCAGATAGCCTCCAGCCCTAGCTGGTCGACCTCATCAAACGCATCCGGTTGCTCGCTGTCGACATCCAATACGGCAGCGAGCGATCCATCAGCATTGAACACCGGCACGACAATCTCTGAATTGGTTCGGCTGTCGCATGCAATATGCCCTGGAAACGCATGCACATCGGGCACGATGATGCTCTCTTGTCGATCAGCGCACGCACCGCAAACACCTTTTCCGAACGGGATCCGCAAACAACCAAGCGTGCCTTGATAGGGCCCGACGACCAACTCTTCTGGCTTCAGCGGATCGACCACATAAAAGCCAGTCCAGAAGAAGCGCGGGGAGAAGGCTTGTGACAGCAAACACGCAGCACTCGCATAGCGCGCCGGAACATAGGTCTCTCCAGCCACAACGCTGTCGATTTCGGCCTTCAACTCAGCATAAGTTTCTGCGCGGGTCATTTGTCACCTCAGGAAATTGAAGCGCCCATATCGGTCGTCACAAGCTGGATCACAAGCCCTTAAGCGCGGCGTGGCCAACGGTCTTGCGTGATTGTGATCGCGTGATCGGCGTCTTTCTTGATCACCAGATCGGCATGCTCGCGCATTGGCAAAATATGGTTCTCGAGGTTTGGCAGATTGATCCCCGCCCAAACCGATTTCGCAAACTCGATCAGCTGCGGCTCGCTCATGTGCCGAAACTGCGCATAGAAGCTGGTCGGATCGTGTTCTGCAGCGCGCCAGAAGCGCAAAAACCGCTCGAGATACCAGCTCTCAATATGCGCAAGTTCGGCATCGAGATAGATCAAGATGTCTGGCTCATTCGACGTGCTCTCACTTCCGCGCGGGCGAAACCCAAGGCCTTCCAAAATCACCACATCAGACGGCACCACCGTTCGGGTCAGCGCCGGATCTGGATCGAAGGTGATATGGCTGTAGCCCGGAAAATCGGTCGGCTCGCTGCGCACCGATGCGATCGCAGCTTGCATCGCAGCATAGTCGTATGTCTCGGGAAAACCTTTGCGTTCAAACAAGTCATTTTCCCGCAAATACGCTGTCAGGAACAGAAACCCATCGGTCGAGACCGTCTCGACGCTGAGCTCTGGCTCCAGGCTTTGTTCAAGGTGGCGGGCAAGCGTGCTCTTGCCAGAGGCGACAGAGCCGGTGAGCCCAATCACCAATCCCGGGTCGGCGCTATGAATTTCGTTCACGCGCTGCGCCAGCGTTTCGATGCCGACTGTCATCGGGATAATAGGATCCGTGCTCATAGCTCGCTCCGCGCGTTAGGTTCGTCTTCGTCTCTAAGATGCGAAACCTTAGCTGCCAAGGAAGCTGTCGAGCTGGTCCATGAAATCATCGAATTGATCATGATGCAGCCAGTGGCCTGCATTCTCGATCAGCGTCACTTCAGCGTTTTGGAAATGACGGGCGCGGCCATCCTCTGCTGGATTGGAGGCCCAACTATCCACGCCATAGACGAGCCAGGTTGGACACGTGATCTTGGTCCAGAGCTCAACAAAATCATCATGCGAAATGTCGGCTGGTGAGCGACCCATGCCGGCTGGATCATAAGCCCAGCTTACGGTTCCGTCTGAATTCTTTTTGATGCCGGTTTTGGTCAGATGATGGATCAGATCATCAGGCAGGTGGGAGAATGCCGCCTTCATACGTCCCTCCGCCTCGGCCAAATCCTTCATCACGCGGGGCGCACGATCCGACACCGAGCGCCGCTGCTCAATCCAGGCTCTGAGCCGCTCCGTCAAAGGCTGCGACTGGCGCTCCACCAGCATTTTTGGCGACGGCCCTAACCCTTCGATCGCGACAAGCTTCTCGATCCGGTCCGGATACAGCCCAGCAAAGCGCAGCGTGATGTTCCCGCCCAGAGAATGGCCAAGCAGTGTGAAACGCTCGAGGTCAAGCATGTCGACCAAGCTGGTCAGATCGAAGACATGATCCATGACGCCATAATCGCCATCGCTAACCCAATCGCTCTGTCCGTGGCCGCGCAGATCAAACGCAATGACGCGGTAGGTTTTGGCCAAGCGCGCCGCGACACCGTCCCAGCTGCGCATTTGATCACGCCCGCCATGAACCAAGACAAGCGGCGGGGCAGACGGATCTCCCCACTCTGCATAAGAAAGGGTCAGGCGTTGCGAAGAAAACGAATCTACTCGGTCGGGTGCAGTCATGCCGCCTAGCTAGTGTGCGTTTTACGCTCTGGCGAGCCCTGCTGCCGCGGAAACCTTGTAAGATATGCACAGGCTTGCCACATGGCGGCGTTCGTTTCTATGGAGAGCGTGATGACGCAGACAAATATCCCAATGGATGATTTTGTTGCTGGCTTTAGCCCGCAAGGCTTGCCCGTGCGCGGCCGAATCATTCGCCTTTCTGAAGGCACGATCTCTCCGATCCTGAAACGCCATGCCTATCCCGATCACCTGGCCGAAATCCTCGGCGAAGCGGTGATGCTATCGGCTTTGGTTGGCTCCGGGATGAAGTTTGAAGGCAAAGTCCTTGCCCAAGCCGAAGGCGATGGGCCGGTCTCCATGCTGGTTGGCGAATATACCAAGTCTGGCGGTCTGCGCGGCTATGCGCGTCATGAGCCTGAGCGTTGGGCCTGGCTGAACAAGGTCAATAAAGGCGACAAGCCGCATATGCCGCAATTGTTTGGCGCGACCGGTCGGCTTGGCCTGATCATTGTCTATGAGAACACCGATCTGAAGCCCTATCAGGGCATTGTCCCGCTTGCCAAAGGGTCGCTGGCCCAGTGCGCAGAGGACTATTTCTATCGCTCTGAGCAGGTTGAAACCAAACTGCGCCTTTCGGTTCATAAGGATGCGGCGGGCACCTGGCGCGCTGGCGGAATGATGATCCAAAAGATTGCCGGTGATGATGCACGCGGCGACACCGAAGACGGTTGGCGCGAAGCTGAAGCTCTGTTCTCTACCCTGACAACTGAGGAACTAACCAATCCGGCGCTTCCGGCCTCTGACTTGATTTACCGCCTGTTCCATGAAGGCGGCGTCGCCATGGACAGCGATGCGCAAGTCTTGGACGATGTTTGCACCTGCAATCGCGAGCGCCTTGTCGGCACGCTGCAAGGCATGGCGGACGAGAGCTTGCGCGATATGGTTGAGCCAGACGGCACATTGAAAGTGGACTGTCAGTTCTGCTCGCGCGAATACATTATTCCGATTGATGAGGTGACGAGCGCCGCGAACTAAGCGGCGGCACTCGCAGGCATGCCGCTGGCGCTGTTCCAGCGTTGATCGACAAAATCACGCGCAAAGCCAAGCGACTGGTCGATCTCATCACCACTCGCCATGGGACCAGAAATCAATCGCTTCGGTGTGTTGCCAAACAGGCGGCGCACCGTGCGATTGAAGTCATTGCCAGACGAAAAGCCCCATCGCGCCTGCATTGATCGGACGATCCCGCGCTGCGCCTCGTTTTGCCAAATATCCATCATCGCCTTTGAGGCGCGTAAATTCGTGACATAGGTTCTGATCCCGCCATAGGTCTCGAACATGCGATACAGCGACGCTCGGGAAACGCCATGCTCCCGGAGGATCAGCTCGACAGACAGGTCTGGCGAGTCCAGATTTTCGACAACGAACCGTTGGATCTGGCGGAATAAGAGCTCGCGGGACTGCGTGCGTATATCTTCGCGTTGGGGATTGACGCCGAGCGCGATTTTGAGCGCGGCTGCGAGACGTTCGAAGGTCTGCGCGGTGACTTTGCTCTGCCCTTTGGTCACGGCGTTGAAGACAGATTCCCACTCGGCATGAACGATCCGCCCAATCAGTGATGTCGGATAGATCAGCTTATTCGGCGCCGGTTGGTCTGATGATAGGCCGATCATGGACCGCAAGACATAAAATTCCTGCACAGTGACCCGCGTGCCAATCGATCGGCCGAGCTGCTTATGACCGTGCAGATAGATCGGTCCTGGCCCGTAATAGATGTCTCCCCCGCCGCGTTCGCCATATTCAAAGCCTGACAAGACCTTCTCAAACACCAGTACCGGACCTTCATTGTCGAGATGCACAGGCTGGATCTCAAACGCATAAGGCCCCACCGTCATCTCAGACAACATGCAAGGTCCAGCCTGCCAGCATTGGGCATTGAGACTGAACGGTCCATCATCCGAGCTTAAAGGTGTTGTCGCCCACGCTTCCGATGAAATGGCCACATATTCGTCGGCACACATCTCAACGGCCTCTGCCGCGATATCATAACGGAGCTCATGGTCTGAATGGCTGGCAAGATCAAAATCTGTCACGTTGTCCCCATCCCCAGTCGTGCGCGGCGTTCTCTTGTGTGACACCTTACGACTAGTTTGCCTTATCTCTGTGGCTCACTTCGAAAGCGCCACAACAACTCTATCGAGATCTTTTGGCATCGGTTTGAGCCCTTGTCGTTATCCTGACGTCTCAAAACACACTTGTACACTCTGAGAATAGCATTTGAGCTCAGGCGCAGAAATTTACCCAAAATATTATGCTAGTAAGGATTACGTGATAGAGCGAGCGAGAAGAGGAAGCATGAATGAGCGACAATCCTGCCCTAAGTCTCGACGGGTTCTTGCCCTATCGACTGTCCGTACTCTCGAATGCGATTTCGAGCAAAATTGCGAAAATCTATGAACAAGAGTTCGAGCTCTCGGTCTGGCAATGGCGCATCATCGCAGTTCTGGGAGAGCGCGAAGGCCTGACCAGCACCGAGGTCGCGCAGCGCACGTTCATGGACAAACCGACTGTCAGCCGCGCCGCCGCGAGCCTGATAGAGCGCGGAATCTTGGTTCGCAGCATCGACTCTGATGACCGTCGCCGCGCACCGATGCGCCTCACCGATGAAGGCCGCGCGATCTATGCAGCGGTTATCCCACGCGCCATCGATAGCGAGCGCGAATTGCTCGATGCGATTAGTGAAGAAGAAGCGGAGACATTGCACCGGCTGCTCTCACGCTTATCCGCGGTGGTCTCACCGGACAAACCGCTTTGGGGTGAAGACGAGTAAAGGGGGGCGCCTATGGCGAGCGGGATCACAGACGCTATTTTCCAGGCGTTGGTATCACAGCGTCCAGAATTCAAAAATGCCATGAAGGTTTGGACCGATGTTCTGGAACCGGCGCTTGCCGCGCGCGAATCTGAGCGCCGTTCAATTATCTCCAAAGCCCGCAATCGAACGCTCTGGACAGCGTTAATTGTCGGTGCGTTTGCGCTGATTGCTCTGTACGCGACGCGTGGATCTGGACTCATGTTCGTTATCTTCGCGGCAATCGCTGTGACCGGCATTGCCAGCGCTGCGGCCTGGATTCCGCTGTTTCGGGTTAAATCCGAAACCAAGCAATTGGTGGTTGGCGCCGCGGCCGAGTCATTCGGGTTCAAGTATGACACCCTCCATCCCGATGTCAGCGGGATCGCGGACTGGAAATCAGCTGGGTCCTGGATCAGCTCGCAAGCCCTAAAAGCCAAAGGGGCGGCGGCGCTTTTTGGCGCAGGTGATGATGACCTGCCTCCGACCCCTGCATTTCAAACGCTTCGAGACGTCAAACTGCTCCCCAGCTATGACAATCGAAAGTTTGAAGACCTGATCGAAGGCGACCGAGCGGACACGCATTTCTCACTGGTTGAATGCAAGCTGACCGAAGAGCGGGGCTCGGGCAAAAATCGTCGAACCGTCACCGTGTTCCAAGGCCTATTGTTTCATATTCAGTACCCTGATCGCTTTCTCGGCCGTACCTTGATGGCGCGCCAAGGCTGGTGGAAAGGCTTTTTCGGCGACAAAACGCTGCAAAAAGTCGACCTTGTGGCGAAGGAACTCGAAGATAACTTCACCATCTATTCTGACGACCAGGTTGAGGCGCGCGCCCTGCTCACACCCGACCGCATGGAGCGCCTGATCGCGCTCGAGCGTCATTTCAAAGGCGGGAAACTTCGCGGTGTATTTGAGGACGACCATCTAACCCTCGCTCTGGAAGCTGATGACCAGTTCGAAGCGGGCTCAGTTTGGAAACCCCTAGTCGATCCAGACCGCTATATTAGCGCGCTAACGGAGATCGGATTGGTCTGTGATGTCATCGATGGGTTCCTGACCCGCGAGTGGGTTAAAGACAAACTTTAGTAAACAATCGCAGTCGCATTTCCGGTCCAGTTGCTTCACGGCCCTGGAATTGCATCAAATTTACCAAAGGGGCGAAGGTTAATCTTGATCTTGATGTGCAAGATGAGGGTTAAGCGCACGAGGTTAAACGATGCCAACGAGCATGACACGCAAACTGCAAACACTGGATCCGCCGCGTGGAACTCAGGCTGAAGCTGCGTCAAGCTCGCTCGAATCCCCCGCAAATGATACAGTAGACGTCGCCGCTGCACGCTTGCCGTCTCGTCGAATTCCATTCCGAGTATCTGGGATGCGGGTTGCGCACAGATGGTTCGACCTGGCGATCGCATCCCTGATTGTTGCATATTTCCTGATGGTGTCTGGCGTCGGGTTGCTTTCTGCAACAGTGTCCCAGATTCTACCATTCATTTTGATCCCCGTCGTATCGACTTGGGGTCTGAGAACGGTTTCGGCCTACGAACTTCGCCTCAACCGAGGGATCATGGATCACCTGGTGGCGACCGCCTACGGATCCGGGGTGCCCCTCACTGGCCTCGCATTCTTGACCGGGTGGCTGTACCCAACCGAGCTCGTCCACTGGGCGTCGATTGCGATCTTCACGACTTGGGTGACAGTGACATCAAGCCATATCATTTTCCTCGTACTGGGGCGTCAAATGACCCGGGCGGGTTGGATCGGTGAGAATGTTGTGATTGTCGGCGCGACCCCGAATGCGCGCCGGATGATTGAGCGCAACGCCAAAAACCGCGAGCTCAATATCGTTGGGATCTTTGATGATCGCTTGGCGCGTGCACCGCGTTCCATGGGCGGCGCGCCCCTATTGGGCAGATTGGACGATTTGCTGGCCTGGGACCGGTTGCCCGAGATCGATCGCATTGTTGTCACTGTGACGTCGGATGCGCGCCATCGCGTCAAAGACCTTGTTGATCGTTTGCGCATTCTTCCGCAGCGCGTCGTTCTGTTGCTCGATCTTGAAGGCTTCGATCCGGAAACGGAAAGCCTGGCAAGGATTGCGCACTCTCCCGCCGCTTACGTGTCCGGCAGTCCGCATGATGCGCGCCGGGCAGTTTCTAAGCGTATTTTTGATGTCTGCTTTGCCAGCGCAATGCTGATCGCCTTCATGCCGATCTTGATGCTGCTCGCGGTTGCGATCAAATTGGAGAGCAAAGGTCCGGTGCTGTTCCGTCAAAACCGGCATGGCTTTAACAATCAAATCATCAAGGTCTGGAAGTTTCGCTCAATGCGCCACGACCCGAAGGCGGCTGAACGCATTTCTCAGCAAACTGTCGCTGATGATCCCCGCATCACCCGCATCGGACGCTTCATTCGCCAGACTTCGATCGATGAATTGCCGCAATTGGTGAATGTTCTCAAAGGCGAGATGTCGATTGTCGGCCCGCGCCCGCATGCTGTTGGCATGACCACTGAAGAACAATCGGTTCAGAACATTGTTGGCGATTATGCCCACCGCCACCGGGTCAAACCCGGGATCACAGGATGGGCGCAAATCAACGGATCGCGCGGCCCCGTGCACACAAAAGAATTGATGCGCGAGCGCGTCCGCCTCGACATGGAATACGTCAACCGGTCTTCGTTCTGGTTTGATTTCTATATCATGTTGATGACCCTTCCCCGCTTGTTCGGCGATGCAAATAAGCTGCGCTGATGATGACAGGTTGGGACACACCATTCGAAGAATCCGCCTCTGACCTGGTTCAGAAGCATCTGCCTGTTGGGACAACAGATCTCGGGGAAGATGTCTTCACCAATGCAAAATCGGGTGAAGCGCGGATCACGATTTGCGTGCCGACCTGGAAAGATAGCGCCGATGCTTTGCTCTGCAGTCTGGCGCGTCTGCCCGGCGCTGACCTCTGCACGCTGCTTGTCTTCGATGATGGCTCGCTCGATTCCGATCTGACCAGTCAGCTCGTCCGCCACACCATGCGCTTCCCTGGGCCGGCGCGCCTGATCAGCGCGCCAAAAAATGTCGGACGCAGTCAGGCCCGCAATCGCCTGAAAGACCTCGCAGAGTCAGATTGGGTCCTATTCCTCGATGCCGATATGCAGCCTGACGATGATAGCTTCTTGTCGGACTATCTCGCTGCGATTGAAACGCATACAGAGCCATCGCTGATCGCAGGCGGTTTCAGCTTGAAGAACATCCTCCCGACAGACGAAACGCGGCTGCATGCGGCCCAATCATCTGCCTCAGAATGCGTCTCAGCAGAGGTGAGGAGCGAATCCCCGGGGCGCTATGTGTTCACTTCGAACATCCTGGTACACAAGCAGATCCTCGAGGCGGTTCGATTTGATCCCGGCTTTGTTGGGTGGGGTTGGGAAGACGTTGATTGGGGCTTGCGGGTCGCGAGTGACTATCCTGTCATTCATATCGACAATACCGCTACCCATCTTGGCCTCGATTCTGATCCAAAGCTGATCGAAAAATATGCGGGATCCGCGGACAATTTTGCGCGCTTGGTTGAACGCCATCCTGAGACCATGTCGGCCACACCGCTATATCGCATGGCGCAGGTTTTGCGACCACTGCCAGGTCGCCCGGTCATTCAGTCGGCAGCGCTCAAGCTCGCCAAAATGCGATCTGTGCCGATCAAGGCTCGCCTTTTTGGATTAAAACTCTATCGCGCCTCTGTGTACGGAGCGCGTCTATGATCAGCGTCGTCATCCCAACTTTCAATCGGCCAGAGGGCTTGAAAGCTGCCGTGCGCAGCCTGTTCCAGCAGTCCTATGTCGAACATGGCTTCCGGCTGATCATCGTCGACAATACGCCGCTCGCGACAGCCTCTGATGCGATCGCCGACTTGGCCCGTGAATGCCCCAACAACATCACTCTGCTGGCTTTCCACGAACCAGCGCCTGGCGTTGCGAATGCGCGGAACACGGCGATGGCAAATGTCGATACCGACCTTGTTGCCTTCCTGGACGATGATCAAACCGCGCCGCCTGAATGGCTCGAAAACTTGCTCGCCAATTATGAGCAGTATCCAGCAGCGGTCACATTTGGGCCGGTGAATACGGCGCTTCCAGAAGGTCAAAGACGGCATCAGGCTTACTTTGAGCAATTCTTCGCCCGCGAACCGGATCACGCATCGGGATATATCAGCGAAGCCTATGGCAGCGGCAATGCTTTAGTGGACTTCTCCCAAATCCACGGCGGCGCCCCCTGGTTCGATACAGACATGAACGAGATTGGCGGCGAGGATGACCTTCTGTTCGCGCGCGTGCGTCGCTCGAATGGAAAGTTTGCGTGGGCTGCAGAAGCGCCAGTTTGGGAGCATCCTTTGCCGGAGCGCGTCGCCCTTCGCTATACGCTGCGTCGGGCCTTTGCCTATGGCCAAGCACCTATAACGTTTGCGCGCCGCGGCCCGCGGATGCGCATCGATCTGATTGCTCTGTGGATGTTGGTCGGTGCGGGTAAGACCGCGTTTCATGGGATCCAATGGCTCGGTCTGAGCTTGGTCCGTCACCCTGGACGCGCGTTCCAGCTTGATCGCGCCGTACGTGGCATCGCGAAACTTTTGTGGTGGATCGATTTTAAGTTCTATGGCGCCGCGGCCCTGAAAGCCAAACAGGCTAAGCCTGAGCCATCCTCTGCGCCGGTGGACGCGGTTGAGCCGGCTTAATCAGGATCAGGCCTTTCGGTCGGCGGGCAAGCTTCGCCGCAAGCGCGACATATATTAGCCAAGCAATCGAGTTTTGTTGAAGCGACGCACTCTCTGACAAGCTGAACAGGAAGAATTGGGCGCAGAAGGCCAAAGCGAACACGCCGGTCCATGTATTGATCGAGGCGCAGGCCGCGCGCCAAATCGTCATCAAAAAATCAAGCGCCAAGAAAGCTAGGCCGACAAGGCCAAGCGCCAGGGTGACTTCAATCCAGCCATTATGGGCTGTCGGCGCTTCCCATTCCAAGATCTCGCGCACCCAGTTGCCTGGATTGCTATCAGGATCCCAAAACGCGCCATAGCCATATCCGAGGAGTGGACGTTCAGAGATGAAATCCATGAGCGCCATCCAAATATCCGTCCGCCCGGTCAGGGTCAGGTCTCGCCCGAGCACTGCGACAACAAGCTCTGGCGCGAAAACGAGAATACCAACGCCAACCGCGCCGACCACGACGGCAAACCAAGTCGTTACCAGACCAAACACCATGCCGCGCTTCATGACCGCTGCGGCGCCCAAAATGCCAATCGCGATCAGCAATCCCAGCAAAGCCGTCTTGGACGTGGTCAGCAAAACGAGCAGTGTGCTTAACCCGGTGAGCCCGGCCCAGACCATGCGATATTGCCGATCCATGATGAGTAGGAAGGCCCCAAACAAAGCCGCCCGCGCCATGTGACCACCGAGCTGGTTTTTCTCGTAGAAAAGCCCTTTCCAGGCGCCGCCATGAACATCGAAATCGCGGCCAAACGCAGGCACGGCAAGTGCGGTCAGGAAGCTCGTCGCGGCGACAATGAACCAGGCGATCGCAATCGCGCGTAAGAGTGTCCGCCAAGAGTAGCGCGATCCGACATACAGGCCCGCAGCCGTCGTCATGATGATGGCGAGGCTCCGCCTTTGCGTCAGCCCCGGATCAATTGACCAAGTGAATGAGAGCGCGCAAACCGCCAGCAAGCCCATCAAGAATGGCAGTCTCAAACAGGTTTGCACCACCTCGCGAATTTTCCAAATGATCCCGGCAAACGTCACCGCGTAAACCGGCAACCAGAGATAACGCAGCAAGGCCGATCCATCAGCCGATTCATCACCGGACAATAGCCGCGGCAAAATCCCTTCGCTGAAAATCAGCAAGAGGCCAATTAAGAGCGCAAATTCGGCGGGGCGAACCTGTTGTTCGCTGGCCTCCGTTTCCGGACTAGGCGCTGAGACGGTCAGCGAACCGTGCATCGGCTTTCACCCTATTCAGCACCGCGCCGAGAACGCGGCCTTGGCGCGCTTCCAGCTCGCGTCTGGCATCATCGACTTCAGCCGGTGTTGTGTGGTCAGCGGCAACCACCAAAGCGATTCCATCGGCCATGCTCGCCATCGTTGGGGCCGCGGAAGATTGTGACAAAGCCGGCGCATCGATCACGACCCATCCAGCGATCTGACGCAAGGCTTCCCACCAGTCAGGCGATTTTTGCAGGCTGACCGTTTCACCTGAACTCAATCGCTCCCCGCGAAACCGGGTAACTAAAAGCGAGAGCCCATCGATTTCATTGACGGTTAGAAGCTTGTCATGTCGCGCCGTCGCCGATTTTGAGCTGACCTTGAAAATCGGCGTTTGTTTCAGTGATGCATCAAAGGCGCGCCCGGGTTTGCCAATGTCTCTGGCAAAGCCTTTCTTGAAGGCATGAAACTGGGGATTGCCGCGAAAGTCCAAGTCTACGAGCCAAACCGGCTTTTCCGAGCGGCGCGCGGCGAGACAGGCAAAACTCGCTGCCATACTCGATACCCCTTCACCGCCAAGGGCTGACGTGAACATCATAATCCGTGCGCCATCTGATGCGCCGCCTAAGCGCATGGCAGATCGCCAAATCGGATCAAGATCTTCGCGGAGGTCGTGCATCAGTGACTCAGGTTTAAATCGTTTACAGGTTCAGTATCACGATCATGGTTAACGACATTTATCTCCGCCCCGCTCACGCGCGACTGACCGCCCCGAGAACTGGAAGGCCAAGCGTTTGCTGAAGCGATCTAGCGGTTGAGAAGCCGCGGCGTGTAAATGCGCGAATGAGCCCAACAAGCAAAGCGGTAAACCCGGCGAACAAGAGCGACAGAATCGCGACTGGAGCTTTCAGACTGCTGCCTTTGATCGGAACTGTCGCCGGCTCAGTCACTTTCACGCTGTCAGCTTCCTGAGCGGTCAATCCAGCAACCGTGCCCTCACGCTGCTCTCGCTCAGCGACGTTGCGAACATTGGTTTCAATCAAATCACGGTTTCGCAGCAGCTCATTCCATTCCGGTTCCAGCGCGGTGAACCGATTGAGCTTGTCTTGAACCGCAGCGAGTTGTCGTTCGAGTTCAGCGCGCTGGCTGTCCAGCGACTCAACTTCCGCTTCCACAGTATTCAACGACGTCTCAAGCGCTTGATAAGTTGGATTCGGGCCGCGCCGCACGGTGCCAACGGGCGCATTCTGTTGATCGAGGAACTCACGCAATTCAGCGATCTGGCGATCAATCGCCTGCACTCGCCGGCTTTCCGGTGTGTAATTGACCAGGGCTTGGTTGCGTTCAATCTCCAGCTCGCGCAGGCGCTGCGCGCTGGAATCTTCAACATAAAGATCAAGCTCGGCATTCGTCGTCCCAAGCTGCGCACGTGTGCGAACCAATTGGCCTTGCGCGGCGCTGCGCCGGGATTGCACGTTGAGCAACTCATTCGAAATCACCGAGAAGAGATTTTGCGCGGTTGAGCGCTCACTGGCGAAATCGCCGATACTGTTCTCGCGCAGGAATTCAGAGATCGCCGCTTCTGCATCGAGCAGTTCGCCTTCAACCCGCTTGCGCTGGGCGCGCAGTTGATCGACCGGGCGACTCCCGAACAATTCTGCACGGCGCTGCAGATAGCTCGCCATCGCCGCGTTCAGGATTTCCGCGGCGACGCGCGGGTCTTCGTGCTCAAATCCGACGGAAATGATGTTCGAATTCGGTGAGGCATCAGCCCAGAACCCGCCTTGCAGCGCCCGTACGCCCTTTTGGAAATATTCGAACTCAATTGCCTCGGCCTCTTCAGCGCCCGCCTGCGCCAGCGCTTTGTCGCGGGCTTCGGCGAGCTTTGGGTAGATCCGGTCCAGGGGAAACCGCGACAGTGTGCGTTCCGCGACCAATTGGGTCTGGAGGATTTGTAGTTCACCCTGGATCACTTCCTGGATACCCGGTCCGGTGTCAAAGCTCGGATCGCTCAGGATCGAACTGGTCCGCACTTCATCGCCGGACGTCACATAGAGCGAAGAATGCGACTCATAGGTTTTCGGCATTTGGAACGCGAGAAACAATCCCAGAGCGAAAATTGGCAGGCCGACAAGGATCATCAGCCATTTCGCACGCCAAAGCTGTAAAACAAGATCAGCGAATCCCAGCCGCGGGCGTGAAGGCACGACGGCTGCATCTGCCGGGAAGACACCGGTCGGTCCCCAGTCGGTGATGTCGCTCATTGCAATCGGCTCCAAGCGTGGGTTCGAACAAATTGTTATTAACCGCTTGATACTTCCTTAAACATTAACGCCGAGGTTTTGTTTGCTTTTTTAGGGCTCGAACTGTGTCATGAAACGCCGACTTGGTCTCTCTCTTATACCGTTCATTCTATCGGCGTGTCAGATGAATGCGCCGGTCGAATCCGCGGTTTTCCCACAAAAAGAATGGCGACACGAAGATGGCGCGGATGCCCTCTATCTGTTGGCGCCTGGCGACCAATTGGAAGTCATCGTCCATACCGCGCCCGAGCTTAGCCGCACTGTCACGATTGGCCCAGATGGTGTGTTCCGCATGCCGTATTCGCCGCCGATTCTTGCGGCGGCAAGAACCGTGGACGAGGTTCGCGCGGGTGTTCAAACCGCGATGGCAACAGAGCTCAACGATCCAGATGTCGATGTCTTGCTGACCGGGACGCCGTCCCAACGGATCTTTGTCGGGGGTGACGTCGCCGCGCCTGGCATGTTCGACATGCCCGGACAGATCGATCCTCTGCAAGCCATCATCATGGCGGGCGGTGTGACTGAAACCGGAAGCGCGCGCACGGTTGTTCTGATGCGGCGCATGCCGGGCGGCGAGCTAAAGTCCGCCGTATTTGATCTGAAAGCCGGGGTGTACGATCCAAGCCTGGCCGATTGGTCACCGCTCCGCCGGTTTGACGTGGTCTTTGTGACCCGAAAGCCAATCGCGGATCAAAACCTGTTTGTGCGCCAGTATATTCGCGACGCACTGCCGATCGATTTCTCCCTGTTCTACGATATCGCTGGCAACAACCGCTGATCGGGCCTTTTATCTGACACACGAAGCGCTTATGCGGTTTGGAAACCGTTTATAGGAGCTTCTTGCTATGGCTGATGCCGAAAACACAATCCTGATGGAAACCTCTAAGGGCAGCGTCAAAATCGAACTGCGCCCAGACCTTGCCCCAGGTCATTGCGACCGGATCCGCGAACTGGCGCGGGAAGGTTTCTATGATGGCATTATCTTCCACCGCGTGATCGATGGTTTCATGGCGCAGGTTGGCTGCCCGAATGGCACCGGCATGGGCGGCTCTGACAAGCCGAACCTGCAGGCTGAGTTCAATGCTGAGCCGCATGTGCGTGGTATCTGCTCTATGGCCCGCACCAACCAGCCGCACAGCGCGAATAGCCAATTCTTCATCTGTTTTGACGATGCCCGCTTCCTCGACAATCAGTACACCGTTTGGGGACAAGTGACCGAAGGCATGGATGTCATCGATCAGCTCGCCAAAGGTGAGCCGCCACGTGAGCCAGATTCCATTGTCTCTATGAAAGTTGCTGCAGACGGCTAAGGTTCAGGTTCGGGAGACGAGACTGACACATGGCTGCGGCGCGAAACAGAAGAAGCATTAGAGCCTGGGGCGGGCGTTTGCTCGGCTCTCGGATCGCACGCCTCATCTTCGCGTCAAACCTGGCAGGGCTGATCATTCTGATCATCGGGGCGATGGTTTTGAATGAAATGCGGGCCAGTTTCGTCGTTTCCAAAAAGCAAGATCTGGTTGGCCAGGCGCAAGTTCTGGCTGACCTGATCGGCGAAGAAGCGGCCTATGGTGAGCCACAGCCAATTCTGGATGACACGCTCGCCAAGGATGCGATCGCGTCTCTATCCCTGCCGCAAACCATGCGCGGCAAGATTTACAGCACCGATGGCGTTCTGGTCGGGGACAGCTATTTCCTGTCTGACCGTGTCATCGTTGAGAACTTGCCCCCGCTACAAGATCCAGATCGCCTCACGGTTTGGAGCAAAGGCCTGTCTGAATGGGCGGTGTCTCTGCTGGGATCGTTCCGGCCATCTGAGGGCGAGGATGCGGTCCGCACGCTGACCTTCGAAGAAGAGTTTGCTGAGGCGATTATCGGCAATGAAGCCGCCAGCCAGCGTTTCAATGACCGCGGACAGCGGATCATCTCGGTCTCTCTGCCAATCCAGCACGTTTCAGCCGTCGTCGGCGTGTTCACACTCGAATCCAATGATATCGATTCCATCATCCGAGCCGAACGCGCGGCACTGGTGCCCTTCATTGCGGTGGCCATCCTGGTGGCTCTGATCACCTCGGCGCTTCTGACCGTCGGGATTGCGAACCCGCTGCGAAAACTCGCAAGTGAAGCTGACAAGATCCGCGGGGGCTCGAGCAATAAGCTCAACCTGGAGCGGATCTCCAAACGGCACGATGAAATCGGACATCTGGCCCAGTCTATCGAGGCCATGACCGAGGCGCTGTTCGAGCGGATCACCGCCAATGAATCCTTTGCCGCCGATGTGGCGCATGAGCTTAAAAACCCGCTGACCTCAATCCGCTCAGCCGTTGAAACCGCTGAAATGGTTCAGGACGATCCGTTGGCGCTTGAAAAATTGCGCAAAGTCATCGCGCAGGATGTGCAACGGCTCGATCGCCTGATCACCGATATTTCCAATGCCTCGCGCCTTGAGGCGGAATATACGCGTATCCCGACCGAACGGCTGGATATTTCGCGCTTCATTCGCGAAGTCGTCCGCACTTATGAAGGCCTTGAGCATCAACGCGATGTCAAAGTCACATTTGAAGATGGAACGATGGATGCGGGGCTGACGGTCCGTGGACGTGAGGGCCCCCTCGGCCAGGTTCTGCGCAACCTTGTCGATAATGCCCGCTCCTTCTCCCCGGAAGGCGAAACCGTGACCGTCACCCTGAAGCAAGGACGTCAGGGGCCGCAAACGACGGCGCGTATTCTGGTCGAAGACAATGGGCCAGGCATTCCCGCCGATAAGCTCGAGAAGATTTTCGAGCGTTTCTACACCGACCGCCCCGAAGGCGCTGCGTTTGGCAATAATTCCGGGCTCGGCCTGTCGATCGTCGCGCAGATTATTGCCAGCCATATGGGAACAGTAATTGCCGAAAACCGTCCAGATGGCGGCGCGCGGTTCACGGTCGAGTTGCCCGCAACATAGTGAATCAGCGGTAAACCCTGAGTCCTAAATGAGAATTGAGCGCGCCTATTGAGAATACGAACTATTTGTGATATACGATTTGTTCATAACACCATATCCGAGCCATGCTTAAGTCGGCATTTGACGAGAACTCTCGCCGGCAACGTGGCTCGTTTGCGTAGAAGAAAAGGCTCTCCATATGGCTACAGCAGATGCGGCAACGAAATTGGATTTCGAAGCAGGTCAGAAAATTGTGTACCCAGCTCACGGCGTTGGCACTGTCACCGCGATTGAGCAACAGCAAGTCGCTGGCATGACCCTGGAAGTCTATGTTGTCTCGTTTGACCAGGACAAAATGATCCTGCGCGTGCCGACCAATCGTGCGATTGCGTCTGGAATGCGTGCGCTGGCAGGTTCAAAACTGGTCGACGATGCCCTTAAAACACTTGGCGGCAAGGCGCGGATTAAACGCACCATGTGGTCTCGCCGTGCTCAAGAGTATGAAGCGAAGATCAATTCTGGTGACTTGATCTCCATTGCTGAAGTCGTTCGCGACCTGCACCGTATGGAAGACCAGCCAGAGCAATCTTATTCAGAGCGCCAACTCTATGAGAGCGCCCTTGACCGCATGGCCCGTGAGCTCGCTGCCGTTGAAAGCATCGACCACACAACCGCCATGGACCGTCTGGCAGAATCTCTCGCCAAGAAAAAGAAAGCCGCCTGAAAGGGCGAGCCGGAAGACGGCGAAAAGACTTAAAGAAAAGCCCTGCCAATTCGGCGGGGCTTTTTGCTTTTCGGGAGGGTTTGTTCGTGAGTTGGGCAGTTGAGATGGGGCGCGTGAAAGCCGCCCAAAACACGCTAGTCAGCGTACTTTCTGCCTGTTTTGGATTTGCGAGAGATCAACCGCCTCCGCTCCGGCACTTTGATTAAGTCTTCGAGTTCCCGGTAAGCGCATCTGCCGACCCAAGCCATCTCTGCATGATCGCTATCGATAAGCTCCAAAGCCAGAATACAAGCTTGTTCGTGGCTATCGGTGTTGCTCTTTCCGAACTCTCTAAGGGCCCAACATGATGCCTGTCGAACATGATCTCTATCATCCAGTGCCGATTGCCGGATGACGGAGACAATCGATGCTGTAGCCTCATCGGAGAACGTCTCCGCGCGCATACAATAGTTGGCTATTAAAGCGAGGCCTGCGCGTTTGGTGTAGAGACGGGCATTAGAAGCCCATTTCACGCCCCAAGCCAATGCATCTGCTCGACCCGCCATAATGGCTTTGACGAACAGATCGCAAGTGCTCCAGTCATTGAGTTCGGACACCCAAGTCTCGATGAGGGTTTTGTCGACGAGTTTGGGCGGTACTAATAAAATCGCTACGGCCTTGGCTTCGATAAATGGTGAGGACCATAATTCCTCGGCAAGCGAGCGATCTTTCGCAATCATCTTTGCGAGCGCGCGAATGTCACGCGTCGATACTCCAATGACCGTCTCCGCTGGAACCATTCGTTTTTCGGCAACGTCGAAAGGATCTTTGCTGCTTTTCGCTCTCAGTTGCTCGATAATATCGGCTGCGCTGGTCTCCATTTCCCCATCATATGGCGGTGTTTTCCACGCGGCAAATGGCAATAATAACTTTCAGCCAGCGTCTTACTGAGCTTATCTTTCGCCCCTCCGCCGCACTCAAATTCCGCTATGCGGTGTGCTCACGGTCAGATCCATCAAAGACCTCTAAACCGCGCCATCTCCACCGCTTTTAGCGCGCGCGGAAATTTTTCAAGAATTTTTTTGATCCACTCGCGGAAAGCTCTCGTAAACCTCTATGAACACACCCTTAACGGGTTTGGGAGGTGATATGACGACGACAAGTCAAGCCGGTGGAAATCCAGATCGCAGCTTTGTTCGCAAAGCGATGAAAGCGCCCATGCTTGAGGCTGAGCATGAACTTAATCTTGCGCGGCGATGGCGCGATCATGAAGACGAACGCGCCCTGCATGAATTGACCACGGCCTATATGCGGCTCGTCATCTCCATGGCCTCAAAGTTTCGCCATTACGGCTTGCCGCTCGCCGATTTAGTCCAAGAGGGCAATGTCGGCCTGATGCAAGCAGCCGCGCGATTTGAGCCGTCTCGTGAGGTTCGCTTCTCGACCTACGCGGCCTGGTGGATACGTTCCTCCATTCAAGACTATGTCCTGCGCAATTGGTCGATTGTCCGGACCGGCACAACCGCAGCCCAGAAATCTCTGTTCTTCAATCTTCGCCGTCTGCGCGCCAAAATTGATGATACGGGCGATGCGGTCATGACCGCCGAGAATAAAAAATGGGTGTCTGAACACCTTGGCGTGCCAGAGCGAGACGTTGAGAATATGGCCTCCCGCCTCTCCGCATCGGATCGCTCCTTGAATGCGCCGCTGGCCGTTGATGGCGATGCGCAATGGCAAGATATCCTCCCAGATGAAAGCGCCACGCCGGATCAGCAGGTCATGGAAGAGCGCGACAATGCCAAGCGCAAAGAGTGGATTGCTGAAGCGCTGCAAGTTCTGAATGAGCGCGAAACGCTGATCATTTCAGAGCGCCGTCTGACCGATGATAGCGTGACCCTGGAAGTGCTCGGCAAACGCCTCGGCATCTCAAAAGAACGCGTCCGCCAGATTGAGCACCAGGCGCTGAACAAGCTGCGCAAAACGCTGACCAAAATGGTCGGTGACCCAGAGAAAGCCGGGCTCATTCCGGCGACGTAAGAACGCCAAAACACGCTTCTTGTGCGGGTTCGCAGGTTTAGCGCTTGCGAACCCGTTTTTGCATTCCCACATGAGATCCGAACGGGTTGCTGCTGAGCGGGACCCCGACGAAACCCTCGTCCGCGCAACACAGTTTGGCGGGCCCTAATCTGCCTTTGAAAGGGGATGTAATATGAACTTTGAGACTTATACTGAGCGGGCGCAGAGCGTCCTTCAAGCGGCCCAAACCGCAGCGCTCGCCAATTCAAATCAACTGTTTCTGCCCGAGCATATTCTGAAAGCCATGCTCGAAGACCGCGACCAGCTCGCGGTGAACCTGATCCGCGCGGCGGGCGGCCAGCCCGAACGCGTCGTTCAAGCCCTCGACGAGGCTTTACGCGCCGTGCCGAAAGTCAGCGGCGGGCAGGGCGGATTGCGGCTCGATCAAAGCACCGCAAAACTGTTCGCCGACGCCGAAGCAGGCGCCAAAAAAGCTGGCGATAGCTTTATCACGGTCGAACGCCTGCTGATTGCGTTAGCGGGTTTGAAAAAGAACAAAGCCGCTGAAGCACTCGCGCAATCTGGGGTGACCCCAAGCCTGCTCGAGGCCGCGGTTGCGCAATTGCGCCAAGGCCGCACGGCTGACAGCGCGAATGCGGAAGAAGGCTATGAGGCGCTCAAAAAATATACGCGCGACCTCACCGCCGATGC
>JALUWJ010000126.1 GCA_027019605.1 Henriciella sp. | reverse complement strand
AGCCGAGAATTTCAAACCTGGACGCTTGGTCTGCGCAGTTGATCCGGGCGCACCGCGTGACTTGTTGCGGCGGCTGACAGATTTTCTGGAATACGAGACCGACATGGATTGGGATGTCCTGCTCTCTGATTCCGGCGCCGAAACGCAAAAAGAGAAAGAAACCCGCGAGCGCAAGGAAGTGCTCGAGGCTGCCGCCCAGCATCCCGATATTGCAGCGGCCTTGGCGGCCATCCCAGGCGCAGAAGTTGTCGATGTCGAGAACAGTGCGCCTCTTGATCCAGCGACCCTCACAGACAATGTCGTGCCACTGAAGCGAACTTCCTAGGGCGAGAAAGACGAGACGATGACAGACCTCACAAAGATCATGCAACAGGCGCAAGAAATGCAGGCCAAAATGCAGGAGGCGCAAGCCAAGATCGAAGAGACTGAGGCCGAAGGCATTGCCGGCGCGGGGCTGGTGTCCGTGACCCTGAAAGGCAAAGGCGAACTCGTCGCGATCAAGATTGATCCGTCGCTGATGAGCGATGAAGCGGACATCGTCGAAGACCTGGTCAAAGCGGCGCATCGCGAGGCGCGCAAGAATCTCGATCAAGCGATGGAAAAGGCCATGAAAGAAGCAACGGCAGGCTTTGGCGGCATGATGCCGGGCTTCAAGATGCCATTCTAATCCTTCGGATCGTCCGGTTTTTCGGTCGCCATCCGATATTCGGTCTCGCGTTCTGACGAGATCAGGGTTTGGACCGCTTCGCTTTCATACCCCATTTGCTCCAGCGCACGCGCAGACATTTGCAATCCCGCTTCGATCGCATCTGGAATGACAAATGTCGCCCCGGCTTGGTACAAAAGCTGGGCGTGATCAGCATCGCGCGCACGGGCGAGTATGGGCACGTCAGGCCGCGAATGACGCGCAGTTTTGACCATGCTTTCGGCGCTCAGCTGATTGTCTAATGTGACGACGACCAAGCCCGCATGCGCTAGTCCGGCTTTTTGCAGAACTTCCTTGCGTCCGCCATCACCAAAGTAGATTTGACGCCCGAGTGCCCGCTGATGCGAAACTGTCTTTGGATTGGTGTCCAGACCGACGATCTCCGCTTGTTCGCGCTCTAGGATGTGCGTCACTGCGCGTCCAACCCGGCCCAGACCAGCAACGATGACATGCCCTTCATTGGCGCTGAAGTCGCTTGGGATTTGATGCGAGGGCGGCGTGGTCGAGCTGACCTTAGCGAACCAAATCCCAAGGCGCCATGTGGCGGGAATGACGAGCATAGATAGCGCCACAATTGCCGTCACAATGGCTGATGTACCAACCGCGATGGAGCCTGCGGCCAATCCCGCGCCGACAATGACGAAGGCAAACTCGCCCGCCGGCGCGAGCAGGAAGGAGGTTTCGATCGCCGTTGCGTTATCGCCCGCGAATATTCGGATCGCGATGAAGGCCAGAACCGTCTTGATGATCAGCATCGCCACGAGACCGCCAAGCACGACTTGCCAATTCTCGAGCACGACAGACAGGTCGATTGCCAGTCCAACCGTCATGAAAAACAATCCAAGCAGCAGACCCTTGAATGGCTCGAGGTCGATTTCCGTTTGGTGTTTAAACTCCGTCTCGCCGAGCAATAGACCAGCTAGGAATGCGCCCAAAGCGAGCGACAATCCGGCATTGTATGTGATCACTGAGGCCCCAACGACGGTCAGCAGAGTGATCGCCATCAGGAAGTCGCGCCCGCCAGCATTGATTGCAAGCCGGAACAGGTGGCGCAGCAGATAGCGCCCGATCGCAATAATTATGATCAGAGCAAGCAAGCCATTGAACAGCGCCTGGATCAGAACCGTTGAGAGATCGGCTTCGCCCCGCATGGCGGTGAAACCAACAAAGATCAAAATCGGCGCGACCAAAATATCTTGAAACAGCAGGACACCGAGCGCGCTTCGGCCGACAGGCGTCGCAGCCTTTTTGTTCTCGACCATCAATTGCATCACGATCGCGGTCGAGGACAGCGCCAGGGCCAGCCCGATAATCGCTGCTTCTGTTGCCGGAAGCCCGATCAGGAATAGCCCGTATCCTATCACCACTGCGCTTAAAATCGCTTGAACGGTTCCCGCGCCAAACACGGTCCGTTTGAGCGCCCAGAGCTTTTGAAACGAGAGCTCTAAGCCGAGCAGAAACAGTAAGAATAGAACGCCGAGTTCAGCCAACGGCGCCGCCGCCGCTGGATCAGAGATCGTAACGTATTCCAGAATCGGAACCTGGTCGCT
>JALUWJ010000125.1 GCA_027019605.1 Henriciella sp. | reverse complement strand
CAGCCGGCCATCATCCAGGCGTTTCAACCGAGACGCATAAGACTTGTCATTCTCAGGGTCATAAATCGTCCCGCCGCGCCAATCTTTGCGCTTCTTCTCAAAGCCTTGCAGCATCAACAGGCCAAGAACCGGCTCGCCTGCTTGGGTCAGCGCGGTTTCCGGCGTCATGCCAGGTTCCATTGCGTTCGGGTCGATCCAGGACACGCGGCCACACGGGCTGCCATTGCCGCAATCTTCGATCGTCACCGTCGATGTTTTTTCCTGCGTGAGAAAAGTTCCGAAGACATCGTGGCTATCTTGGGCTTGCGCCGATAGTGCCAACATCACAGCGCCTACGCTTAATCCAGCCAGTTTCCACATGTCGGTTTCCTCGTTTTATGCACAACTAGGTTTAGGTTATGACGCGCCGTGACAGAATTTCCACCTTCACAGACATTAATCCTCGTTTACCTTTTGTCGTATGATTCACATGGTGAAACTCTGCGTTGGGGCGGATGATGCCGCCGACATCGAGCGTTGGCAGCAGCGGCTCATGCAATCCTCACCGCTGCCGTATCACCATACACGCATGGTGCCGAAGCGGGCGGGAGAGCTGTCTGATGGTGGCTCCATGTATTGGGTGACCAAGGGCATCATCTTGGTTCGCCAGCGTATTCTCAGTGTTCAAGAAATCGCCGATCGCGGCGGCCGCAAAGCCTGTGAACTGGTCTTTGATCCTGAATTGGTTGCGGTGGAACCCACTCCAAAGCGCGCTTTTCAGGGCTGGCGCTACTTAAAGCCAGAGGACGCGCCTAAGGATTTGAAAGCCGGATCTGGGACAATCGAAATGCCCGCCAATCTGCGCGCAGAGCTGCGCGAAGCGATGGTCTGGTAGTCTTATCGCAGCGTCTCTAGAACCGAACCTGCATCGGCTGAGCAGGTGGCATGAGAAGATTTTGAAATCAGGCTCGGTGCGGGTGCACGCTGCTGCGCGGCAATCGCGATCATTTCGGCGTCCGCAAACACAGAGGCCAGACGACGAAGGCTCTCCCGCTGCGGCTGTGTCTCGGTGCTGGTTTCAAGCGTCTGCAGCTGCGTCTCTGACTCAGCCGCCATGCCGCGGAATATGCAGCCCAGATCGTTCGGGCCCTTGCTGTTATCGATCCACACGGCGAGATCCGCAGATGTGCGCCCAAAACGATACACATCGAGGGCAAACTGATCGGTGAGGGTCATGTCTTCGCCAAGATCAATGGCCAGCATCATATCGACGGTCTGGCTAGACAGCCGGCCGGCTTCCTTGCCCCATTGCTGGGCGAGATCAGTGCTCGCTTGCGCAGAAAGCGGAAGAAACAGGAGGAGATAGCTTGTTAAAAAGCGTTTCATGACGGCACGGTCCTAAGAATACTCGCCTGATAGGCGAGCAAGGCGCGTGCCACGACGCCTATTTTTTCATGAAGGCTGCTATTCGGGCCTGCATGTCCGGGCCGACGCCTTCATTTTCCATGATTTCCCACTGCAATCCGGCATCCAGCGCGTCATTGTCCGTCGCTTCGAGCAGGCGTTTATTGGCGGCGTGTGAGAAGGGCGAGTTGGCCAGGATCTGCTTCGCAACGCTGCGTAGATCTTCTTCAAACGTCTCATCGGAGAAAACCGCCTCGCAGAGGCCCATGGTCAGCGCCGCGTCGGCGCGAACGGTTTCGGCCGTAAACATCAATCGTTTGGCGGTCGCGATCCCAACCCGGCGCGGAAGACGTTGGCTCATGCCCCAGATCGGAGTGAGCGCCCATTTGGCATGCGTGTCGGCGAATTTTGCAGACTCCGAGGCAAGAATGAAATCTGCGGCGAGCGCGACTTCCAGCGCGCCTGTATAGCAATGCCCGTGAACCGCTGCGATGACCGGCTTGGGCAGCTTTTCCATCATTCGCAGGGTTTCAGAATGCCAACCTGGCGAGGGCACTTTCTCGCCTTCAGCGATATCGCCTAGATCATGGCCCGCCGAGAAGCATTTGCCCGCACCGCGTAAGATCACGCACCCGACAGAGTCATCTTTTTTGAGGTCGATCACATGCTGGCGAAGCTCGCGAAACATACCGACTGTCAGCGAATTGAGTTTGTCCGGACGATTCAGCGTCAACCAACAAATTCCGTCTTCATCCTGCCGCGTGACCAAGTCGCTCATCGCCGCCTCCTCCTTACGTTTTGATCTATCAAACAGGGCTCACGCAGGGTTCGCATAGACCCTATTCCAAATCTAAGCCTAGGCTTTCGCGAGGAG
>JALUWJ010000124.1 GCA_027019605.1 Henriciella sp. | reverse complement strand
GGCGAAGCGCCGTTTGAAAGTGTCGACGCGATTTTCATCAGTCACATGCATCCCGATCATTTCTCCGTCGATGAAGTAATCAAGTATCTCGAGGATCATCCGCAGGTCAGAGTCTATGTGCCGTCACAGGCGGCAGAATGGATGCGCGAAGAAACCGAGAATGAGGAGATTTTCGATCGCGTGGTCGCGGTGCCGCTGGCCTATCAAGATGCGCCGATCAGCTTTCAGGAAGGCGGGCTGACAATTGATGTTGTCCGTATTCCTCATGCAGGTTGGCCAGGCCGGGCGGAGGTCTCCAACTTGGTTTGGCGGGTCACGCTGGCTGACGGGATCACGGTGATGCATTTAGGGGATGCCGACCCAAATGATGAACATTTCGCGCCGTTAGAGGCGCACTGGCAGGCCAAGCAAACCCATACCGCCTATCCGCCCTATTGGTTTTTTGGCATGGGCGACGGGCCACTCATTCTAGATGAGCGCCTCAATGCGGCCCGAGCGACCGGCATTCATGTGCCGCTGGTCTTGCCGCCAGACTTAGTCATTTCCGGGGCAGATTTCTTCCATGAGCCCGGTGAAACACGGACTTTAAAACCGGATTCAGAGGAATGAAGCAGATCGAGCTTTCCCCCGACCAACGCCAACGGCTTGCAGGTCAGTTGCAGTCTCTTTTTCAATCGGAGTTCGACGAAAACTTGTCTGAGTTTCGCGCCGAGCAAATCCTCGATCTGATGCTGAGAACACTTGGTCCCGGGGTTTACAATCAGGCCGTGCAAGACGTCCGCGCGCACTTGCAATCCAAGCTCGACGATCTGGATGGCGAGGTCTATGTCGACGAGCAAACGTGAGCAGATCTAAGGAGGTAACATGGCCCTGACGCTGTATGGCTTGAAGAATTGTGACACTTGTAAGAGAGCGATGAAGGCTTTGGATGCGGCGGGACAGACTTACAAATTCGTCGATATCCGCGCCGAGGCCGACCTTGCGGCTTTGGTGCCGGAATGGGTCGCAAATGTCGGACCAGACCTGTTGATCAATCGACGCTCGACGACCTGGCGCAATCTCAGTGATGCCGAACGCGCGCGTGCGCCTGGCGCGCTGTTGATCGCCAATCCAACTCTGATCAAACGCCCGGTTATTGTCACCGACACAGATATGCATGTCGGCTGGACCCGAGAGGTTCAATCGATCCTTTTGTAAGGGACTGTGGATGGCCTCTGCCTATCGCCCGTTGCGCGGGTTGCGGTAGAGGTCTTCCTCTTCATGGTCCAGGTCGGGGTGGACCTTTCCGCGCAGAACTTGCTCGGAAAGTTTGCGTACATGCCCCTTGCTGGCGCGATTGAATTTCAGCACGGCGCAGAATAGTTCGAGCACGGCTTCCAGCTGGCGCGTGCGATGCTCTGGCGCGATCCGCATCATCCAGGCGCCGCCAAGATTGATCAGCTGATGATCCAGAACGCCAATCTTGCGGCCCTTGTGATCATACAAGCTGTAATCGGCGCCAAAGCTGATCAGGTGGCGCTTTAGCGTGTAGAATTTCACGCTGTCCTTGCCTTGAATGAAGAAGCTATATTTCTCCGGCATGAACGGCCATTTGACCGCGCAGCGTTCAAGCTGGATCAGCTGTTTGTGGCGAGCAAGATTGATCGAAAAGACAGGGACAGGCTGACCATTTGCGGCGAGTGAGAGCTGCACCGATCGACCCAGCAGCATTTCAGCCGTACCGCGCCAGCCGAGAGTCTCAGAAAACAGTTTGATGACCAGGCGCCGATCAAAGCCTTCACTGCCATCCCAAAGCTCTTGGCGATAACCAATCAGGGCCTCGCGCTTTCCGTCAATCACGGTCTGGCCATAGAGTTCCATGTCCTTGGTAAACTGGTCTGATGCGGCCTCATTCTGCGTGCGCTTCATGATGCCGATCTCAGCTGTGTTGAGATCGGTTGCCCAGAAATCGACTTTGACTTTGCGCGTCTTGGTTTTCGACTTGGCCTTGGTGCGCGCCATATCTGCGGCTGTTGGGGCCAGGGCTGCTGCGTCCGCCATGGTGAGGCTCCGTTGAAAAAGAGAATCGTTGCGCCCAATCTCAAACCGAGAGGTCAGGATTTGGTTAACAGAGCAGCCTTTGGCGTTAAGGAGTGTGCGTTCGGTGATGTGACGCTGCCGCGCGATAAAGCTTGTCCTCACGTCACTTACGCTCTACCAAGACCGCATCCGAGGGGCGCGTTTGGAAGCGCTGAGATGGGGCCGGTCCGCTCCAGCACCCTTAGAACCTG
>JALUWJ010000123.1 GCA_027019605.1 Henriciella sp. | reverse complement strand
CAGCGCGCAATCCGTTTTTCTAAGGGCGCGCGCTATGCCGTTAAAAATTGCTATTGTTGGACGCCCAAATGTTGGGAAGTCGACCCTGTTCAACCGCTTGGCGGGGAAGCAGCTGGCTTTGGTCGACGACCAACCCGGTGTCACTCGTGATCGTAAAGAGGCTGAGGGGCGTCTGGCCGATCTTCCGCTGATCCTGATCGATACTGCAGGATATGAAGATGTCGCCGATGACTCGCTGGAGTCGCGGATGCGCGAGCAGACCGAAATCGCCATTCGTGAAGCGGAGCTGGCTTTATTCCTGATCGATGCACGCGCCGGCGTGACCGCTATGGATGAACGGTTCGCGCAAGTTTTGCGCCGCGCCGATATGCCGATTGTTCTCGCCGCGAACAAAGCTGAAGGGCGCGCCGGAGAAGCAGGCGTCCTCGAGGCCTGGAATCTTGGGCTAGGGGAGCCTGTGGGCCTATCTGGCGCGCATGGTGAGGGTCTATCCGATCTTTATGCCTCCATTCGTGAAGCGCTCGGCGAAGAAGCGTTTGAACGAGCACTGCAAGAAGCGGAAGAAGAAGAACAGGATCGCTTCAACGAAGGCATACTCGATCAACTCGAAGGGCTCGATGTTGATGATCCATATCTGAACGCAGATAAATTAACCGCCGCGCTTGAAAAAGCCGGGATTGATGACGAGGCTGAAGGCGCTGCGATCGATGAGGCAAAACAGGCCACGCAAACGCGCCCAATCCGCCTCGCGATTGTTGGACGGCCGAATGCAGGCAAGTCGACCCTGATCAATCAATTGGTTGGTGAGCAGCGTATGCTGACGGGACCTGAGGCTGGTATCACCCGCGATTCAGTAACACTGCGCTGGACCTGGGAAGGTCGCGAAGTACGCCTGGTCGACACCGCGGGGCTTCGTCGCAAATCGAAAGTGCAAGAACGCCTCGAGAAAATGTCGACGGGTGAAACCGTGCGCTCTCTCAAGTATGCGGACGTTGTCGCGCTGGTCATGGATCCGGAAGATTCGTTCGAGAAACAGGATCTTCAAATCGCAGACCTCGCCATTCGAGAAGGTCGCGCAGTCGTCTTTGTCGTGTCCAAATGGGATACGATCAAGAACCATGGCATGGCGATGAAAGAGCTCGAGCGGCGCTTGAAAGAACACTTGCCGCAAGCCAAAGGCGCGGCGCTTGTGACGCTGTCAGGGCTTACAGGAAAACGGGTCGAGCGCCTGATGCCTGCAGTCGCGAAAGCTTATGATGATTGGTGCGCACGGGTTAAAACCGGCGACCTCAACCGTTGGCTCCGCTACATGATCGAGCGCAACCCGCCACCAAGTGTTCAGGGCAAGCGGATCAAACCGCGTTACATGGCGCAAATCAAAGCCCGCCCGCCGACCTTTGTCTTGATCGCCTCACGGGGGGATCAAATGCCCGAGCAATATAAACGCTATCTCGTCAATGGCTTGCGCGAAGCGTTTGAGCTGCCTGGAGTGCCGATCCGCCTGCACGTCAAACAAGGGGCAAACCCTTACGCTGATAAGGCACGGCGCAAGCACTAAGCGCGTGATAATACAGCGTAAACTCGCCTTTAAGTAGTTTTCATTAGAGTGCGCCGCGAGGCTCACAATGACCCAAACTGCTGCACGAACTCCCCCCGAGAAATCAGAAACATCTCGCGTGGAAGCAAACGAGTTGACGCAACACTATGCGCGACTCATTGCTGAGCATAGCACCGACCCTATCGCGATCTTGGATGCGGCGGCTTGTGTTGAATGGTGCAACTCGGCTTATGAACAGGCGACAGGGTACACGTTCGAAGAAACGGTCGGGCGAACGCCCGGCGAAATGTTGACCGGACCAGACACCGACCTTGATGTTATGCGTGAGTTTGCGCGCGCGGGTTTCCACGGACGCTCGATACGGCGCGAAGTGATTCAGTATCGGAAGTCTGGCGAATTCTATTGGGCTGAAATCGAACTGACGCCTATTCTGAATGCTGACGAACAGGTGACGAATTTCCTCGTGATCGCACGGGATGTGTCGGGGCGAAAAGCGCTCGAACGTGACCGTGAAATCGCCCGCGAAACGGAACGCTTGCGCCAAGCTGAACGCCGTGTGCTCGCCAAGACATCCGAGTGGCTCTATGCGGCTCGGTCCCTGGAAGACCTGTACAATGTGGTTGAGACCTGTGCGCCGAAACTGATGCCGATGAGCAATGGCGCGCTGTATATTTACTCAAACTCGCGGGACATTCTCGACCTTGCCGTGTCCTGGGGAGAATCGCCGGCGCCGAACTTTATCGAGCCAGATGATTGCTGGTCCCTCAGACGAGGTCGGTCTTACCATTTCGGAGACGACGAAATTGAGTTTCCGTGCGCGCATTATCATGACGGGATCAAATCATCCTTCTGCCTTCCATTGCTCGCTCATGGTGAAACGATCGGCATGCTGTGGTGCTATGCCGATGAGGCGAATGGCGATGGCGCGCTTGATCATGCGCGCTATTGGGATGTCGCATTGATGTTGGCAGAGCAGATCAGTCTGACCATTGCAAACGTGCGACTGCGCCAGGAATTGCAAGATCGTTCGGTCAAGGATCCGCTCACCGGGCTTTGGAATCGCCGCTATTTCCTCGACAGTCTGCGCCGCGAGAAAGCGCGGGCCGACAGCAATGAGCTCGGCTTCGCGCTGATCTCGATCGACATTGATCACTTCAAACGCTTCAATGACCATCATGGTCATGATGCGGGAGACGTCGTCTTGCGCAGGGTTTCATCTGAATTGACCGAAACAGCGGGCTCTGCTGGTATTGTCTGCCGGATCGGCGGCGAAGAGCTGGCTGTGATCTGTCCGGATCTTGATGAGGCAGCTGCGATGGATTTTGCTAGCAGGTTGCACAACTCGATCAAACGCATGGAAATTGTCTATCAAGGTGAAATCCTGCCCTGCGTGACCTTCTCCGCCGGTGTTTCAACTTATCCATCCGATCACAGCTCGATCGATGATTTAATGCGCAATGCCGACAACGCGCTCTACCAAGCCAAGCATGCCGGCCGAGATCGCATCATTGCTTACAAGAATGATGACCCAGAGCGCTGGGTGCTCGCGAAAGAGCGCCTGGGCTAGTTCGACTCGAGCAAGTCGCTGACATTGATACGCGCATTGTTGCGGGTCTCGGACGTTTCGAGCAGCGGCACCATATGCGCAGCGACTTCTTCCGGAGCCGGCAGTGTCATTGGGTCTTCACCCGGCATTGCATCGGCGCGCATTTGCGTGCGAGTCGCGCCCGGATCGAACAGATTCACGCGCAGCGCGGTCTGATCATTCTCGTCCGCCCAAGCATAGACGAGCGCTTCAAGGCCAGCCTTCGATGCCTGATAAGGGCCCCAAAACGCTCGCGGTCGCGGCACCACGCCGGAGGTGACGAAGAGCGCGCGCGGGGCCTCAGATCGGCGCAGGAGCGGGTCCAGCACTCGGATAAGGCGCCAATTGGCATTCAGGTTCACATCAATCACTTCATTGAACTGGCGCTCGCCGCCAGCTTGTAGAGGGCCAATCGTGCCGAGCAGTCCGGCATTCGCCAAGAAACCGTCCAATCGCCCAAACTTTTCAGCAATTGCATGTCCCATCGGCTCAAACGCACTGGCATCTTTGAGGTCAAACGGAATGAGGGTCATGGAGCCGCCAAATCCGCGGATCTCATCATCAAGCTGTTCGAGCGCTTTCTTAGACCGTGCAAGGCCGATGACGTGGTGGCCCGCTTTCGCCAGAGCCAAACTAGCAGCGCGTCCAATGCCCTGGGAAGCGCCAGTGACGAGGGTAATTCGTTTGTCCATTTGGGCGCCGTAGCGAAGCTTTGCCGACTAGTCCAGCAGGGAAAGCTGTCTCTCTTTGCTGCTCTCGTTTTGATCGTGATCGATCAGGCGTGTCGGGTAATCGCCGGTGAAGCAATGGTCGGCAAAAGCAGGCGTCTCGGCGTCATAGTCAACGCCGATTGCGCGATACAGACCGGGCACCGACAGAAAACCCAGGCTCTCCACCTTCAAATACTCTCGCATTTCTTCGGTCGTGTTGTTCGCGGCCAAAAGCTCGGTGCGGTCGGCCATGTCGATTCCATAGAAATCCTGGTGCGTGATTGGCGGGCTGGCGGAGCGGAAGTGAATTTCTTTCGCGCCGGCATCGCGCACCATCTGCACGATCTTGCGCGAGGTGTTCCCGCGTACAATCGAATCGTCGACGAGCAGAACCCTTTTACCTTCGAGGACAGCACGGTTTGGAGAATGCTTTCGCGAAACGGCCTTCTGGCGACCGGTTTGGGTCGGCTGAATGAAGGTTCGCCCGACATAGTGTGAGCGAATGATTCCGAGTTGGAACGGTACGCCGGAGTGTTCTGAAAACCCGATCGCTGCCGGGACGCCTGAATCTGGAACCGGGACAACGACATCAATGTCTGCCGGGTGCTCGATCGCCAGTTGGTGTCCCATCTTGCGTCTGACTTCATAAACAGAGCGGCCTTGTACGACGCTATCTGGGCGCGCGAAATAGACATACTCAAACAAGCATGGACGCACGGGGCGCGATGGGAACGGGTTGTATGATTGCATGCCTTCGCTGGTGATGATCACCACTTCACCGGGATCAATTTCCCGCACAAAGTCAGCGCCCATCAAATCCAGGGCGCAGGTTTCTGAAGCGAGCACAAAAGCGTCATTGATTTGGCCCAGCACCAAGGGGCGAAGGCCAGATGGATCACGCGCACCAATCAGTTTCTTATTGGTCATACCGATAAAAGAAAATCCGCCTTCGATTTGGCGGATTGCATCTAGGAAACGGTCTGAAACAGTGTCTTGGTCACTCCGGGCGAGGAGGTGCAAAATCACCTCTGTGTCCATGGTCGACTGGAAGATTGATCCACGGCTTACGAGTTTCTTTCGCAAGGCCCGGGCATTGGTCAGATTGCCATTGTGGGCAATTGCAAATCCGCCACTGTCGAGATCAGCATAGATGGGCTGAATGTTTCGGATCGCCGGCTTGCCTTGGGTCGAATAGCGATTGTGTCCAATCCCAGTTTTGCCTGGCAGGCGTTCTGTCAGATCACCGCCGAAATTCTCACCGACCAGGCCCATATGGCGCTCGCCATGAAACTTTTCGCCATCAAAAGTGGTGATCCCGCAGGCTTCTTGTCCGCGGTGTTGCAGAGCATGCAAACCAAGCGCTACGAGAAGAGAAGCTTGAGGGTGACCGAATACGCCGACGACGCCGCATTCCTCTCGAGGCTTGTCGTCATCATGGTCAAACAACATTCGACTAACCCTCGCGGTCTGTTCGTGCGCGGATTATTCTGAGCTGCTGTCCGCGTCAAGGTTCGATGTCTGTGAAGTTCGCTCTGCAAGTTCGGGGGCGCGCTCTCCAAGATAGTTCGCACCCGCCGCGATCAAAGGATAAGTCCTTGCTTGGGTTACGAATTCTGGAATTTGATCTTGCTTCAGGCCGAGGTTCAGAAGGTAGACAAAGAAAATCAGCACGACGCCGCCGCGGGCAAATCCGAAGAGGCCACCCGCTACACGATCCAAGAGGCCGATGCCGTCCACGCCCTGAATCGTTTTCGACAGGTTCGCGCCGAACCAAGCAACCGCGACATAGACGAAGAGGAAAACAACAACGAAGATGATCGCATCTGGCAGCCAGGCGGGCGAGTCAGCTGGCAGCAAACGATCGAGCTGTGCCACAAAGAACTTGCGCGCAAAAAAGGCTGCAGCAATCGCCGCAATGAACGCGCCCAAGGTGGCGAGTTCTCTCATAAAGCCGCGAGCGAGTGCCATAAGCGTAGAGATGATGACGATAACAATCGCCACGGCATCAAAGGCTGTAAGGGCTTCCATCATTGGCCAGCTTCCGGCGCGATCAACTCTACTAAATTAGATAGGCGCTTGATCGGGGTAATCGTCAAGCCTTCAATCGCGGTTGGGCTGCCTTCTGGAACAAAAGCGCGCTCAAATCCGAGGCGCGCGGCTTCTTTTAAGCGTTGCTCCATTCTCGCCACCGGGCGCACGGCGCCGGAGAGCGCGACTTCGCCAAAATAGATTGATTTTGCGGGGCCCGGATTTCCTGAAGCTGATGTCAGCAACGCTGCAGCAGCGGCCAAGTCTCCGGCCGGCTCAGCGATTCGATAGCCGCCAGCGACGGAAAGGTAGACATCGCGCCCGCCAAGGGAAACGCCGCAGCGCGCTTCAAGCACGGCGAGCAACATCGCGAGGCGATTGCTGTCCCAGCCGACAATTGACCGGCGCGGCGTGCCATAGGCTGAAGGCGCAACCAAAGCCTGAACTTCTGCCAGGACAGGGCGCGATCCTTCCATCGCGGCAAAAACTGCGGCGCCGCCGGACTCATCATGTTCCGACGAGAGAAATAATGCGGACGGCTCTCGCGCCGGCGCTAGGCCATATTGATGCATTTCGAAGATGCCGATTTCGTCGGTCGGCCCGAAACGGTTTTTGACCGCGCGAAGAATTCGAAACTGATGGCCCCGCTCGCCTTCAAAATAGAAGACGGTGTCGACCATATGCTCGACGACACGCGGGCCCGCGATTTGTCCCTCTTTAGTCACGTGACCAACCAGGATCAGCGCAGCGCCCGATTTTTTGGCCCACCGCGTGAGTTCCTGTCCGCAAGCCCGGACCTGGCTCACGCTACCCGGCGCCGCCTCCAGACTATCTGACCACATGGTCTGGATGGAATCGATGACGACGAAATCGGGCTTCGCGGACTTCAACGCGGATAGGACTTTGCGCAAGTCCGTCTCGGTCGCGAGCTGCACAGGACTGTCGGCGACTTTCAAACGTCGTGCGCGATCCTGAATTTGCGCGGTCGCTTCCTCACCTGAGACATAGACTGTGGTCAATCCATTTCGGGCGAGCCGGGCGGCGACTTGCAAAAGCAGCGTAGATTTACCGATGCCAGGGTCACCGCCGATCAAGGTCGCGCTCGACGGGACGATGCCGCCGCCAAAAACGCGATCTAGCTCATCGACGCCGAGCACAATGCGCTCAGGCGGGGCATCATTGCCATCCAAGGCTGTGAACTCGGCTTTGCTCGAACGTTTGGAGCCAGACTTCGGGGCTTTCAATCCGCCAGGAGGCCCCGAGCTTGCCTCTTCGGTGAGCGTATTCCACTCGCCACAAGCATCGCACCGGCCCGACCATTTAGAGTGAACGGCACCGCAAGATTGGCAAACAAAGTGAGACTTAGCCATGGTTTGATTGGTTAGCGAGGTCCGCCCAAGAACGAAAGGGGAGAGTTACTGTTGCTTGTGTTACATGTGTAGTAACAAAAAATTCATATTGTTTTTCGATAAAATGTGTTATGAGCATTCTCACAGGGAAGAGAGATCAACAATGAAGACCTTCAACAGGAGGAAATATAATGACCTTTTCCAAGTCCCTGACCGTTTCTGTAATCGCCGCTACAGCTTGCGCCTTGCTCCCAGCCATGGCGGCGACTGAGTTCGACCAGCAGAAAAAGCAGATCGAAGTTTCAATCCAAGGCTATGATTTGACCAATGCGGCCGATGCGTCTGAAGTTTTTCAGATGATCAGCACAGCCTCCAAGCGCGTTTGTAAAACAGCCGGCGTTCGCGAAACACTGCGCGAGCGTGTGCTTCAGAACAAGTGCCGCGCGGATGCGATTATCAGCGCGGTTGCCTCGATTGATGCGCCAGAGCTGACAGAGATCATGCACGGCAATTTGAAGGACTAGTCTCTCGAATCACCGATTGATGAGGGCGTCGTATTTATTTGCGGCGCCCTCTCGATTTTCTGGAGCTGCTATCGCACTGTGAGGCGCAAGACAGGAGATCTCTGATGAAGATGTTAGAGCAGGGCCGTCCGTGGGAGGACATCCGAAACGATATGCAGGCGCGCGGCGCCGCTGATGCGAAGTGGCGCGATGGGCGCACCGCGGTTTATGTCTTCAATGCGGGCGAAGAGATCGCTGCGATCCAGAAAGAAGCCTATGCGGCCTTCATGTCAGAGAATGGTCTTGGCCCGTTGGCCTTTCCATCCCTGGCGCAAATGGAAAAGGATGTCGTGTCCATGGGGCTAGGGCTGTTGCACGGTCCTGAGGGCAGCACCGGCGCAATGACGTCTGGTGGAAC
Source organism: Henriciella sp. (assembly GCA_027019605.1). Classification (GTDB taxonomy): domain Bacteria; phylum Pseudomonadota; class Alphaproteobacteria; order Caulobacterales; family Hyphomonadaceae; genus Henriciella. Next base: position 4,717 of record JALUWJ010000123.1, on the reverse strand, counting down.
CGACTCGATCACAATGGCGATCAAAACCGCCCGCGACTATGCTCGGGCGCAAGGACGTGCGCTGGCGCGCGCCAACCTGGTTCTGCCTTTTTCCGCGCACTTGGCCTTCGATAAAGCGGCGCATTTGATGGATATCGAAATTCGCCGGATTCCGGTGAAAACCGATGGCACCTATGAGGCAGACGTTCCGACGATGATCGAGGCTTGCGACGAAAACACGATCATGATCGTCGGGTCCGCGCCAAACTTTCCGCATGGCATCATAGATCCGATTGAGGCCTTGAGCGGTGCCGCGCAGGCCAAAGGGCTATGGCTGCACGTAGATGCCTGCGTTGGCGGATATTTCGCACCATTTGCACGTATGAATGGCGTGCCGGTTCCAGCATTTGATTTCGAACTCCCCGGCGTTCATTCGATGAGCGCGGATCTGCACAAGTATGGCTATGCCGCGAAAGGTGCGTCGACGGTCCTGTTCCGGTCGGAAGACTTATTCGAGCACATGCCGTTCGATATGAATCAGTGGTCCGGTGCGCCGATGAAGACCCCCACCTTGGCAGGTACCCGCCCCGGCGGCGCGATTTCAGCGGCATGGGCTGTGATGAATCACTTAGGGGTTGAAGGATACAAGCGCCTGCAGGGCGAGGTGTGTGCGACTCGCGCGCGGGTGGAAGAGGGCGTCAAACGGCTCGGGTTTGAAGTTCTGGGCAATCCAATGCTCGGCCTCATCGCTTTTCGGCACCCGGATCACCACGCTTTCGCAATCTATGGTGAGATTTATCGGCGGGGCTGGTTTACCTCGGTGACCAAAGAACCGCCGAGTTTGCATTTGATGCTGTCGCCGAAACATGCGGATTTTATTGAGGAATATCTTGCTGATCTTGAGGCGAGCGTCAAAGCAGTCGCTGCCTCGAAGGACGCTGAAAAACTCAAAGTCGAGGCCCGTTACAGTTGATCTGCAAAAAAACGATTTCGGCATTGGACAAGCGCGAAGAGGGCCGCTAAGAAGCCGCTTCCCTGTTTGGCCTGCCCGGGTAGCTCAGGGGTAGAGCAGCGGATTGAAAATCCGCGTGTCGGTGGTTCAAATCCGCCCCCGGGCACCAGAACATTTGTGAAAATCAATAAAATCAATGTGTTGCAGGACAAAAGTGTCCCACTTTTCGAGACGCTTTAAAAAAGTGGGACACTTTTGTTCTAGATGAGTTCTGGGGGCCATGTGATGCCAAGTGACGTTCGGTGTTGGTCGGAGATGCTTGGCTTTGTACAACATTCGTGAAAACTGGTTTTGGCTGAGACGCGAGCATTAGGAGACATTAGCTCAGAGGCCTAAGTCGGCGAAAGCTGAAAGTTAAGCTAATTAGTCTCCAACGGCAGAGCCCACAAAGGGAGATACCACTGCGGTCGTGGCCGACGCCTCCAATCGATCTGTCCGCCTGCCCCGCCTAAACTTTTCATGAAATCAGCGCGAGTGATTTGAACGAGTGCGTCAAAAGCTATTCCAAGCTGCCCAACCCTGATTAAAGACTGGTGTAACACCAAACCAATCTTCATAGGTTTTCGGCTACACAAGAAAGGAAACGCGTTTTGAGAAAGGCGATGCTGTTACTGATGTTTCTAGTTCCTTTGGCGGGACACGCGCTGGCCGGGCCTGAGGATTTCAAAAAGGGACCATTGATCGAAGGTTTCGGACCCGTGGCGGACGTGCCGGGCGCAAGTGTGGAGGCTGGGACAGTCTTCAAAGTTGCGTTCGATGTGGCCGACGCAGCCGATCCCGGCGAAATCAATCGCCGCCTTGAGAGCGCCTCGCGATTTCTGAACATGCATGTGGCCGCAGGTGTTCCGGCTGAGAATATCGATATCGCCATCATCGTGCATGGGCCTGCAGCACTGGACCTCGTGCGCAGTGACACAAATGCCAATGCTGATCTGATTGCGGCTCTGATCGAGGTCGGGGTGACCATTGAGCTGTGCGGTCAGACAGCAGCTTACCGAGACATCGTCGCTGAAGACCTTTTGCCCGGTGTGACCCTGTCGCTCTCAGCCATGACGTCCCATGCTTTGTTGCAACAGGACGGCTATACACTGAATCCGTTCTAAGGCACCGCAAACGTGAAGCTGATCATTCCACCGCCGCTTGTCGGCCTGCTGATCGGAGCGGGAATGTGGGGCCTTGCCAAAGGCTCTCCCGGACTGGTGATTGAAGCGTCGTTTCTGCGCTGGTCTGCGATCGCGGTCATGGGGGGCGGCGTTCTGATTGAAGCGGTCTCGGTGTTCGCCTTCCTGCGCGCCCGCACGACTGTGACTCCGTTGAAGCCTGAAAAAGCCAGTACGCTTGTGGTTAGCGGCCTCTACCGCGTATCGCGCAATCCGATGTATCTTGGTATGTTAATCCTGCTGATCGGCTGGACGCTCTGGCTGGGAAATCCGGCCTCGCTGCTTTTGCTACCGGTATTTGTCATCTATCTCACCGTGTTTCAGATCAAACCCGAAGAAGCGGCGCTCTCGGAAAAGTTTGGGTCCGATTATGACGCCTATCGCCGCCGGGTCCGCCGCTGGCTTTGAGCCTATAGCCTGGTTCAGGAGGCTGTTGCACGCAGCATCCAGGCGGTCTTTTCATGCAGCGTGATCCGCGGTGTAACAACATCAGCGGTGGCGTCATCGCCAATGTCCTCAGCAATGCGGAGCACTTCACGTGCAGACTTTGCCACCTGCTCATGACCTTTGGCGAGCGTTTCGACCATCTCTTTCCAGTCGGGGCTGCCCGTCTCTTCTTTGATCGTCGAGAGCTTTGCCATTTCGCCATAAGAGACTGGCGCGTACTCGCCGAGCGCGCGGATGCGTTCGGCCAGCTCGTCGACCGCGGTCCACATCTCAGTGTATTGTTCCATGAACAGAATGTGCAGCTGCTGGAAGTGCGGACCCTCGACATTCCAGTGATAGCCATGGGTTTTAAGATAAAGCGTGTAAGTATCCGCGAGAAGCTTGGCGACCGAGTCGGCTGAGCGTTTGCGGTCGGATTCTGAAATCCCGATATTGATGTCCATGAGACTGCCTTTCTAATTTGGAGCGTGATCTTCAAAACGCGCCTGTTCGGCGCGGTGATAAATCTGCAGGTTAAACAATGCGGCTTTTGCGAGTGGGAGGAGCCAGTACGCAAGGCCGATTGTCGCGGCGAGCACGGCACCATAGCCGAACACTTTTGCCAATATCGGAATCTGTGCGACTGGCAGAATGAAATAAAACGGCGCTAGGATAATCATGATGAAGAAGCCGACGAAAAAAGCCGGACCATCTGCGGTATCGGCAACGGTGAAATCCTGACCGCAATGATCGCACCTGGACTTGAGTTTGAGGAAGCGATCGAAGAGCTTACCTTGACTGCAGACGCCGCAGCGTCCGCGAAGCGCGGCTTTCAGCGGGACAGATACGGACATAGGAAGACCTCCGGGCGGGAGTGCGCCGGATCATTCAAGACCCGGCGCACATAGATGGCTTATTTGACTTCGGTGAACCGCAAATAGGGGCGCAGTTCGTCCCAACCCTGCGGGAATTTCACGCTGGCCTGTTCATTGGTCACCGATGGCGGGATGATGACTTTGCCACCCGGCAGCCAATCGGCCGGAGTTGCGATCCCGTGTTTGTCACCTACCTGCAGCGCGTCGATTACGCGAAGGATTTCATCAAAGTTCCGGCCAACACTCATCGGATAGGTCATGGTCAGGCGGATTCTCTTATTCGGGTCGATAATAAATACCGAACGCACTGCAGCGGTCTCGCTCTCGCCGGGATGGATCATGTCATAGAGTTGAGCCACTTTGTGGTCAGCGTCGGCGACGATCGGAAACGCCAGATCGGTGTCCTGCGTGTCATTCACATCGTCGATCCACTTGATGTGTTCCTCGACTGTGTCGGTCGAGAGACCCAGCGGCTTGGTGTTGCGATTGACGAATTCCTGTGAGAGTTGCGCCGTGCGACCCATTTCTGTGGTGCAGACCGGGGTGAAGTCAGCCGGGTGGCTGAAGAAGAAGACCCAGCTGTCGCCAATCCAGTCGTGGAAGTTGATCTCACCCTTAGTGGTTGGGATGGTGAAGTTTGGGGCGGTATCGCCTATTCTTAGAGACATTGTTTGTCCTTTCTGGGAGGTATTTAGCCGGCACTGCCGGTGTGGATTACTCTTGGGTTAGGTTGAGAGACACAGTTTGATGACGCCACCAACTGATAAGATCACAGCAACGCCCATGACCCATAAGGCGATGAACCATGCAACTTCTTTGAGGCCGGTTTTCTGGATGAGGGGGCGTTCATTTTCTTGCATCAGTGATACCCCGCGTCCGGGTCGAATTTCCCGCGGAAAACCCAATAGGTGAAAACGGTGTAGCCAATAATGATGGGAAGGAGGATCAGCGCGCCGACCAACATGAAGAGCAAGCTCGAATCCGGTGCGGCGGCCTCCTGAATGGTGATCGCGCGCGGCACGATGTAGGGCGAGATGCCGATGCCGAGGCCGGCAAAGCAGAGCGCGAATAGTCCGATCGAGGTCGGGAACGCGACCTGATCCTTCTTCTTGAGAAGCCCCCATCCGAGAATGGCGGCAAGAATTGCGGTCAGTGTCGGCACAGGTAGCACGAAGAGAAGCTGCGGGAATGTGAACCAGCGCTCTGCGATCTCTGGCGACAGGAACGGCGTCCAGAGACTAACAAGACCGACAAAGCCGAGCGTG
>JALUWJ010000122.1 GCA_027019605.1 Henriciella sp. | reverse complement strand
GTCGAGAAGAGCGAACACCCTGCAGAAAAAGAGGCCTGAACACGATCGAAGAGGAAAGCCCGCGCTCTAGCAGCAGAGTTTTTCAACAGAATTGCCCTAAATAAGACACTCACGCTTCCGTTCCATGACGGGTCGAGGGGGTAGGTGCTTAAGATCAGCCCAGTAGCCTTCGGAAGATTGCAATGATCGGTAATCCTGGGATCGACAATACCCAACCCGGGATCATGGCTTGTTTCACAAGCGTAATCGCGTTCCCGACGCTTGCGACACTTTGAGAAATCTCCGGGTATTGCGAAAGCATGATCCATAAACCGATATTCTCCAATAGGTCGAGTATGCCAAATAGCACCGGAGAAGCAGCGGCGACGACCACCCAAAAATTGTTGTGGAACGCCAAAGGTGCCCAAAGCGCACCGCATACGCCGATGCATAACGGCCATATTGTATCAAACAGCGTAGTTTTCGCGTAAAATGCGCGACCTTCGACGCCGAGGGTATCGAAATATTTCAGGACATCAGCGTGCGAATAACCAACGCCAAATCGAACATCGAGATGCGGCGCACCTCCTCCATATTCTTCTAGCGGCCCGATGTATTGAAAATATGTGACCAACAAGATGATCGTCACGATCAGCATTATGGCGGCGCGAGGCCAGGAGGTAATCTCTCGAAGCTGCTCAGCTACTCTGTTAATCACGTTGACCACCTGTAAATCGTTGAAAAAGGGCGTAGATCAAAGCGATAACGGTCAGCACAATTGCTGCTCTTTTGCTCACGCTCAATCCACTGGCGATGGGAACCAGGTTCTCTGGGACATTCGGAAACATCGTTGCGAAAAAATAGAGAAAGCCATTCTCGACATAGTCCAGCGCGCCAGCGATGAATGGAATAATCACGGGCCACCTCCGCGGATGGTTCCGGATCAAGATAGAGATGATCGATGCGAGCAATGTCGAGTACAGCGCCGGATTAACTAAATCGAGTAGCTGAATGTTTCGATAAAAACCGAAGCCCGCCGAACCGTAACTGGCAAGTGTGGAGCGGACAAAATCCGCAGAGTACCCAAACTCAAAATCCAGAATACCGGAGCCGCCACTCACCTCAGACAGCTGGGTCAAATTGAACGCAATACCAGCATAGACCAATATTTGCAGCGCCACCAAGCAAATCAAAATTGTAGGCCTAGAAGTCCAACGAATTAGGCGCTCGATAATGTCCATGTGAATCCTTTTTGCGAAAACTGACATATGTGTCGAGATTTATCAATACTATTGTCGTATAATTCCAAAATGACCAAACCGAACAAAATCGACAAAGTGTCTGAAGCCATTACAAACTTCACGGTGAAAAGCCGAAAAGGGCATCGTGCGCGGGAAGCTATTCTGGACGCGGCTATACGTTTGATTGCGGCGGAAGGAATTGCGGGATTGAACGTAAGTCGGATTACCGCTGAAGCGAATATTGGGAGAGCGTCATTTTACAATTATTTTGAAGCTGCCGATGATGTGGTTCTCCAACTTTTGCTTCGGGTTCAAACACAAATCGAGCAAGCGTTGGATCAAGTTCACGGCCAACATGAGAGAGGGGCGAAGCGATTTCGTGTTTGTCTTGATGAGCTTCAAAAACGGCTCCTTGCGGACCCAGATTTTGCACGATTGAGTAGCGAATTGATGTTGCACTCAGATGTGGCTCGGAAAGCGTTCTACACCGCTGTTCGCCCGGAGATTGAGGCAGCGATCAGTAATGGCGATTGCGGTCTCATTCTCAAAGAGGTTGATGCTTTTCTTGAGCTCATGAGATTGGCTCTATTCTCTGCAGACGCATCGACCTCCACCAGGGCGCAAAAGGTGGATATTCTGCTCCGTGCCTCGGACATGGCACTCTAACAACCAGCACTCTTTTTGAGATCGGAAACTGCCTTTAGCCGAGCGTCCTAGATTCGTCCCACTCAAGCCGCTCATGCGCCGACTGCCCAAGACCTAAGCCATATCCTTTGAATTCATCGCTTCGCCGGTCAGCGGGTGATTGAAGCGAGACACGCGGGCGGCGTAAAACTTGGCGACTTTTTCCATGTCCGCAGCATAGTCGCCGCATGGCACCAAGGCCCCATCGAGACCGCCAAACTTGTTCTCATAGTCGATGAAGCCGAGCCCAACGGGAACTTCCGCAGCGAGCGCGATATTGTAGAACCCAGTCTTCCAAGCTTTGACATCCGCGCGGGTGCCCTCTGGCGCGATGACAAGGCACATCTCATCGGCCTGTTCGTAAGCTTCAACCACTTGGTCGACGAGTT
>JALUWJ010000121.1 GCA_027019605.1 Henriciella sp. | reverse complement strand
GAGCCGGGGTGGCAACCTCACTGCCTTCTGCAGTCGAGGTTGCCGGTCCGAAGACCGCACGCTCTTCGAAGCGCTTTTCGGTCTCGGCAAACAAAAGCACCGCTTCGCCTGTTTCCAGGTGCATGACGGGCAAGAGCCGGTTACGTGATGATGCCGTCTGAGCGGCGTCGAATTGCTGATAGTGTGTAGGGCGCATTCTGCTTCCGTGACGTTGCGACAAGCACCTTACCTACAGAAACATAGTTGAAATCACGCGCACGTCGGCGTGTTGATTTCTGATAAATTTGATTGAACTTTTCTTGGGAGGGAAAATGTCTGAAGCCTCGACACCGCGATTGAGCGCGACCATCCTTCTGCTGCGTGATGAGCCAGACCTGCAGGTGCTCATGGTGAAGCGCCACTATGAAATCGACTTCGCCTCAGGCGCGCTCGTATTTCCGGGCGGCAAGGCTAATGAAGAAGACAGCGATCCTGCCTGGGCCGATCATACAGATGGCGATTACTCTGGCGCCGAGCAGGCGGCGAGGATCTCTGCGATCAGAGAAGCCTATGAAGAAGCTGGCATTATCCTGGCGCGCGCGGCCGGGACGCGCGGTGCAGGCGCTGCCTTGGTCGGGCAGGACGTTGCAAAAGCGCTCGACCCTATGCGCTCCGCCGTTGATCGACGTGAGAAGAGCTTTCTGGAACTGATCAAGGAACACAATTTGGTGCTGGCACTCGACCGTCTGGTGCATTTTGGGCACTGGATTACGCCAACCATGATGCCGAAACGGTTCGATACACATTTCTATCTTGCAAGAACGCCGTCTGGCCAGATCGCGGAACAAGATGGCCGCGAGACCACCGAAGCTGTTTGGCTGGGCCCGCAACAGGCCTTGGATATGGAAGAAGCAGGTACTGCGACGATCATTTTCCCGACCCGCATGAACCTTGGAAAGCTTGCTGAGACCGACACAGTAGAGGCGGCGCTGAAACGTTTCTCATCAGAAGACGTGGTTACGGTTCTGCCTGTGATTGGCAAAGATGATGCGGGTAACCCATGCCTGTATATCCCAGAGGAGGCGGGCTATATCCAAAGCATCGAGCCGCTGGAGCGCGTTGCCAACGTCTCTAAAAGCAAATGACGCAGACGTTCGGAGACTGCGTTCATCTGAAGACAGATGGCACGATTGCGACGGTCACACTGGATCGCGGTGACGGGCGCAATGCCTTGTCGCTGAAGGCCATGCAGGCCCTGATCGATGCAGCGACTTTTTTACAATCTGATACAAGTTGCAATGTCGTCATTCTAACCAGTTCAGGCGCCTTCACAGCCGGGGCTGACTTGAAAGACCCAGACCGCGCCGCGCTGCGCGATCAGACCCGGCTCGAACAGAGACAATCTCTGAAGCTCGGTCCGGATATGTGCGCTGCTTGGGAAGCGCTTGAGCAAATCACCATTGCTGCGATTGAAGGCTATTGCATTGGCGGCGGGGTGGCCCTGGCGGTGGCGTGTGATCACAGGATCGTTGCCGAGGACGCGTTCTTCCGCCTTCCGGAGATTCCGCTCGGTATGAATATGAGCTGGCAAACCAATCCGCGCACCGTCGCTCTGGTCGGCCCGTCGCGGGCGAAACAGTTCACGATTCTTGGTGAGCCTTGTGACGCGAAGACCGCGCTCGATTGGGGGCTTGCAGATCAAGTCACCGCCGCCGGAGGCGCAATATCTGGCGCGCAAGCCTTGGCAGAGCGGTACGCAAAGGTCCCGCCGATTGCGCTGCGCATGACAAAGCAAGCCATCAATGTCGCCGCGATGCCACTTGGGCACGCGACGAGCTATATGGACCGCGATCAATTTGCGTATGCCTCGACCACCAGCGATCAGGCCGAAGCGATCCAGGCTTTCCTTGAAAAGCGTGATCCAGCCTTCAAAGGCGACTAACGCTTGTATGCCAGCGGCTTGTCCGTTTCGTCGAGTTCGAGATAACGGTCGCGCAGCTTGGTTTGGCGGGTCACAAGCGACTGCTCAACGCCTTCAATGAACACCGCCGTTGGTGCTGTCGAGACCTCGAGTGGATCGCCATCCCAGACCACCAAATCTGCAATTTCGCCGCGTTCGATTGTTCCAGAAACATCCGTTCCAAAAATGTTCGCCGGGACGACGGTCATCGCCGCCATCGCATCGTCAAAGCTTACGCCATTGGCGACCGCATTGCCTGCAGATTGCAAGACAAGGCGAGACTGGTGACCGCTATTGCTAAGGTGGGCAAAGGCTGTCGGCACGCCGGCTTCAATCAAGCGTTCCGCATTGCGGCTGGTC
>JALUWJ010000120.1 GCA_027019605.1 Henriciella sp. | reverse complement strand
TGGATAATTTGCCTGAAGACGCCGATCCGCCCGAGGTTGAGAAGGCGGACTCGAATGATGATGTCATCATTTGGCTGAATCTCGCGGCCGAAAACCTGACGACACCGGAAATCTCCGACTATGCGCAACGCTATCTGGTTGATCGCTTCTCAGCCTTGGACGGGGTGGCCCGTGTGCGTGTCGGAGGATCGAGGGACTATGCCCTGCGCATCTGGATTGACCGGCGATCCTTGGCGGCCCGAAACCTGACCGTCACCGACATTGAGCAAGCCTTGCGGCGGGAGAATATCGAGGCGCCCGCGGGCAGCATCGAGTCGGATACACGGGCCTACACGGTTCGGATCGACCGCGCGTTCCAAACCCCAAAAGACTTTGCAGGGCTTGTCGTTGCAGAAGGGGAAGATGGCTATCTCGTTCGACTTGGCGACGTCGCACGCGTCGAGCGCGGCACGGTTGAAGACCGGAACATGTTCCGCGGCAATGGCGTGCCGATGGTCGGGCTGGGCATCGTCAAACAGTCGACCGCGAACACAGTGGATGTGGCAAATGCCGCCAAAGCGCTCGCGGAACAATTGAATCAAACCTTGCCGGACGGCATGGTCATTGCGCGCAGCTTTGATAGCTCCGTTTTCATTTCGGCTTCCATCCGTGAGGTTTACACGACCCTTGCGATCGCGGTCGGGTTGGTCACCCTGGTGATCTTCCTGTTTCTCGGAAGCGCCCGTGCCACGATCATCCCGGCGATTACGGTGCCGATTTCGATTATCGCGACCTTCATCGTGCTGTTTGCGTTGGGTTTCTCAATCAACCTTTTGACACTGCTCGCCATGGTGCTGGCGATCGGTCTGGTTGTCGATGATGCGATTGTTGTGCTTGAGAACATATCGCGGCGCATGAAAGAGTATGGAGAAACCCCGCTCGTGGCTGCGTTTAAAGGGACACGGCAGGTCGGCTTCGCGGTGATCGCCACAACTTTGGTGCTCGTGTCTGTGTTTGTGCCGATTACGTTCCTGCAGGGCGATGTCGGTCGTCTGTTTACCGAATTCGCACTGACGATCGCTGCGGCCGTTGTGTTCTCCAGCTTGCTGGCGCTGACGCTGACGCCAATGATGGCGTCGAAACTCCTGAAACCACATTCGGATAAGTGGACGATTGGTTCATTCTTACCGCGACTGGTCGACAAAGCTTTTGGCCTTGTTCGTATGGCGTATGGCTGGCTGCTCAACATCCTCATTCCGCGGCCAATCTTTATGGCGATCCTGCTTGGCGGCTTGTTCTGGTCGACTTGGGATCTGTCCCAACGCGTCACGGAAGAATATGTGCCTCGCGAAGATCGCGGCGCCTTCTTCGTTGTGATCCGAGGGCCAGAAGGCGCCTCCTATGCTTATATGGAACGATACATCGACGAGATTGAGCGTCGTTTGATGCCTTACACCGAAAGCCAGGACGGCAAGCCGCCGGAAGTGAACCGGCTTCTGTTTCGGGCGCCAGGCTTCGGATCATCTGCATTCAACCAGGCTTTCATCATCGTCGTTCTGAATGATTGGAGTGAGCGGCGGCCTGCTGATGTCATCATAGCAGAAGCCAATCGTGCGCTTTCGGACCTGCCAGGCGTGCGAGGGTTCGCCCGAATGCGGCAAGGCTTGGGAGGTGGAACGGGGAAACCAGTCCAATTCGTTCTCGGCGGCCCGAGCTATGAGCTGCTGACGGAATGGCGCGAGACGTTCGTCAACGCTCTGGAAGATAGCGATATCGGATTGGTCGATATCGATTGGGACTATAAGGAAACCCAGCCCCAATACCGTATTCAGGTGGATTATGATCGCGCTGCCGACCTTGGGGTTACGGTCGCCGATATCGGCTCAACCTTGCAAACGATGCTGGGGTCGCGGCGGGTGACCACATATATCGATGGCGGCGAAGAGTATGATGTCATTCTGGAAGGTCTGCGCTCTGATCAGAACAATCCGAATGATGTTGAGAATATATATGTCCGCTCGTCGCGCTCAGGCAGTCTTGTCCCGCTCTCAAGTCTGATGAGCATTGAAGCGATCGCGGATAGTCCGACACTGAATCGCTACAATCGGGTACGCGCGATTACGATTGAAGCGGGCCTCGCTGAAGGCGCTTCGCTTGGCGATGTTTTGGACCAGATGCAGACAATCGCGCGAGATGTCTTGCCGGTTGAGGCGACGATTGATTTCAAGGGCCAATCTCTGGATTTCAAAACGTCGGGCTCATCGATCATGTTCGTTTTTGCGATTGGCCTCGCGATTGTGTTCCTCGTGCTGGCGGCGCAGTTTGAAAGCTACCGACACCCGATCATTATCATGCTATGTGTGCCGGCGACGCTAGCAGGTGGCTTGCTAGGGCTCTGGCTGACCGGCAATAGTCTCAACATCTACACCCAGATCGGCTTGATCATGTTGGTCGGCCTCGCGGCAAAAAATGGTATTTTGATCGTCGAGTTTGCCAACCAGTTGCGCGATCAGGGAACCGAGTTTCAGGAGGCTTTGAAAGAGGCGTCATTGGCTCGGCTGCGGCCGATCGTGATGACCGGACTGACGACAGCAGCAGGGACATTGCCGCTTATCCTATCCAGCGGCGCTGGCGCAGAGACGCGGGCGGCCATTGGTGTGGTTATCCTGTTTGGCGTAATCGCGGCGGTTCTGGTCACGGTGCTGTTTGTGCCGACCGCTTATGCTCTGATTGCAAGAGGCTCTGGATCACCGGGCGATGTTGCGCGACAACTCGATGCTGAAACAGCAGAGAACGCGGTACCAGCAGAATGAAACTTTCGATCGATGTGTCGAAAATCAAAGGCTTTTTGAACCCGGCTGAAGGGGAAGCCTTATACAAGGTTGCGCTCGCGCAGGCATCCCAAGGACCCTGCCTGGAGATTGGCGGCTATTGTGGGAAATCGTCAGTCTATATCGGGACCGCGTGCCAAGAGCAGGATGAGCTTCATTTCTCAATCGACCACCATCGCGGCTCTGAAGAGAATCAGCCGGGATGGGAGTATTTCGACGAAGAGGTCTGGGATGCGGACGCCGAAGCCGTCGACACGTTGCCTTTCTTCCGGCGCACCATCCACCAAGCTGGACTTGAAGGCACGGTCATTCCAATCATCGGCCGCTCCATCGACATTGCGACGCGTTGGGCGACGCCGCTGAGCTTCCTGTTCATTGATGGCGGACACACGATGGAACACGCGTTGAATGATTATCGCGGTTGGACGCCGCACATCATGCCTGGCGGCATACTCGCCATCCATGATGTGTTTCCAGATCCAGCCGATGGCGGTCGACCACCTTTTGAGATCTACCAACGCGCCTTGGCGTCAGATCTCTATGTCGAAGAGCAAGCGGTTAAGAGCTTGCGGATATTGCGGCGGGTTTAAGCAGCGACCGGGTGAGGACCTGGCTCGTCGCTGATTTATCTTGCAAAGCGTCAGCGGCCAGGATGACAGCGGCCTGGGTCCAGCTTGGCTGCTCTTTCGGCCAGTAAATGTCTTCGTTTATTTGGTGCCCCATCCAGAACACACCGCGATCGTCGCGAATGTTTAAAACGGTTTGCAATAGCGTTGTTGCAAGTCCTGTCTTGTTGGCTGACAGGAGCGCCAGGACCAATTCAGCGGTTTCAGCGACCGTCACCCATGGCTCGTTCGAAACGCAGCGGCAGCCATGCGCTTCAATAACAAACTTGTCCCAAGACTGGTCCAATCTCTGCGCGCCAGTGGCGTCATCAAAGGCACCCGCCAGGACGGGATAGTACCAATCCATGGCGAACCTTGCGCCAGTATTCCGCCGATCGAACAGATCTGGTGAGGTCTGAAGCGCATTCAGGAGGTTGGAACGCGCCGTGTGCCAGGTGGGTTTTGCGATATCGAATGCGTTGGCCAAAAACAGCCCGCATTCGAGGCTTTTCAGAATAGAGGCATTGCCCGCAAGCAACGCGTCGTCTTCATCTGTTCCAACGGCTTCAACGGCCCAGGTAATCGTGCCATCTGGCTTTTGAAGCGTGAGGACAAAATCGAGCGCGCGCTCCACCATTGGCCACCACGCTTGCGCGCGCTTCGTGTCATCGGTGGCCTTTAAAAAATGCGCGATGCCAACGGCTGGATAGGCGCAAAAGTTTGAATCCAAGAAAGCCGGGGCTGCTTCGCGGCTGATAAAGTCACGTTCCACCATGGGTAGGCAATTGCCATACTCCCCAAACCAGGCACCATCGCTGCGTTGTGTCTCTTTCAAATGGTCAAAAGCATTTGCGGCAGCGCTGAGCTCGCCGGCAACCGTAAGCGCCATTGCGCTTTCTGTGTGGTTCCATGGATCCCAAGGGCCGTTCTCGAACCAGGCAATCGCGCCATCCGCGGTCTGGATGTCGAGTATACGATCGATCGCAGGACGGAGGTCAGCGATGGAGAGTGCCTCGCCAGATGGAAAAGACCCGTCCATCCTAGCTTTCACCTTGTTCAAAATACATGACCAGGCTCTTACCCATGAAGGGTGATGTGACGGTGTCGAGGGCGCGTGTGATCCACGGACGCTTCATCAGGTCCCAGACCAGGAAGTCATGATAGGCTTTGACCATCGGATGATCATCGCGCCGCTCCCAGAACATGCATTTCAGCCACCACAGAGGAGAGTGAATGCCGTGCGCGTGGTGGCGCTTGAACATCTTGAAACCGCGGCGCTCAACCGATGCTTTGAGATCGACTTCGTCAAAGATCCGGATATGGCCGCCCGGCTGATACGGGTAACCGTTTGGCGGCGGCGCGAGTTGCCAGCAGATCCGCTCCGGCCAAGCATGAGGGACCGTGATGCAAAGTTTGCCGGTTGGTTTCAATACGCGCCGCATCTCACGAATGGCCGCGTCATAGTCGGGAAGATGCTCGAGCACTTCAGAACAAATCACGGCGTCAAACGTATTGTCTTCAAAGCGTAGCGCCGTCGCATCGCCCGTCTCAAACGTGGTTTTTGTTGCTATATCGGTGTCTGCATTCGGAAGAAATACAAGACCTTCCTCCGCCTTTTTGAGCGAGGGCTCATCGAGGTCGACGCCGTAAATGTCGAGCCCGCCCAGCATGTACAGGCCATGCACATGCCGGCCTTCGCCACAGCCAAGATCGAGGACTTTGTCGCCGGGCGACAGGCCGAGATGTTTCAGTCGAGCGGTTAGCATTGGGCCACCATGGCGTTACGGAAAAAGTCTATATATTTCGGGGCAATACTGTCCCAGTTGAAGTGCGCGTTGGCGCGCTTCAGGCAAGCTTCGGCAACCTCGGAACGGCGTTCGCGATTCGAGACAAGACCGTCGATTGCATCGGCAAGTGCGTTGGGATCGCCCTTCGGCACAATGATGCCAGCGTCGCCCGCAACCTCTGGCAAGGCCCCACCATCGGCCACGATAACCGGTGTGCCGCAGCTCATGGCTTCGGCGGCGGGCAGGCCAAACCCTTCATAAAGAGAGGGGGTCACTGCGACGGTCGCGCTGCGAAACTCGTTGGCGAGCTCTTCGCGCGTTAGGTCGCTTTTGAAGACCACGCGATCTTTCAGACCGAGATCAAGGATTGCCCTTCGCGCCTGACCTTTGCGGAGCTTTCCGATCACCACAAGCTCCAGATCCGGATGCGTGCTTAGAAGTTTGTGGTAGGCCTCTACCAAAATATGGAGCCCCTTCAGCGGGGTATCTGCACTGGCGGTGGTGACGATTTTACCAGGCGCAACTTGGATGTTCGGATCGGGGCTAAAGGCTTGCTGATCAACGCCGAGTGAGATTGGGTGAATGCGGTCGGGGGCGACGCCGAACTCGCTCACAATATCTGCTTTTGCATGCTCGGATGGACACGTGATGGCGGGCAAGGTTCGAGCGACTTTGATCTGCATTTTGATGAAGGAATACCAGCGCCGGGCGAGCCAGCGATGTTTCCAATCTGTGGCCGCTTCGACAGCTAGCTTGAGATCACGGGTGATAGGATGGTGAATGATCGTCGTCAGTGGGAGACCAAGTCGAGCGTGAACGCGTCCAATCCCATACGCTAGCGTTTGATTGTCCAGGATGACATCATACTTCGCGCGATGGCGTTTCAGATATTGATAGGCGCGCTGGCCAAACGCGAAGGGTTCAACAAATTTGCCTGAGAGATGGCCGAAATACTCATACGTATCGGTCGGGCTGAGCAAGTGTTTCGGGCGCAGCGCAAAATGGCCATGATGCGGCTTCGAGAACAGGTCGAGCGATGGCAGTTTAACCAGGTTCACGTCGGCGCTTAGCTCGGGATAGGGAGGGCCAGAAACGACGTCGACAAGCGCGCCAGCTTTCACCAAAGCTTGGCTCAAATAGTCGACATAGACCCCTTGGCCGCCAACTTTTGGATCGGACCGATAAGACAATATGCAGATCCGCAGCGGCGCACCCTGTGCAGGCAGGTCCGCGCCTTTTTCTTGGCTCTGCTTGGTAACGTCCAGCATGAAGATTATGCGGTCCCTGTCTTTCGTGTCTCGCTATCCACAATTGGCACCGCGAGTGCAATCAATAGATGCTGGAAATGCCTGCTAAAAAATCGCCCAGCCGCCAAGATTTGCGGCAGCTCTGGTCGCGAAAGCGTGTTTTTCAGATCGGTTTCTATGGGCATCGGTTTGGCTAGCGGGCATGATTGATTTGCAGTTCCCTTGACTTCCCTAGCGTCTGTCCACCGACCGGATGCAAAAAGTGAGGAAACACCATGAAAGTTGCAGCCGTCAAAAAGCCTGGAGGCCCCGGAAATCTGATCATCGAAGACCGCCCAGATCCTGTCGCAGGACCGGGCGAAGTCTTAGTGCGCATTCGCGCCTCTTCTCTCAATTATCATGACTTTGTGGTCGTGATGGGCGGCATCCCAACCGACGATGGACGGATCCCGATGTCAGACGGTGCGGGGGACGTGGTTGCGGTTGGTGACGGCGTCACAAAATTCAAACCCGGTGACAAAGTCCTCAGCCTATTCTTCCCAGACTGGCAGAAGGGCGAGATTGATGCGCTCGGCTTTGGCGGCGTTCCCGGTGATGGCGCAGACGGATTTGCGGCCGAGCTGGTTGCGATGCCAGAAAGCGCGTTCACGCGTATGCCCGAGGGCTATTCCTATACAGAAGCGGCGACATTGCCCTGCGCGGCGCTGACCGCCTGGCGCGGCATGTTTGTCGAAGGCTCCGTAAAGCCTGGCGATTGGGTGTTGACGCAAGGCACGGGCGGCGTCTCTGTTTTTGCGCTTCAACTCGCCAAAGCGGCTGGAGCCCGGGTGATCTCGACCTCATCCTCAAATGAAAAGCTTGAGCGGATGAAGGCTTTGGGCGCTGATCATGTGATCAATTACAAAGAGACCCCGGAATGGGGAAAGAAAGCCCTCGAACTGACGCGTGGCCGCGGAGTGGATGAGGTTGTTGAGATTGGCGGACCTGGAACAATGGCGCAGTCGATCCAAGCTTGCCGTGTGGGCGGGCATATCTCGCTGATCGGTGTGCTAACGGGTGTTTCCGGCGAAGTTCCAACCGCAGCTTTCTTTTCGAAGAATTTGACTATGTCCGGGATCACGGTCGGTTCAGCCGAGCATCAGGAAGATATGATCGCGGCCATTGAGGCTTCGAATATCAAGCCTGTTCTCGACAAGGATTTCCCGCTCGATCAAATCGCTGAAGCGTTCGCGCACCAAGCGAGCCAGCAGCATTTCGGCAAAATCACGCTTTCAATCTAGTCTCGCGCGTATGCGGAGGCGTGCGGCTGACTTTACGTCGGCGGCCAAATCCGCATTGTAGAAAATAGTATTGATCACGCGCTCAACGGAGCATTTTACATGACAGACTCAGCTATCTATCCCGTCCCTGCGGACTTTGCCTCGAAGGCCAATCTGACGCCAGAAAAGTATCGTGAGATGTATGCGGCTTCGATAGCTGATCCGGAAGCGTTCTGGGGCGAGCATGGCAAACGCTTGGATTGGTCCAAGCCATACACGACGGTTAAAGATGTCTCTTGGGACAAGTCTGATCTGCATGTGCGCTGGTATTCCGATGGCGAGCTGAATGTCTCTTACAATTGCATCGACCGACACCTCGCGACCCGCGGTGATAAAGTCGCTCTGATCTGGGAGGGCGATGATCCGGCCGACGACGCGAAAGTGACCTATAGGCAGCTGCACGCAGCCGTCTGCCGATTTGCGAATGTCCTGAAAGACATGGGCGTCAAAAAGGGTGATCGGGTCACCATCTATATGCCGATGATCCTGGAAGCGGCCTATGCGATGCTGGCCTGTGCGCGGATCGGCGCGGTGCACTCGATTGTGTTTGGCGGCTTCAGCCCGGAAGCGCTGGCCGGCCGGATCACTGATTGCGACAGCCAATTCATGATCACCGCCGATGAAGGTATTCGCGGCGGACGGATTGTGCCGCTGAAGAAGAATGCGGACGCGGCCTGCGAGCTGGCTGGCGGGATGGTCGAAAAAGTCCTCGTCGTGAAACGCACCGGCAACTCGGTGAACATGCAAGACGGCCGCGATATCTGGCTGCACGAAGCTGGCGCAGATGTCAGTCGTGACTGTCCGCCTGAGCCAATGAGCGCCGAGGATCCACTCTTCATCCTGTATACGTCAGGCTCCACCGGCAAACCTAAAGGCGTGCTGCATACCACCGGCGGGTATCTCGTCTGGGCCTCAATGACGCATGAATATGTCTTCGATCTGAAAGAAGACGATGTCTATTGGTGCTCGGCCGATGTCGGCTGGGTCACCGGGCATAGCTATATCGTCTATGGCCCGCTCGCCAATGGCGCGACCAGCATGATGTTTGAAGGTGTGCCAACCTATCCGGATGCGAGCCGCTTCTGGCAGGCTTGCGATAAGCATGGCGTCACCATTTTCTACACCGCGCCAACCGCGATCCGCGCGCTGATGCGGGAAGGCGAAGGGCCGGTGAAATCCACTAGCCGGTCGACCATCCGCCTGCTTGGCTCGGTCGGAGAGCCGATCAATCCAGAGGCTTGGGAATGGTATTACAAAACAGTCGGCGATAGCCGCTGCCCGATCGTCGACACCTATTGGCAGACCGAGACCGGGGCCTGCATGATGGTGCCATTGCCAGGGGCCACGGATCAAAAACCTGGCGCGGCGAGCCATCCTTTCTTCGGGATCGAACCGAAACTGGTTGATGCTGAGGGCGCAGAGCTCACCGGCGCAACCGAAGGCAATCTGATCATTACCAACAGCTGGCCTGGGCAAATGCGGACCGTCTATGGCGACCATCAGCGCTTCATCGACACCTATTTCTCAACCTATCCCGGGACTTACTTTACCGGCGATGGCTGTCGCCGAGACGAAGACGGGTTCTACTGGATCACAGGCCGCGTGGATGATGTGATCAATGTCTCTGGCCACCGCATGGGGACCGCCGAGGTTGAAAGCTCGCTGGTCGCGCATGATGCCGTCGCAGAGGCCGCCGTGGTCGGCTATCCGCACGAGATCAAAGGACAGGGCATCTATGCCTATGTCACCCCGGTCGCGGGCATCGAAGCAGATGATGAGCTGAAAAAGAGCCTCGTCCAGCACGTGCGCACAGAAATTGGCCCAATCGCCAGTCCCGACCTGATCCAGTTCGCCACCGGCTTGCCGAAAACGCGCTCCGGCAAAATCATGCGCCGCATCCTGCGCAAGATTGCTGAGGACAGTTTCGAAAATCTCGGCGACACGTCCACACTCGCCGAGCCCGAAGTCGTCCAAGACCTCATCGATAACCGGCAGAACCGATAGGGCTGTGCGGGGCGTGCTAGCCCCGCTCCACCCGCACAAAGGTCATCGCGAACGCGGCAAGGCAGAAGCTGACGGCGCCGAACAGTACGGCAAGCAGAGGCACACCGCCGACAGCTGGGGCGACGCTTGTCTCGAGCGATCTTAAAATCGGACCCATCGTTCCGCCGACCAGGATCTGTGGGAGCACGATGAAGAAATTGAAGATCCCCATATAGATGCCCATTTTCCGGACCGGCAGGGCGTCAGCCAGAATCGCATATGGGAGCGCCAAAATAGACCCCCAAGCCATGCCGAGGCCGATCATCGGGATCAGCAATCCATATTGAGATGAGAATAGGTGATAGCCAATGAAGCCGGCGGCGCCTGCTAGCAAATTGAAGGCGTGTAGGCTGCGCGGGCCGACGCGTCGTGCGATCCCGGCAATGACAAACGCGTAGAGCGCTGCAACACCATTTTGTACGGCAAACATGATCCCGACCCAATCGCCGGCATCTTGATAGGCTTTCGAGCTGGCATCAGCGGTTTCCCAAGCCTGTAGGGCGACGGCTGGGGTGGTGTAGATCCACATGATGAAGAGTCCCACCCAGGAGAAGAATTGCACGAAGGCCAGGCGCTTCATCACGCTCGGCATCGTTGTTAGGTCGCCCAAAACATCAGACAGGAAATTGCTGGCATTGCGGTCGTTTTTGACCAACTGACTGTTCCACAAATACAGCACGCCCAGGAAAAGCAAGCCGCCACCTAGAATGTAGAACTGCTGATCGCCATTCGCAAAATAGACGGCCGCTGTGAAGGCGGCCCCGATTGCAGCGATGATCAAACCCCATTTGGAGAAGAAACCGGACACCGGCCGCTCGTCTTTCTCGACTCCGCCTTCTTGCTCAAAGATGTTGTCTTCGTCTTTGCCAAAGGCTTCGAGTTCGTCCGGTGAGTATTCTTTGGTTGTAAACACCGTCCACATCACGGCCATAAACAGCGCCGCGCCGCCGATGTAGAAAGACCACTTTACATTGTCGGGGATGACGCCGTCTGCGGCTTCGTTCGAAACGCCGAGCGCGTTGAAAACAAATGGCGCAATCGAGGCGAGCACGGCGCCCGCGCCAATGAAGATGGTTTGCATGGAATAGCCGAGCGGGCGCTGTTTACTGGGCAGCATATCGCCGACAAAGGCTCGGAATGGCTCCATCGTGATGTTCAAGCTGGCGTCCAGAATCCAGAGCGTTCCAGCCGCGACCCAGAGCCAAGGCGAGTTTGGCATAATGAAGAGGGCAAGCGTGGTCAGGATCGCACCGACCAAGAAGTACGGCCGGCGTCGACCAAGCGGCCCCCAGGTCTTGTCGCTGAAATAGCCAACAATTGGCTGCATGATCAGGCCGGTGATTGGGCCCGCGAGCCAGAGCAGGGGCAGGGTGCTCATATCCGCGCCGAGGGTTTGGAAGATCCGGCTGACATTGCCATTCTGGAGTGCGAAACCAATTTGGATCCCGAAAAATCCGAAGGACATATTGATAATCTGAAACAGATTGAGCTCGGGTTTTCGAGCCGAGTCTTGCGCGCTCACGGCGCCTCCTGAGACTGCCATTTTGATCCTCCGCTACATTTTATCTTTGTTTGAAATCAGAACTTTGCCTTGCCAAGCCTCGAGCGTACCTGCGCTGCCGAGGTCGAGGGTTTCGGGCGTCTCGGTGAAGGCATCGACCCAGTCGCCCGCGACAGGGCCATCGGTCAATTCATAGGCTGCGTGGGTCGTTGATAGGTTGAACAGAACGACGACCCGGTTGCCGTCTTTCTCTCGGGCAAAGCTCAGAACCTGGCTCGGATTGTCAGTTGAAACTGGAATGATGCGACCGCCTGCGGCGCCATTGTGGAGCGCGGGATTGGCTTTCTTGATTGCGATCAACTGTTTGATCAGAGCGCCATCGGAATGGGAATAATCGCCCCATGCGATTGGGTCACGCTCGAAGAATTCGAGCTGGTTCTGGTTTCCAATTTCTTGGCCGTTATGGATCAGCGGAATGCCTTCTGTCACGAATGAAAGCGTCAGCATGGCGTGATAGGCATCGCCATAAATCGCTCCGGTTGAACCGTCCCAGGCGTTTTGGTCATGGTTTTCCGTGTAGAGCATGCGATAGGCATCGAGCGGCCAGGTGGAAATTTGTTCGCTAAGATATCCACGTAAGTCGCCTGCATCAGACTGCCCTTTGGCGATGCGCTGCGCGGCCTCTTTCCAATGCCAGGCATAGGTCGCGTCGAAGGCGTTGCGATGCAGGTCTCTTTGTTGCCACTCGGCGAGCATGAAAACTGGTTTGATCGTGTTGAGTTCGACGCGGACCGTTTCCCAAAAATCGAGTGGGACAAAACCGGCCACATCAGCGCGGTATCCATCGACATCGAACTCTTCGACCCAATAGCGCAGCGCCCGCGTTTTGTACGCGCGCAGATCTGGGTTGTCATAGTTGAGGTCAATGATGTCGGCCCAGTCTGTCCAAGGCGTTGGGTGGAAGTCTCCCTTCCAGTCGGTTTCGTACCAGTCTGGGTGCTGGGCCACGAGGGGATTGTCCCAGGCGGTGTGGTTTGCCACCCAGTCCAAAATCACTTTGAAGCCGTGTTCATGCGCAGCGGTGACAAAGGCACGAAACTCTTCTTCGGTTCCAAATTCCGGGTTCACGCCGAAATAATCCTTCACCGCATAGGGGCTGCCGAGGCTACCTTTGCGATTGACCTCGCCAATCGGGTGGATCGGCATAAGCCAGAGAATATCGACGCCTAATTCTTTAAGTCGCGGAAGGTGGGCTTGTGCCGCTTTGAACGTGCCTTCGGGCGTGAATTGGCGCGTATTGATCTGATAGATGACTGCATCACGCGCCCATTCGGCATGTTCGATTTGGACATAGGGTGTAGGCGCATAGGTGTGCTGCGTGCTCGAGTTTGCATAATTTTGCGAAACGATGGAGGGCTGCGCACATGCCGCCATGGCAAATAGCGAGATCAATGTAATGGCGCGTGCAATCATTCTAGCCTCTCCTCCCTGTAGCGCTTTTGCAATAGCACTATCGTATCTGGGTGTATAAAGCCTAGTTTGGTCGGTTTGGCAATTTTTGCCTTGAATAAATGTCGGTTGACCTGCTGGGTGTCTTTGGGGAGTATGGTCAAAGAATTGCAAAAATTTGCGGGAGGTGGCGTGTGACTGTGATCCGATCAATTTTGATGGCGAGCGCTGTGCTGTGCA
>JALUWJ010000119.1 GCA_027019605.1 Henriciella sp. | reverse complement strand
TCGGATTTGCAGCACTTGGTTGAGCCGAATGCGACCAAATCAGATCGTCATTCGATTGCGTTTAACAGCTTCGTCAAAGGCACTTTTGGCGATTTCCGCAACGTGTCTGAGCTGAAGCTTTAGAGACTAACACTTGCCCGTCCATGATCCGAGCACAGCGCGTGATCGGATCATGATAGTGGCTTAGCTCGCTTCTTTCTTTGGGTCTTGCTCCAGACCGTACTCGCGCACTTTGCGGTAGAGTGTCGAGCGGCCGATGCCGAGGCGGCGGCTAACTTCGCTCATATGCCCGGCATAGTGCTCGATCGCATAGGCGATGAGATCACGCTCAACATCGGTCAGGCTACGGACCTCGCCATCTTCCATAACGGCAACCGGACCTGATCCTGTTGCATTATGCTGAACCGGTGACACATCGTTCGCCGGAGCTGGCTGCGCAGGTACTTCAGGCAGGTTCGCAATTTCTGGCATCACACCGCTGATTTGCGGGAAATCGTGCGGCTGAAGGAATTCGCCTTCACACAGCACAACGGCGCGGAACACCGAATTCTCGAGCTGACGAACATTGCCCGGCCAATCAAAGGCACAAAGCATTTTCAACGTTTCGTCTGATGCCCCCAAGATACGGGTGCCTTCAGAGGCGTTGAAACGGGCGATGAAATGATCAACCAGCGCCGGAACGTCTTCGACACGCTCCCGCAAGCTCGGCATCTCGACCGGAAAAACGTTCAGGCGATAGAACAGGTCTTCTCTGAAAGCCCCTTCCTTGACGCGCTGCGCGAGATCGCGGTTCGTCGCCGAGATGATGCGAACATCGACTTTCACCGGGCGGCGCGCCCCCACAGGGTCCACTTCCCCTTCCTGCAGGGCGCGCAGCAGTTTGACTTGCATATCCAGTGGCAGTTCACCGACCTCATCGAGGAACAGCGTGCCGCCATCGGCTTCGACAAATTTACCAGGCGAACGAGAAACAGCGCCGGTAAACGCGCCTTTCTCGTGGCCAAACAGAATGCTCTCGACCAGATTTTCCGGGATCGCACCACAGTTCACTGAAATGAATGGCTTTCCGGCGCGATCAGAGGCGCCTTGGATACAACGTGCGATGACTTCCTTACCCACACCGCTTTCACCGAGGATCAGCACAGGAATGTCGGATGCGGCAGCGCGCTGACCCAGGCGCAAAACCTGGCGCATAATTGGTGCGCTCGCGATCATATCATCGAAGCCCATGCCGCCTTCAGCTTTGCGGGTCAGACGTTTCACTTCGCCGGTCAATGAAGACAGCTTTAGCGCGTTTCGGATCGACACAACGACGCGCTCTGGATTGGCTGGCTTAACGATAAAGTCGACAGCGCCCGTGCGCATCGCGGCAACGATTGTGTCAATTCCGCTCGTCGCTGTGAGCATGACGACTGGCAGCTCTGGGCGGCGCTCTGTCAGCATTTCGAGCGTTTCCATCCCGGACAGGCCTGGCATTGTAAGGTCCAACAGAACGACATCGGCGCCGGCATTCGCATCAGTCGCAATCGCCACACCCGTTTCGCCGTCAGGCGCTGTCCGACAGGCAAAACCCGCCTTCTCAACAGCTGCAGATAGAAGACGACGTTGTGTCGGATCGTCATCAATTACCAATACCGTCTTAGCCATTCTCAGTCCCTCGATCAGTCATGCGCACAGCACGCATGGTTCATTTCGCTACGCCCCGATATGGCACATAGAGATGAGGTTATGGTTCAGATGATAGATTGAATTTTATGGAGTTTTAATCGATTTGCGGCGCGTCTTTGAAAACCAACTCACGCCAGCCTGCACGTTCAAACGGCTTCCATTCGCCTTCTGGCTGCGCCAAACGATCAGCAACCGCCACCATCACCAGTGGATTGACGCCGAGACCAACATGGCTCGCAGGCACGACAATATTTTCGGTGTCGCCATTCTTTGTTGGCGCTTGCACAGACCCACGCCAGGACACAACGCCATCCGTCTTGGTTAGAATTGATGTGGTCGGCACAGGAGGCGCAGCCTCGAGATCGCGGTATCGCCCTTCAGCTTCCGGCTTCGTTTGCTTTCCGTTGATCGCTTCGAATAGGCGGCTCGGCGCCGAGTGCCGTCGATTATTGCTAATCGGGCTTCCGAGAGAAATGACAAGCCGCACGATTTCAGGATGCATCTTCGCAAGCTCCCTCGCGAACACCCCTCCGAGGCTCCAGCCAACGATAG
This sequence comes from Henriciella sp., assembly GCA_027019605.1. Lineage (GTDB taxonomy): Bacteria > Pseudomonadota > Alphaproteobacteria > Caulobacterales > Hyphomonadaceae > Henriciella. The sequence continues at coordinate 91 of JALUWJ010000119.1, read as the reverse complement.
AAAGCTTCTGGCCATTCTCTTCATAGATACGCTCAACAAGCTCGGACATTTCCTGTTCGCGCTTTTCGTTGAACTTTACATTGCGGCCGAG
>JALUWJ010000118.1 GCA_027019605.1 Henriciella sp. | reverse complement strand
AAGAATTCACGTTCATCGCCGATTTCGTCAACATAAATGGCAGCCTGAATTGGAAACCTGCAAACGGCCACATCGCCAATTTGAATGCCGAATACAATTTGTGGGAACCTGACCAACGCGAAACCACTAGTGAGTTTGCTCCAGATGGCACGCTGCTGAGCCAATCTGTTTTCCAATTTAAAGAAAACGAATGGAACAGCGAGGTCAGCGGTGATTATGAGCTCGATCTCGGGCCGGGCCGGTTCAAACTGATCGGTCTGCAGCGCAACGAACATAGCCCAACACGTGCGAAATCTTTCGGCGCGAATGTGGATGGGACAAACCTACGAAACAACATCTTCGACAGCACGACAGATGAAAGCGAAAGCATTTTGCGCGGCGAGTACAATCTCACCGGTGCCAACAATTCAGATTGGCAATTCTCGCTTGAGGGGGCTTTCAATACGCTCGAAAATGAGCAGCAAAGATTTACTGGAACGACATTTGACGCCGTCACCGAAGTTGCAGCCAACCCTGCAGTGCGGGTCGAGGAAAAGCGCGGCGAAGCCTTCATCACCCACGGCCGACAGCTCACAAAAGATCTGCGCCTGCAGACCTCACTCGGCGTTGAGCAGTCCGAAATCATGTCGGAAAGCGTCCAGGCATCACAAACGCGACGCTTTACCCGTCCGAAAGGCTCTGCCTCTCTCGCTTGGACGATGAATGATAAAACCAAGATCAATGCCTCAATCACGCGTGAGGTTGGGCAGCTAAACTTCTTCGATTTCGTCTCCAATGTGGATCTGAACCGCGGCGATGATAATGCCGGTAATATTGACATCGTCCCGGATCAACGCTGGCGGCTCGGCCTTGAAGTTGAGCGCGATTTTGGCAGCTGGGGCGCCGTCACCGCGGAAGTCTTCGGAGAGCAAATCGAGGATCTAGGAGATTTGGTCCCGATTGCTATTCCCAACACGACTCCTCAAGAGATTGGCGAAGGACCCGGCAATATCGATACCGCCTCCCGCTTCGGAATCGAAATCGATGGCACCATCAAGTTCGACAATCTTGGCTGGACTGGCGCACAACTCGAATATGAACTGTTTGCACAAGACACATTCGTAGATGATCCGTTCACCGGCGAGACCCGCGATTTTAACGGCAACACGATTTACTTTTACGAGCTGAACTTTCGCCACGATATTCCGAAAACGGATTGGGCCTGGGGCATCAACTATGAGCGGTTTGAAGACGCACCAGTGTTTCGACGCAATGTGCGGCGCTATTTCACACAGCCTCAGGGGTTTTCTTGGGCCTTCATCGAGCACAAGGATGTTTTTGGGATGACCGCGTCACTGTTCTACGCCAACCTGACCGACAGCGATGATGATTTTCAGCGGATTGAATATACCCCAGATCGCAATGGCACGATCCGTCAAATCGAAGATCGCAGCCGAAACTTTGGCGGCATTCTAACCTTGAGACTGCAGGGCTCGTTCTAGTCTGCCCGCAACCGGCCAATCCGGCGAATTTCCCATCGGAGGTCGACGCCGGAATGCGCCAGCACACGGGCCCGGACGAGCTCGCCAAGCGCTTCAATATCGGCGGCGGTCGCGTTGCCGGTATTGATCAAGAAGTTGCAGTGTTTCTCGCTCACCATGGCGCCGCCAACCTTTAAGCCTCGGCAGCCAGCTGCATCGATCAATTTCCAGCTCGATCGGGCGTTCGGTGTGCCGGGCGGGTCAGGATTGGCGAATGTCGATCCACCGGTTTTATCCTTGATCGGTTGGGTCTCCGCGCGGCGCTTTTGATGCTCTGCAATCTCTTCAGCGAGCGCGTCCGGATCGCCGTCCGTCTCACCGCGAAGGTGAAGTTCGGTCACGATGATGTCGGATGGAAAATCGGTATGGCGATACGAAAACTCGATCTCGTCGCGGGTCAGTCTGACCTGTTCTCCTGATCGCGTGACCCCGTCGACAGCTGTCACCACATCGCTCAATTCATGGCCATAACAACCCGCATTGGTGCGAACGGCGCCGCCAATCGAGCCAGGTATTCCAGAAAGGAATGACAAACCGCTGAGCCCTTCGCGGGTGGCGGCTTTCGCCACGGACAGATCCAAAGCGCCGGCGCGGGCGATAAGACCACGTTCGCCCTCGCGTTGAATGTCGCCCCAATATTTGCCCATAAGGCGGATCACGACGCCTTCAATGCCGCCATCGCGTACAATTGTGTTGGATCCGACACCCAGCACGGTTACCGCGATATCTGTCGGGAGCGCTTTCATCACCGCCTGCAAGTCTTCAATGTCTGCAGGCAGCACCAACATGTCAGCTGTGCCGCCCACACGAAACCACGTATACGGCGCAAGTGCTGCATTCTTCATCATTTTGCCGCGAAACTCTGGCAAAGCGCTAAAATCGAAGGTCATAGCTTCGCCTACCGCTTGTCGGCAGTGGCGAAAAGGGGCGAAGACATGAACATGGATATTTCACTTCCCCAGGGTCTCCTCTTGCTGTCGTTGAATGACGCCACCGGCAGGACAGAAGACGGATACTATCAACCAGCGCTCGCTGGTGCCGCGCTGGCCGATCTTATATTGCGCGGAGCGATCGAGCTGCAGCTGGAACCGCAATCGATCATCCCTTTGCGTCACACCCTCAATCTCGGAGCATTCCTCGGCATGTGTGACGAGGCGATTGGCGGCGCTGCAAAACGTCAGGACCTGTCATATTGGGTGTCGGCCCTCGGCAATCAGAAAGACTTTATCGCCACGCTCGCCGATGAGCTGTGTCACCTTGGCGCTCTGTCGCGTGAGAAGACACGCGTGTTTGGCCTGTTCACAAGAACGATCTGGCCTGAAGCGTCCCCGGTGCTCGAAACAGCGCTGAAACAGGAAATGGCCGCCGCCATGTTTGAGAACGGTCCGATTGATGAACGTTTGTGTTTGACCATCGCGCTCTCCAAGGCGGTTGGCCTTTTGGACTATAATTTTGACGCTGCAGACCTCGCCGCGCACGCTGACAGAATTGCGTCAATCGCGGCGGGAGAATGCCTGACCCTGGAGGCCACAGATGCCGTTGTTACGGCGGTCAATGAAGCGATACGCGCCGCCAATGCTGTCGCCGATTCAACCACTGCGACGATCATCACCTAGAACCGATATCTCAGCCTGAAATTCGCCCGCGCTTCAGCTTCCAGCGCAGCTGTTTGTTGAACATCCAGTGCGCCGAACACCCGGGCAGGTTCAGCCCGGTCGACCAGGCTTGCGCCAATTGTGGCATCCATCGACCAGCCTGATTTGGCGGCTCCCACCTGTAGACCCAGGCCGATAAACGGAGCCCGGTCGCGCGCATGATCGTATAGCTGGCTGCGCTGCCCAGTATTTACGATTGCGCGGTCAATCTGCCGGCCGAGCTCCGATCGGTCTTCGCTGGAGCCAATCGCCAGAACCAGATTTGGGTGCGCCGTGCTTACAAATGCAAATGTGCCAACCGGCCCCGGCTTATGCACGCGAACTTTCGGCATTGGAACCGGCTGTGATGGCGAGGTGACGGCCGTGTCGAAGCGCGGCCGCAACATCACATGGCGCGCGGGCGCAGGCGTTTGGTCCTGCAAGCGAAGCCTTAAGACAGGCTCCTCATCGCCCCCATGCTGAGCTATCACACCCGCCACGGAGAGGATCAAACTGATCGCCAAAATAAAGAGTGATTTCGTCCACACGACGCCGTCCCTCACGTCTTTTCAGACCTAGGGGTGCCAGCGAGTCTTTGACAAAACGGAACAATGCTCGGCGCAATTTAGCCAGCTCTGTTTACCATGACGGCTACTTATTCAGAGCCTCAATCAGCGTGTTGGCATGCGCGGAGATACTGCCCGCGCCCATGCACACGACCATATCGCCCGGCTTGGCGATCTGTTTGATCAGTTGCGGTAAGGTTTCCAAGTCACCCAAAGTGTGCGCTTCTTTGTGACCATGGCCCTTCATACTGGCGACCAAAGCCGTGTGATCGACGCCTTCTATTGGGCTTTCACCAGCCGCAAAGACGGGCGTAATCACGGCAATATCGGCCTCGCGATAGCATTGGGCGAAATCTTCGAACAAATCCTCGAGCCGGGAATAGCGATGCGGCTGGGAAATCGCGATCACCCGCCCCTGTCCCTGGATGGCGCGAGCCGCTTTTAGGCAGGCTTCAATCTCAACCGGGTGGTGGGCATAATCATCAATGATCTTCACGCCGTTCCATTCGCCAACCGGCGTAAAGCGGCGTTTGACCCCGCCAAACGCTTTCAGGCTGTCGCGGAGCTGCTCATTGGTTGCACCAAGCTCGACCGCCACCGCAATCGCAGCCAATGCGTTGGATACATTATGCTCACCCGCCATGGGCAGGAAGACCTGCTCAATCACGCGCTCGGCCACATTCAGCTGAGCCCGGATCATGACATCAAAGGTAACCCCTTCGGTCGAGGGCTGTAGGTTCACTGCGCGGACATCAGCCTGGCGATTGTATCCGTAAGTGATGATCCGGCGGTCCGAAACGCGCGCCACCATGGCGGCCACCTCAGGATGGTCGGTGCACAATACCCCGAACCCATAGAACGGAATATTGCCAACATATGTATCGAACGCATCGCGCAGCGCGTCCATCGAGCCATAATGCTCCATATGTTCCGGATCCATATTTGTGACGATCGCAATCGTCGGGCGGATCTTCATGAATGTGCCGTCGCTCTCGTCTGCTTCGAGCACGATCCAGTCGCCATCCCCGGCTTTCGCATTTGAGCCATAAGCATTGATGATCCCGCCATTGATCACGGTTGGATCAATCCCGGCGCCGTCTAGAAGCGCGGCGACCATAGTTGTTGTGGTGGTTTTGCCATGCGTTCCGGCAACCGCGACGGTCCATTTCAAGCGAATAATCTCAGCCAGCATGTCTGCGCGGCGCACGACGGGGATCCCGGCAGCGCGGGCGGCTTGCACTTCGACATTGTCGCCTTTGATGGCACTCGAGATGATCACCGCGCTGGTGCCGGCGACATTCTCTGCCGTGTGTCCGATATGGACCACAGCGCCGCGCTCGCGAAGGCGCTCAACATTGGCGCTCTCTTTCATATCAGAGCCCTGAACCTGATAGCCGAGATTGATCATGATCTCGGCGATGCCCGACATGCCGATGCCGCCAATACCAACAAGATGAGCTGGGCCGAGCGGGAATGGGGTTGGGGACGGTTTCATGAAATCTCTCTGTCCGATTGAGGCACTAAAAGGCGCTTAGCCTGTTCCGCGCGCACGAGGCAAGTTCATGGCTGACCCGAGACTTTCTCTCTGGCGCGATAGGGCCCAATGTGCATGGGTTCATGACGAAAAGATGGAGACATTTCATGAAGATGCAGCTTGCGGAATTAAACGTCGGGCGTCTGGTTGCGCCGACCGAAGACCCGAAGGTCAAAGACTTCATGGACAATCTCGATTTCATCAATGGGCTCGGCAAACAAATGCCGGGCTTTGTCTGGATGATGGAAGGTTCAGGCGAGCCTGGCACCGGGAACACTGAGGCAAAGATCGATGGTGACCCGCAATTCGTTGCCAATTTGACCGTGTGGGAAGATGTTGAAAGCCTCGAAAAATTCGTCTGGGGCACCGTGCACAAGAAATTTTATGAGCGCCGCGAGGAATGGTTCGAGGTTCTCGGGCAAATGCACTTTGTCATGTGGTGGGTGCCGGAAGGCCATGAACCAACCCTCGACGAAGCGCTGGCAAAACTCGAACACCGCCAAACACATGGCGACTCAGCCGATGCGTTTGGATGGGAATGGCTGAAAGAAGCGAAAATGTACGAAACGCATCGCTGCAGCGCGGCTTAGGTGGTTTCAGGCCTTTCCGGTCGCTTACCCAATAACGCCATTAGCAGCCCCGCCAAAGCGAGGGCCAACATTATCCCGATGATCACGGTCAGCGGCGACTCTGCGATCGGGCCATTTGTTTCGGCATCGCCCGTTCGAAGGTTCTCAACATGACGAAAGAACGACATCCAAAACATCGCGGCGGTGAATCCCCAACCGCCGCTGAGCCACCTGATCGTGCCGGTATTGAGCGCGCGCTGGCCGCCAAAAATGAGAAGCGAGGCGCCAATATAGTCAACGACCCAAAACGGCCACCATTGCCAATCTCCCCAGTTTCGCACGATCTCGCCAATGAATAGAAACACCCCAAACGCGATGGCGAGATAGGCGGAAATCCGGATCATCGCGCTGCAGCGCTTTCAGCGAGATCCGCAAGATCCTGCGCAGCGCGAATGTTGCCAATCGCCTTCGCTGCGGCCGCACGCACGGCCATGTCATTGGCATCACCGAGACGCAGCGCCAGAAGCTCCCCGAGCAGATTTGGATAAAGATTATCCTCGAGCAACATGTCAGCAGCGCCTGCCTCGACTAGGCCTTCGGCATTTGCTTCCTGGTGATTGTCCATCGCGATCTTGAGTGGGATCAGGATTGAAGGCCGGCCCACGGCGGCAATCTCGCTGACCGTTCCTGCACCGGATCGCGCGATCACGAGATGCGCCGCCGCGAGTCGGTCCGGCATATCGGAGAAAAAGGATTGTAGCGTCGCTTTGACCTGCACCTTGTCATAGATCGCGCGGACTTCTTCTAACTGTTCTTCGCGCACTTGCTGAACAATGTGCAGACGCGCTCGCAATGGCGCCGGGATATGATTGGCAATCGCCAGCGGAATGGCTTGCCCCAGGATGCGCGCGCCTTGTGAGCCACCGGTAATGAACACGGTCAGCTCTTCCTCCATGCTGGGGAATGGGACATCGCGCATCGCGGCAATCGGCGCGCGGACAGGATTGCCTACGGGCTGATGATTGGCGCCGCGCGGCAGCCGATCCAGCCGCTCAAAACCAGAAGCCACCACGGCGGCGTTCTGCGCAAACACACGATTGACGCGGCCGAGCACAGCATTCTGCTCATGGATCAGAAGCGGGATTTTTAAACGGCGCCCAGCCGAGAGCGCCGGATAGGCCGGATAGCCGCCAAAGCCTGCGACCAGAGCTGGACGCTGATCCTGTTTAAAGCGCCGCACCGCGCCATTCACGCCCGCCCGCAATTTCAAAGCGGTTCCGGGCAGCGTCCAAGGCTTGCGAATATTTGGGCTCGCGGCTTTGACTTCTTGTTTCCAAGACGCTGGAAATTTGTCGGCATAGCGCAGGCCGCGATCATCGCTGATCAGGCCAACTTCCCAGCCGCGAGAAGCCATTTCTTCTGCAAAAGCAGCCGCCGGGAACATATGCCCGCCTGTGCCGCCTGCGCCGATCACTACGAGGGGTTTGTCGCTCATCTCTCGCCGCCTTCTAGGTTCGTTGCCCGCGCCGAATAAGAGCCAGCGCCAAGCCAAGGGTGAGCGCGATCCCGATCATCGACGATCCACCGGAGGAGATGAACGGAAGCGTCATCCCCTTAGGCGGGATCAGGCTGACATTTACGGCGATGTTCGTGGCAGCTTGAAGGCCGAAAAGCGCAAACAATCCGGATGCCGCTGCGCGCGGATAAGGATCGTGCAGGCGCGCCGCGGTGCGCAGGCCTTTCCAAACGATGTACCCAAAGATCAGGATCAAGCCGACGGCGGCGAGATACCCAAACTCTTCGCCCATGACAGCGTAGATGAAATCTGTGTGCGCATCCGGCAGCGAGGTTTTGATCCGGCCCTCACCTGGCCCAACGCCAAACAGACCGCCGCGCGCAATGGCTTCGGAGGCCTTATCGATCTGATAGGTGTCATAGTCGGTCGGGTTGATGAAAGAATTGATCCGGAAACGCACGTGCGGCAGCGTTGCATAGAGCAGACCGGCGAGCGCGGTTCCACCGCCGACAAAAATCGCCGCCCAGCGCCAGGGCAGACCTGACACAAAGAAGGTCACCATAAAGGCCGCGGTCAGCAGCGCTGATTGCCCGACATCCGGTTGCAGCAACAGAAAGCCGAGCGTGGAGCAGAAAAAGACCAGCGTGATCGCCGCCCATGGCCCATTCGGGTAGATCCGCCGCTGCGCCAATAGCCAGCCTGACAAAACGACCAGAGCCGGTTTTACAAATTCTGATGGCTGCAATCCGAAACTACCAATCCGGATCCAGCGCTGTGCGCCTTTCGCTTCATATCCGGCGACGAGAATGAAGGCGAGCAACACGGTTGATCCAAAAAAGACCAGCGCGGCGAGGCGCCTCGCCCAGACCCGGTCCAAGATGCTGACCCCGACCATCACCACCACGGCGACACCCACAAACATGGAATGGCGCTGAACAAAGTGGAACTCGTTGGCGTATCCGAGACGTTCGGCAGCAGGCGGACCGGCTGCGAGGGACATTAACAGCCCGACGCAAAGCAAGATCATCGCTGAGGTCAGGATGCTCCAGTCCAAGCCGCGCTGCCATTCTAAGAAACGCCCGGTGGCAGATCTTGGTCGGAGCGCAACTTCAACCATGCCGCCCCCTAAACCGCCTCTTTCTGCGGTTCGACTTGCGCGGCGAGGCGTTGAACAATTTCGCGGAACGCATCACCGCGCGCCTCGAAATCCTTATATTGATCAAAGCTCGCACAGGCCGGGGACAGCAAAACAATCGGATCTGGGTCGCCTGCAGCCTTGGCCGCATCGAACGCTGCTTGGGTCGCCGCTTCCAAAGTTCCGCACTTCACGGTTTTGACTTTTCCGTTCAGCGTCTTGGCAAAAGCGTCAGCGCTTTCACCGATCAAGTAAGCCTGTTCAATCCGGTCAAACCACGGCTTTAGCGGGACGATCCCTTCGGCTTTCGGCACGCCGCCTGCGATCCAATGCACTTTTGGCCAGGTCTTCAGCGCCTGCTCCGCGGCCTGCGCATTAGTCGCTTTGCTGTCATTGACGAAGCGGACACCGCCAACATCGCCGACCCGTTCCATCCGATGTGGAAGCCCCGGGAAGGTGCGCATCGCCGCCATGATCCGTCCCGGCGCCACGCCGAGCGCCTGACATGCGGCATAGGCTGCCGCAGCGTTTTGATAATTGTGCCGCCCAGGAAGCGCTTCGGCTTCAGCCAGATTGCCAACGCGGATCGCTTGCCCGCCAGTGCTATCATAGAAATGACCATCCACCGCACTGACGCCGCGGGCCAGGCCAAATTCAGAGCTGATCTGGATGACGCGGGCGCCGCCTGGGCGCTGACGCCCCATCGCGATGGCTTGCGTATAAGGGTCATCAATTCCAACCACCGCGACATCGCGAATTGTCTGATTGGCGAAAATGCGTTTCTTCGCCTCGACATACCCATCCATCCCGCCATGACGATCGAGATGGTCAGGAGAAATGTTCAGAAACACCGCAACGTCGCAGCGCAGGCTGCTGACCAGATCAAGCTGATAAGAGGAAAGCTCGAGCACATAGATCGAGTTGGCGTTCAGCGCCGGCATGTCGAGAACGCCGGTGCCAATATTGCCGCCGACCCGGACATCACGACCGGCCTCTTTCAGGATATGGCCAATCAAGGCCGTGGTTGTCGACTTCCCATTGGTGCCGGTGATGCCGACAACTTTCGGGCGGCCTTTTTCCGGCAGGGCTTGAACCGCGCGGGCAAACAGTTCGACATCGCCAACCACTGGGACATTCATCATTTCCGCCATGCGCACCAGACGATGCGGCTGTGGGAAGCGGAGCGGAATTCCAGGCGACAGCACAAGCGCCGCAAACTTTTGCCAGTCACGCTTATTGATGTCGCTGACATTCACGCCTTCAGCTTCAGCCTTCAGCCGAGCTGCGTCCCCATCATCCCAAGCATGCACACGCGCGCCGCCCGCAGCCAAGGCTTTCGCAGCGGACAATCCGGTGCGGCCCAGGCCATAGACGGCGACATCGCGCCCTGCATATTCGGTGATCGGGATCATAGAGTGGGCGCTACCTCAGTTTCAGTGTGGCAAGACCCGCAAGGGCGAACAAAAGCGATAAGATCCAGAACCGAACCACGACCCGTGTTTCCGGCCAGTTCTTCTTCTGGAAATGGTGGTGAAGAGGCGCCATCAGGAAGATGCGCTTGCCCTCGCCAGTGAGTTTACGCGTGATCTTGAACCAGCTCACTTGCAGAACGACCGATAGTACTTCGAGGACAAACAGGCCGCCAATCACGGCGAGCGCAAACTCGTGCTTAATCGCCACCGCGACGACGCCAATCAGGCCGCCCAATCCAAGCGATCCGGTATCGCCCATGAAGACTTTGGCCGGGTAAGCATTGTACCACAAAAAGCCCATACCAGCGCCCATCATAGCGCCCATGAGAACCGCCATTTCACCCGCGCCTGGCGTGAACTGAATGCCGAGATAATCTGCGAAAAAGAAGTTGCCGGTCAGGTATGCGATCAGCGCGAAAGCTGCGCCGGTAAACATGATGGGCACGATGGCGAGACCGTCCAGGCCATCGGTAAAATTCACCGCATTGGCGAAGCCAACTATCACGATACAGGCAAACACGACGAACAGGCCGCCAAGCGGGAAGAAATAATCATTTACGAATGGAATCGCGACGCCGCCTGAGAAGCTGGCCTCATTGCGCTCCACCGATGTTTCCGGGGCGAAGCTCGCTACCCATTCCGCCAGTGGATTGAGCGCGCCCCAATCGGCGTGTCCCATTGGCGTGTGGGCGCCGTGCAGGCCCATAATGAATGCGCCCGCCAGCGCCGCCACGAGGAATTCCGTTCCAAGACGCAAACGGGCTGAAACGCCATCCGTGCTTTGTTTGGTGACCTTGGCATAGTCATCCATGAAACCGAGCACCGCATAAGACAGTGAAACCGCCAGCACGACCCAGATGTATGGATTGCTCAGATCCGCAAACAGAAGTGTGCCCAGAATGAGGCCGATCCAGATCAGGATCCCGCCCATGGTCGGCGTGCCCTGCTTGGCCATTTGCGCTTCGAGGGAAAGATCGCGGATCGGTTGGCCTTTGCCTTGGCGCGCCCGCAAGACATCAATCATCCAACCGCCAAAAATAACCGTGACCAAAAAGGCCGTCACCAGAGCCAGCCCGGTCCGGAACGTCAGATAGTTGAATAGTCGCAGCGGCCCTTCTTCGGCCGCCAATAGTTCAAACAGCATCACAACCCCTTGCAGCACCTTCTGCGCCGCGGTCCATCACCATATCGTCTGCCCAAGCGCTGCTTTGTCGCTGTGGGTCTGCGAATAGTCTTATTCCGGATGTATTCGCCCAATTTAACAAGGGCGCTCGAGCTGAGAATTGTCTTTCTTTTCGGTTAGAATTGCGCCTCGCGAACCCTGAAAACTTGATGGACTCTTTTCGTTCTCTTGCGCGGCACGCCAATCCTGAGAACTGGGCGCCGCGCCAAACAGGGCCACAACCCTTTGGTAAGCAAGGAAGTTCTGAGGCAAGGCCGCTTTTGGGAGCCCGCAAACGCGCTGCACCGCGAGCTGAAGAAACCAGCGCGACAGCGAAACCTGTGGATGAAACCGACCGGCATGATCGGTTCAACGCTGCGCCAAAAATAGAGATGGAGGGACTATACATTCGCCGCCTCCTTCAACGCCTCAATGGCGGTTTCCTGGTCGCTGAACGGGATGACTTTGTCGCCTATGATCTGCCCGGTTTCGTGACCTTTGCCCGCGATCAAGAGCGTATCGCCCTTGCGCAGATCTCTGACCGCGTCCTGGATCGCCTGCCCGCGATCACCAATCTCAATGCCATTTGGCACACCCGCCAGCACATCGGCGCGGATCGCTGCCGGGTCTTCGCTGCGCGGATTGTCGTCCGTCACGATCACATGGTCAGCATGCTTTGCCGCCACTTCGCCCATGAGTGGACGCTTGCCGCGATCACGATCGCCGCCGCAGCCAAACACCACGACCAGGCGGCCCGCCGTGTGCGGACGTGCAGCGCGGATCAGAACATCCAAGCCTGCTGGCGTGTGGGCATAGTCGACAAAGACCCCCGCGCCATCGCGGGTTTCGCCAACATATTCCAATCGGCCTTTGACCGGTTCCAGCTTCGACATGCCGGACGCGACAGCCTGCAAATCCAGACCGCCCGCCAGGGCCAATCCTGCTGCGGTTAGCGCATTCAGGGCCTGAAATTCCCCGATGAGCGGCAGGTCAATCGCCGCCTTTTCACCGCGCCAATCCAAGAATAGACGCTGTCCCGTCGCCTTCGGCATGAGCTCTTCGATTTTCAGATCCGCCCCGCGCCAGCCAACAGAGACAAGCTCAAGACCAGCGTCGCGCGCCGCTTCTTCGAAGAACAGCCGTTGATCGCTGTCAGCATTGACCACCGCCGGGCAGCCTTTTGACCCCAAATCACTGAACAGGCGCAGTTTCGCCGCGCGGTACTCATCCATCGTGTTGTGATAGTCGAGATGGTCTTGCGTCAGATTGGTGAACGCCACCGCGCTGAGCTTCACAGCGTCTAGCCGGTATTGCGCGAGCCCGTGCGACGAAGCTTCCATTGCAGCGTGCGTGACGCCATCTTGGGCCAGCGTCTGCAATGTGGCGTGAATAGCGACCGGGTCCGGCGTCGTGTGCCCGAGGTCGATATGACCATTCGGACCGATTGCGCCGAGCGTGCCCATGCTGGCGGATTTCAGGCCCGCCGTCTGCCAGATTTGACGCAGGAAATCGACGGTCGAGCTTTTGCCATTGGTCCCGGTAATCGCAACGATCTGTTCCGGCTGGGTCGGATAAAACTTGGCGGACGCTTCAGCCAGCGCGAGGCGTGCATTTTCAACTTGAACCCGAGCGGCGCGGCCCGTGTCTGGTAAATCTTCACCGAGAATAGCGATGGCACCATTTTCAATCGCGCTTGGGATGAACTTTCGCCCATCCGCGACAACGCCTTGCATGGCGGCAAATACAAAGCCTGGCTGCACGCGGCGGCTGTCGGCGGTGATCCCTGTCACCTCAGCCTCTGCACCAGGGCCAGAATAGAATGGAACCAGGTCCTTTAAGATCATAATGTCGTACCTCTCCTGTCAGCGACAGATCGGACACGAGGGGTCGACCCAACGGGTTCATCGAATTGCGGCTCAACGCCCAAAATTGGCGCAATCCGCTCAATCACTCGTCCTGCGGTCGGCGCTGCGTTCCAGGCTGCCGTTCGGCCGCGATCTTGTCCGGCCTTTGGAGAGTCCAGCACGATCAATACGACATATTCAGGGCTATCGGCGGGGAATACGGCGGCAAAGCTGCAAATATTCTCTGTATCTGAATATCCGCCCGCAATCGGCTTTTCAGCGGTCCCGGTCTTTCCAGCGACGCGGTAGCCGCCTACCTCGGCGCGAGCCCCGGTGCCATCGACGACCGCTTTGCGCAGCATCCGCACGACGAGATCGGCCGTTGGTGCGGCCATAACTCGTTTTGGACTGCGTTGCCGCGTCGGCGCCATAAGCAAGGTCGGCGTTACGGTCTCCCCGGCATTAGCGAGCGACGCAAAAGCGCTCGCAAACGCGATGGGCGAAACGGCAATCCCATGCCCGTAGCTCGCCGTCGCGCTATAGAGCTCATCAAAGGTCTCCGGCAAAAGCGGCCGGGCGCTGCCTGCAAGCTCAATCGGAGAGCGGGAGAACAGCCCCAAGGATGAGAAGAATTCCTGCTGGCGCCGCGTGCCCATCTGCCAGGCGATTTTCACTGTACCGATATTTGAACTGTCCGCGATGATCTCAAACGGGCTGGCACGCCCGACAATTGGGTGATCATCCTCGATTTGTTGGCCTCGAATGCGCAGCGGTTCGCGCACATCAAAACGATCATTTGGACGTATTGCGCCCGCATCCAAAGCCCCGGCGACCGTCAGCGGCTTGAACACAGAGCCAAGCTCGTAAACGGCATTGCTCGCGCGATCGAGCAGAGCCGGGTCTTCGCGGCTCAGCGATGTGGCTTTGTGCGGATCCAGCGGTGGCCAGCTTGCCATGCCGAGCACTTCCCCAGTTTGCGCGGCCAGCACAACACCGGCGCCAGCTTCAGCTTCATACTCACCCACCGCAGCAGACAACTCGGCCTCTAGACTGAACTGCACGTTCGCATCGATGGTCAAATAAAGCGGCTCAGGATCGCTGGTTAAGCGGTCATCCATCGCATACTCAATGCCGCCAAGACCCTGCCCGTCTGCGCCAGCATATCCCAGCAGATGTCCCGCCAATGTGCCGCGCGGATAGGCGCGCCGCGTCTCTTCACGAAACCCAATCCCTTCCAGACCAAGCTCGAACACAGCTTGGCGCTGGCGCGGCGTGACCCCACGCTCAATCCAGGCAAATGCCCGCTCTTTGTTTGAGAGGCGCGCCTCGATCCGATCAACGTCTAAGTCGGGCAGCACCCGGCCAAGCTCATTTGCGATCAGACTAGCATCCCCAATGGCGCGAGGGTCGGCGAAGACAGAGTATGCCGTGACCGAGGTCGCCAGCAGCCCGCCATTGCGATCAACAATATCCGCGCGGCGCGCTGGAGCCTCAACACTCGCAATCTGGGCAACCACCTCACCAGGTCCAGTGAGCGCAACCGTCAGACCTTTGATCGCGATCGCCCCGAACACAGCCAATAAGGCCATGGAGACAATCCGCGTGCGCATACCGCCGCCACCGAGCTCGATCTCAGGCGCTGGATCAATTTGCATCACCAACCTCCTGATCTACAGGCTGGTCGGCATCGCGCAGCTCCATTGGCGGACCGACGCGGCCATCCAAGTCGACAGTCCGCACGAACTGCTCGGCTTTCGCGGGCACCATACCAAGCTCACGGCGTGCAAATTCTTCAATCCATTCCGGCCGAGAGCGATGTGCAAACTCTGCTTCCAGGTCGAATTGCGCAGCTTCCGCTTCGGCGATTTGAATCTCAACCGCCTCGATTTCTGCGACCGTCTCCTGTGCGCCATACTTTGCACGATAGAGACTAAAAATCAGCAATCCGACCACGGCCAGACCGAACAGGAACGCGCGCTTACTCATAATACCGCCTCCAAGCTGGACAGGGACGGCAGACGCATGCCTGTCTCAACCGGATCTTTCCAAACCTCGGCGCCGGTCCGCACCGCTACACGCAGTCGCGCTGACCGCGCGCGCGGATTGACGGACGTCTCGGCCTCGCCCGGCTCGATCGCTTTGCGTTGTGGCAATTCGAACGTTGGGTCCGGGCCCTTGCTGCGCTCGGGCATATAGCGCGAACCGCCGCCGACCAGGCCAGCGCGGGCGCGCATAAACTGCTTCACCAATCGATCTTCAAGCGAGTGGAACGTGACAACCACCAAGCGCCCACCTGAGCGCAGCAAACGCTCTGCTGCCGCGAGACCGCGGGCAAGCTCGCCGAGCTCATCATTCACGTACATCCGGATCGCCTGGAAGGTCAGGGTTGCGGGATGCGTTTTCTTTCCGCGCCGACCGCCCACCGCCTGTTCAACGCAATCCGCAAGCTCGAGCGTTGTCGAGAAACTGCCTGAGGCACGTTTTGCAACGATGGCGCTGGCAATCCGCTTGGCTTGGCGCTCTTCACCGAGCTGGCGGATGATCGAGGTCAGATCACCGGTGGACATATGATTGACGACATCTTTTGCGCTCGGTCCGGTTTGACCCATACGCATGTCCAGAGGCCCGTCGCGCATGAATGAAAAGCCGCGTGCGCCTTCGTCAATCTGGAACGAGGACACGCCGATATCCAGCATGACGCCATCCACCTCAGACACACCTGCATTCAAGAGCAGCGCGTCCATATCGCCAAACCGCCCCAGCAACGGGAACAGGCGCGGATTGTCTTCGCTTAGTGCCTCAGCCCGTGTAATCGCGTCGAAGTCACGGTCTATGCCATACAAAGCGCAATCGGCCGCATCGAGCACACGCAGCGCATAGCCACCGCCGCCAAAGGTGCCATCAACATATGTTTCGCCATCGCGCGGGGCGAGCGCGGTTACAACCTCGGGCAGCAGCACAGGGACATGGCTCATGACTCGCCCTCCCCGACCACGCCGCGAATGCCGCCAACCGCGAGCGCCGCATTGAACGACCCCTCGAAATCGGCCTGCACATCGTCGAGCTGAGATTCCATCTCAGCATCAAAGGCGGCATAGCGCTCCGGATCCCAAACATAGAACCGATCCATCGCACCGACGAAAACCAGTTCTTTGCTGATCCCCGCCATTTCGAGATGCTTGGCCGGAATTTTGATCCGTCCCGTATCGTCGAGTTTCAACTCAACCGCTTTAGAAACCGTGCGGTTCAAGAAAACTTTGCGCGCAGTGGAGGTGGGGCTCATCCGCAGGAGGGTGGTTTGATTTTGCTGCATGAGCGCATCGCCGCCACCTTCCAAGCAGGGCGATCCATCGAGGGCCGGATACAAGAAAATGCGTGCCCCGCCAGCGAGCGCATGGCGGAACGAGGCCGGCACAGAGACCCGCCCTTTACTGTCTAGCGATGTCTCATAGCTTGAGACAAACACGTGCATCTCCCATCACTCGCCCCAGGTCGGATTCACTTGGACCCAACTTGTACTTTTATGGGATAACATGGGACAGCTTGGATTCAAATGGGTCCCTTACCGATTCTCTGCTGTCCACAAGGTCGCATTGACGAAACCTATAAAGAACAAATCGGAACGATAGCGGAACACATCAAGTCCACCCTTCGTTAACACTTAGAAAACATTTTATTTACAGACAGTTAACCACCGCAATTCTGCGAGAAAAAAAATTTCACATAATCGTCGAAGAATTTCACATTGGCCCCCAATTTGTATACGCAGAACGCGTCTGCGTTGCTAAAAGTACACGCCTTTTCAGCATTTTCCCCATAAGCCCATTTCTGTATGCAACTTCGTGTCGTCATCCTCGCCTTAGGTATCATGACCGCTCTGCTCGGCGCGGCGATGATCCCGTGCTGGCTGCTTGATGTTGCCGATGGCCGGGACGAGTGGCCGGTCTTTGCCGCGAGCGCGACTGTGCTGCTTCTGTTTGGCGGGGGACTGGTCATTCTCGCCGGACATCACGACGAACGGGCCGGTGCGCGTGAGGCCTTCCTCCTGACCGTCCTGGTTTGGGTTGTCCTGCCAGCCATGGCCGCCATCCCGTTCATGGGCATTGGCATGAGCGTCACGGACGCGATGTTCGAGAGCATTTCAGGCCTGACCACGACCGGCTCCACCGTGATGACCGGCCTCGATTATCAACCGCGCGGAATTCTGCTTTGGCGCGCCATCTTGCAATGGTTTGGCGGGATCGGGATCATTGTCACCGCAATTGCGATCCTTCCGGTTCTGCGGGTCGGCGGGATGCAGCTGTTCCAATTGGAAAGCTCAGACGTGTCCGGCAAGTTCGTCCCGCGCATTAGCGAAGTGTCTGCGCAAATCGGGATGATCTATCTGTTCATCTCTGTCGCCTGCGCCGCCGCTTACATGCTGTGCGGCATGACCTCGTTCGAAGCGATCGCCCATGCGATGACCACTGTGTCCGCAGGCGGATACTCAACCTATGACGCCTCGTTTGGGGCCTTCTACGAAACACCAGCTGTGCCCACCGCGATCTTCTTTATGATCGTCGCCGGGCTGCCTTTCAGCTTGCTGGCGCTGGCCATGATCCACGGCCGGGTAAAACCGCTCCTTAACGATCCACAGCCGCGCTTGTTCATGGCCCTGATCGTAGCCATCGCCACGGTGGTGTTCATTCTGCGGGTCGCAGCCGACCAGGATTATGTGATTATCAGCCCGTTTAATGGCTTCATCGAGACGCTCTTCAATGTCGTCTCAGTGATGACCGGCACAGGTTACGCGACCGCACCTTATGATGGCTGGGGCGAACCGATTGTAATGATCTTCCTGATCACGATCTTCCTCGGCGGCTGCGCAGGCTCAGCAGCTTGCGGGATTAAAATGTTCCGGCTTGAGATCAGCTTCCGCGCGGTGCTCGCCCACGCTCAGCAAATGGTCAGCCCGAACCGCGTGGTCCGGATCCGGTATGGCGGCAAAGTCATCGACAATGACACGCTGCAATCGGTGATGGTGTTTGTGTTTCTATACCTCGCAACCTTCATGACTGCAGCGATCTTGCTGAGCCTGACCGGCGAGGACCCGCTGACCGCGATCTCCGGCGCTGCGACCAGTGTGTCGAATGTTGGCCCGGGCCTTGGTCCCGAGATTGGCCCAGCCGGGACGTTTGAGGGGCTGACGGATCGCGGCAAATGGATCTGCGCCATCGCCATGCTGCTGGGCAGGTTGGAGTTTACCGCCGTCTTCGTTTTGATGACCCGCCGGTTCTGGCGCGGATAAGTGCGCGCAGTTTAGAATCCCTCATTGCTCCGCGCGCATAAATCCGGCAAAAGCGCGCCATGGCCGATACTGTACACATTCCCGCTGACACCCTTCGCGAAACCATGCTGGATATGGGGCGCCGCGCGCGCCTTGCTTCTGCAGAGCTTGCCAAGGCTGGAGTCCCGGGACGCACAGATGCGATCAATGCGATGGCAGACGCCCTTATGGCGGCTGAAGCTGACCTCCTGAACGCGAACCAGGCCGATCTGGCCGGTGGCCGCGAGAAAGGATTGTCCGATGCGATGCTGGATCGTCTCGCGCTGACGCCTGAGCGGGTGAGCGCGATTGCAGACGCCCTGCGCGCGGTAGCTGAATTCCCAGACCCCGTTGGACAGGAAATCGCCCGCTGGACTGTGCCGTCTGGCCTCGACATTGCCCGCGTCCGCACACCGCTCGGCGTGGTCGGGATCATTTACGAAGCGCGCCCGAACGTGACCGCTGACGCCGCTGCGCTCTGCGTGCGGTCTGGCAATGCCGCGATCCTGCGCGCTGGAAGTGAGAGCTTGCAATCGGCGATTGTGATCGCGAATGCCTTACGCGCTGGCTTGGCTTCAGTGGGTCTCCCGGAAGATGCCGTGCAATTGGTGCAAACCAATGACCGTGCCGCGGTTGGGCATATGCTGACCGGCCTCGATGGGCAGATTGACGTGATTGTCCCGCGCGGCGGCAAGGGCCTCGTCGCCCGTGTTCAGGATGAGGCGCGCGTCCCCGTCATTGGCCACCTGGAAGGCCTCTGCCACACTTATGTGGACGCGGCGGCTGATCCTCAAAAAGCGATCGATATTGTCGTCAATTCAAAGATGCGCCGGGTCGGTATTTGCGGCTCTGCCGAGACGCTGTTGATGGATTGCGCTGTGGCTGACTCGCTGCTGCCCGCTATTGCGAGCGCACTCAGTGATGCGGGCTGCACCATGAGGGGCGATGAGGCCTCACGTGCCCTGGTCTCAAATATCGAACCTGCGACCGAAGAAGACTGGCGCACCGAATATCTCGCGCCAATCATTTCGGTCCGGGTGGTTGATGGCGTCGACGGTGCGATCGATCACATCACGACCTATGGCACCAGCCACACCGAATGCATCGTCACAGAAGACACCGCGACGGCGGAAAAATTCTTGTCTGACATTGATGCCGGCATAGTCATTCACAATGCCTCCACGCAATTCGCTGATGGCGGACAGTTCGGCATGGGCGCTGAGATTGGCATCGCGACCGGGCGCATTCATGCGCGCGGCCCGGTTGGTGCGGAACAGTTGACCATCTTCAAATATGTCGTCCGGGGGACCGGCCAGACGCGCCCCTAAAGCGCGCAGCCGACAGGCGCGTTCCGATGCTGCACATTCGATCCGACGCTCTCCTGCCACCGTCGAGCACGCGCGCTCGGATCGGAATGTTTGGCGGCAGTTTCGATCCGCCGCATAGCGGGCATCTCCACGTGGCGAGCACGGCCTTGAAACGGCTGAAGCTCGACGCAGTTTGGTGGTTCCCGACGCCTGGCAATCCACTCAAAGAAGCGCCCAGTGATTATAGCGCTCGATTCGCAGCGGTGCAGGATCTGACCAGGACCAATCGCGCGTTCCGGGTCAGCAATATCGAGCAGCAAGCAGAGCTGCGCTATACCTATGATCTGGTTCGAATGATGCGCCAGCACTGCCCGCACGCTGATCTGGTTTGGATCATGGGCGGCGATAGTTTGATGACGTTTCACTATTGGAAAGACTGGGAAAAACTCGCTGCGCAGATACCGATTGCGGTGATTGCGCGGCCCGGGTTTGAACTCGCCTCCCGATTCAGCCTGTTTGCCAAACGGATGCACCGTCATCGCTTGGCGGACCATGCAGCCAGCATCTTACCTCAAAAGAAAGCGCCCGCCTGGGTCTATGTCCCGGCGCCGCTCGATCCCATTTCATCCACGGCTTTGCGTACCGGATAGACCATGACTGATCTCCAAATTTTCACCACAGGCGGCACCATCGACAAAGTGTACTTTGATGCCTTGTCCGAATTTCAAGTCGGCGCCTCGCCGCTCGATGCCATTCTTAGCGAAGCGAATGTCAGCATCGACTATGCGCTGACCTCTCTGATGAAAAAGGACAGTTTGGAGCTCGACGATGCCGACCGCGCGGCGGTGCGCGATGCAGTCCTGGCCTGCGAAGCAAAACATGTTCTGATCACGCATGGCACCGACACAATGGCGCAAACCGCAGAAGCCTTGCGCGACATTGGCGACAAAACCGTCGTTCTGACGGGCGCCATGCAACCGGCGCGACTGCGATCAACCGACGCGATCTTCAATGTTGGGTTCGCGATTGCGGCGGCGCGAATGCAGCCGCCTGGGGTCTATATCGCAATGAATGGCCGTGTTTTTGAGGCCGGACACGTGCGCAAAGACCGCGGCGCTGGCCAATTTGTTGCAGATTAGGCCGCAACGGGTTTGCTCAGTGACTGTTGCGAATTCGCTCTAGGCCGTCTTGGCAACGCGTGATACGGTCGGTCTTGGAATTTTTTATGGAGCTTCACCCTGTCCGCAGTCAAAACTGAGACAAATTCGGCCCGCGCGGCGACCATTGATGACATTCGCGCGTTCTCAGACACGATCATCTCATCCTTGGAAGATGACAAAGCCGAAGACTTAACCATCATTGATCTCACAGAGAAATCGTCACTCGCTGATATTATGATCATCGCTTCGGGGCGCTCGGCCCGTCATGTGAGTTCGATTGCCGATCATTTGGCAAAGAAAGTCAAAGAGAAGACCGGCCAGGCGCCAAAGCTTGAAGGTCTACCAAACGCTGACTGGGTGCTGATCGATCTTGGGGACGTCATCGTCCACCTGTTCCGACCGGAAGTGCGCTCCTTCTACAATCTTGAAAAGATCTGGGCGGGCGATAGCGGGCACCGGCCTGACGACGTCTAAGTCGCGCTTCTTTCATTATGCACATCACGCTGATCAGTGTCGGCAAACTCAAAGCCGGGCCTGAAAAAGAGCTCGTTGACGACTATGTCTCGCGCTTCAACAAAGCCGGGCCGCAGATCGGTTTGCGATCGCTCAAGCTTGTCGATCTGGCGAGTGGCGGCGGCCTCGATGCCGAAGGCGAGCGGATCCTCTCCGCTCTCCCTAAGGGCGCGCCCGTATTCCGGCTAGATGAGTTTGGGGCCGCTATGACATCGGTCAAATTCGCGAAGCGGATCGAAACTCTGCGCGACGCAGGCACGCCGGAGCTTTGCTTCCTGATTGGCGGGGCTGAAGGCTATAGCAAAGCCGTACGTCAGGCTTGCCCAGAGACGCTCGCGCTTGGGCCGCAAACCTGGCCGCATCGACTGGTCAAAGCGATGATCACAGAGCAGCTTTACCGCGCTGTCAGCCTGCTCGCTGGCCTGCCCTATCACAAAGCCTGAGCCGCGCGCTTTAAGCGTCAGGCCCATTCATCCCAAAACGCTTCCAGAACACGCCGTCCACCACGCGTTTCGGCAGCAGCATTGGTAGTGTGAAATTGGTCAGCTTGTCCGGAACCGGCGCGTACCGGGCTTTCGGTTTGCGAGCGGTTAGCGCTTTTTCGATGGTCTCCGCAATCACCTCTGGCGCAAGACCGGTTCGGCCGCCATCAAGCATGGTCTCGCTGAATTTTTCGATCGGTTGCGCCCAAGGCGAGTTCGAATATGGATTGGAACTATTGGCGTCTTCGGCTTTATCCCAGATCGGTGTTTTTACCGCGCCTGGCCCAACCGCAATCGCGTCGATGCCAAAAATCACAAGTTCGCGCCGCAGACTGTCAGTCATGCTCTCCACGGCGTGCTTGGTTGCGGTGTAGGCGCCCAGGAAAGGCGCTGCGAGGCGCCCGCCAACGCTGGTAATATTGACAATCCGGCCCGGTTTTCCGGACAGACTTTCATCCATTCCGAGCAATGGCGCGAAGGCCTGGCTAGCGCGCAACAGGCCGAAGACATTGACGTCGAAATGCGCTTTGAACTGATCCAGAGGCTGCACGGCAAGCGGTCCCATATTGGCAATCCCGGCATTGTTGACGAGGCCAGCAAGCTTTTGCCCGCCAAGCGCTGCGCCAATGGTCTCAACCGCAGCATCGACCTGCTCTGGATTGGTGACATCGAGCAAGATCGGTTTGATCCGCGCGTCGGCCGCGGTCAGTGCTTCGCCATCCTGTTCCTTGCGCACGCCAGCAAAGACTTGCCAGCCTTTCGCGGCGAGGTGCTCAGCTGTGCTGCGACCGATTCCGGTCGAAGCGCCCGTAATGACGACTGTTTTCATGGCGCGGAAATCCTAACTCGTTTATTTTATATACGGCACAGTATATATAATAGATCAATTGTCACCCGCACCGCCGTCAATCACACGGAACTTCGGGCGGGACGTTGGTTTAGGGGCAGATTTGGGTGCAGGCGCTTGGTCTTGCGGCAAGTCGCTGGCGCGCACCAGTGTCGGCTTAGAAGGCTTTGGCGGGTCTGGCTCGACCTCCATATCCTCGTCCAATTGCCGAACGCGCGGTGCAGGCTTTTTCTTGAACCCGCCCTTGGATTTGAAGCCAGACTTGCCTTTGCCGCGCGCCTTTTTGTCGATCTCGCGCAGCTTTACATATTGTAGCGAGGATAGCGCCTCATCTGCCGCGCCTTTTTCAAGGTCATGAAAGGCTGATCCAAACTTTTCGATCCGCTCTTCAACCTCTTCCAGGAACTGTTTTTCCCAATCAGAGAGCGGCGGGCCCAGGCCTTGTTCAGCCAGCATCGCGGCCTTGCGGATCTTGCGCAGGGCTTTGCGTCTTTTGCGATCATCGACGTCACGCGGCATGCCTGTCCTTAACGGCATCCGCCCCTGTCAGGCAAGAATTGAAGCCTTATAGTTCGCCGAGCGCGTCGAGATAGACTTCCAAGATCGCTTCTTGCTCTTCGCGCTCTTGGCGATCTTGTTTGCGGAGTTTGACCACGGTGCGCAGCGCTTTGGTGTCATAGCCAAGCGCTTTGGCTTCGCCATAAACCTCTTTGATCTGTTCCGCGATTTCTTTCTTTTCCTCTTCCAAACGCTCTATCCGCTCGACGGTCAGGCGAAGTTTATCGCGTGCGGTTTCGGAGAGATTGTCGCTCATCTGGTCGGTCATGGAAAAGTCTCATACGATCTTGGTTAATTTCAGAACCTTGGTTCCCTAATCGCAAATGCCCAGCATTGCGAGGGTCAATCGCGATGATTTACAGCGGTCTCTAACAAGAAATTGAAACAGCTGTGAGTGGACGCTTAAGCAAGGCGGCTTATTTTGAGGTCATGATGAAAACAGTTTTTCCTCCCATGGCGCGCCGCAGCTTTCTGCTCGCTGCGCCAGCTGGCCTGATCGCTGCCTGCTCTGGCGCAAATAGCGGCGCCAAAGCCTATGCCGACTCCGCCGCTGAAGCGTTTGCCGACAGCGAGTGGCGCACGCTCACCGAAGCAGAGTGGAAAGAACGGTTGGAGCCATTGGCCTTTCAGGTCCTGCGCCACGAAGCGACTGAGCGCGCCTTCACCTCGCCGCTCAATAACGAGAAACGCGAAGGTGTGTTCCACTGCGCGGGCTGCGATCTGGCGATTTTCGACAGTCGCACGAAATACGATTCCGGCACTGGCTGGCCCAGCTTCTGGGATTACCGGGAAGGAACGCTCGGCTTCAAAGAAGACAACAAGCTCTGGATGACCCGGACAGAATATCACTGCGCGCGCTGCGGCGGCCATCATGGTCATGTGTTCAAAGACGGCCCCGCCCCAACGGGCCTGCGCTATTGCAATAATGGCGTCGCGCTCACGTTCAAGCCAGCCTAAACAGCCTCATCCTGAGCGAAGGCCTGCCCTGGCGTAGGCCCAGGGTCGAAGGACGAGGCGCTTCAACCCGGTGCTTTTCCTTCGACTTCGCTCAGGGTGAGCACCTGTTTTTCGGGCCATTAGTCCTCTTTCGGACCACCAAACAAATCTAGCTGATTAGGGTCGACGAATTTCTTGCGTCGGCTCTTTTTGGTTCGGCCGGATTTGAAATAGAGATCATCGGTGTGATCTTCCTCAGCCGGCGCGCTGTCTTTCGGAGGTGCCGGCTTCGGTTTTGGCTTTTTCGCGGCCTTTGCGAGCTTCCAATAGGTCACTGCCAGCACAGTTTTGCCGGCTGCATCCTCATAGTTCTGGATAAAACCGTGACCCGGATTTGCGTCCGCCTGCTCAAGGATTTTCGGCAAGTCCTTGGCGCTCGGCGTAAGCCATTCCGTTTCCAGCGCCGCGATCGCCGCGCCGTCGGCTAAATCTTCCGCTTCATAGCGGGTACGCGCCGCCATTTGCGCATTTTTCAGTGCATCGCGAGCGGTCTTGCCGAGGGGATAAGCGTGACTCATGACCGCGCAGCTAGGTTTTCATTCTCAAAGAGTCCATAGGCGATCTCACGCAATGACAGGGTGACACAGGCGTGTTGCCGCCAGACGGGCGAAGCGAAGCGTCACGGCTTTGCGCCGCGCCGCAACCAATTTCTCGCAGACAGCTTCGCGGATTACCGCGCCGCCAAATGCATCGGCGATGATCAAGCCGGTCTCTTCCGGGATCAGATCGTGCGGAAAATCCTGGCCCACCGCAAAGTAAAACCGATCGCAGAACGGGCGGTATTCCGGCCATTTCTGATCGCTTCGAAAATCCGCGACGGAAGACTTGATCTCAACAATCGTGATCTCGCCACCCGGTCCGATCGCAGCCACGTCCGCGCGGCGACCATTGGCCAAGGTCATTTCGGTGACACCAGCATAGCCATGATCATTCATGAGCCGCAAAACCCCTCGGGATATTTCCGCGGCGCCGGGGCTGATCATTTCTGCTTCCATTCCTCGCCCCGCGTTTGTTGCCAAGATGTTCCAGAATAGGCAAGCCGCCTCAAACGTCAATTGCAAAAAGAAATTGCGCTTAGAAGGTACTGAGGTGCCTACGCTCTGCTTCGTTTCCGGGATCGCTCGCCCATCGTCTCGAGCAACATATCAGGTGAGGCATAGGGCGCGTAGAGATCTCCGCTCGGCGCATAGACCACGGGCAGGTTCAACCGACCGGCCTCAGCTTCGAGCTGGCTCTGCCAAAGCTCCGTGGTTTCTTCGCCGGTCATGATCACAGCATTGGCGCCGTCGAAAAAATTATCGCGGAGCAAATGGTCCGGTGTAAGCGACATTTTCAGATCATAATTGAACGTCGAAGCCTCAAT
Source organism: Henriciella sp. (assembly GCA_027019605.1). GTDB lineage: Bacteria > Pseudomonadota > Alphaproteobacteria > Caulobacterales > Hyphomonadaceae > Henriciella. The sequence goes on along the minus strand of JALUWJ010000118.1, from coordinate 35,489 downwards.
GTTCCGGATCAACCGGCTGGCTTGAAGAAAAGCCGCTTTATTATCTTCAAAATAGCGCAGGTCCCCCGGGCTCTTTTGCAGAAGCCCGCGATAGAATGACATCGGCGCTTTGCGTAATTGATGCTTTACCCCATAGGTTGCGAAATACAGACCTGCTTTCGAGCCAACCGTCTGGCGGAGCATGCTTTGGAACCAGCGCGGTCTGAACACGCCCCAAATATCCTGATTGAACATCGCGTTTGAGAATATCGACAGCGATATTTCAGGGCTCAATCGCGACAAGCGATAGCAGACCGGATTGGCGCTACCCATGCCAAGCAGGACCACGTTTTTCAGCTCCAACTGCTCCAGCATTTGATACAGAACCGCTGCTTCAGCCGTCACCGCGGCGCCGCTTTTGATGTGCCGGTCCTGGGTCAAGTCTTTCGGCAAACCTCGGGAGCTGCCAAAGCCGGGGCGCTCGATGAAAATAACCTGATATCCACCAGCCCACATGCGCTCACAAAACGCTTCAGACGGCGGCATCGGAAAATCGACGGAGTTGAGGATCACCAAAGGCTGTCGATCAGACACACGCTCGCGATGGATGATCACGCGCAAGGCGAGGCTTCCGCATCCAATCGGGGTGAGGCTGGGTTCAGACGATTGCAGCGCCGCATTGCTCGTCGCGCTGGGACGGGTCGCAATGTCGGTCGGGGGTGTTTGTTGTTTTTGAGAATGCATGAGAATCGTCAATCTGGAGTATGAACGCGATGCGTTTTAACTGTCCTGCCCCTTCTCTTCGTCACCAGTATTGTTGGAGAAAAGCTGGATGACATGCCCGCCCTCTGCCTCAGGCTTCTTCCATTTCGATAATGCCTCAACGGCCGCGAGAAGCTGTTCGTGCATTTCAGTTGACCGATTGCTCGGGTCCCGGCGTTTGGCCTCAAGCGTCTTTTGCAAGGCCAGCGAATAGTCTTGCACGAGCTTTTCCTCGTCAACGACACGCGGCTTTGAACCTGCGTCTATCGGAAATTTGCTATTTTGGTCTGACAAATATCCTATCCCCCTACGTCTAGATTATTTGTAGTGCCGACTCGGTGCCGGCCAATGCCTCGCCAGCATAGAGAGCATGATTCTCCCCAAAAACCCGCATTTGGTGCCTCTCGCCTCAAAACAGAGCGTGGATACAACCAATAAAAAAGGCCCGCAGATCTCTCTGCGGGCCTTGGTTTGGGTCTTGTAAATCTCGCGATCTAATCGTTCGACATCATCGACAGGAAGAACTGGAAGATGTTCACGAAGTAGATGAAGAAATTCAGCGCGCCGATATTCGTGGCGACCGCCATTCCGCGCTGATCACCGCCCAGTGCGAAATAGGTTTCTTTCAGAGATTGCGTGTTCCACGCGATCAAGATTGCAGAGAACAGCGCAAAAGCGCCTGAGATAATGATCTGCATTGGGCCGCCAACCTGGAAGAAAGCAACGTTCGGGAAAATCAATGGCAGAACCATGAACAGCATGCCGATGATAAAGGCGCCCCAAAGGCCCATAATCGCAAATGTGCCGATCGGGCCAAGATCACGCTTGGTTGTATAGCCGAACAGCGACAGACCAGCGAAGGTCGCCGAGGTCGCCAGGAACGCTTTGGTGATGACGAAATGTGTCATCCCCCCCACATTGAGATTGGCCATCAAGAAATAGATGCCCATGGACAGGCCAAGCGCCACGACAATGCCCCAATACAGGATGGCACTTCCGGTTGGGCTCGGATTGCGCATCAAAAACATAGAGCCCAGGATCAGGGCGACTGGCGCAATCATCACGATATAGGCGATCGGTGCGGAATAAATCACAGCACTAATCGGTGCGACAGACCCAGCGACATAGGCGATGATGCCCGACAGAGCGATGCCGAGGGCGAGTTTGTTGTAAACGCCCAACATGAACGAGCGCAGGCCCTCGTTGATGCTGGCATCCATCGTCCGGCCATGCGCCATGGATGTGTTAAAGTCGTTCATATTATCCTCGTTTAAAAGGCCCGCGCACAAGCGCACGGATTGCCTATAGTATGTGGTCATTTTTATCGCTTTTCAAGAAAAACCGGGCTGGTCACGGTAAGATTCGGCTTCTATCGTTTCGGCGAATTAGAATTAGAGGAAATGCTTATGGTGATTGAGCGACGACAGCTCGGACAAACAGATCTGATGGTGAGCTCTTGCTGCCTCGGAACCATGACCTGGGGACAGCAAAATACCGAGGAGGAAGGCCACGCCCAAATGGACTATGCGCTAGAGCGCGGCGTCGATTTTTGGGACACCGCGGAGATGTATTCGGTTCCGCCAAGCGCCGAAACGCAAGGCTCCACGGAGCGCATCATTGGCACTTGGTTTCAGAAAACAGGCCGACGCCAAGACGTCATTCTGGCGACCAAAGTCGCTGGCCTGTCAAAAATGCTGTGGACCCGCGACAAGGATGTCAGCTGGACTCGCCACACCAAGGCGCAGATCGATGAAGCGGTCGGAAAAAGCCTGAAACGCCTGCAGACAGATTATATCGACCTTTATCAGTTGCATTGGCCAGATCGCCCGATTGGCCTGTTTGGCGATAAAATGGACGCCAAGGCCTATGGCTATCCTTATGAGCCATTTGAAGAGATCCTGGCGCATCTCGACGCGCATGTGAAAGCCGGACGCATCCGCCATATCGGTGTGTCGAACGAGACGCCATTTGGCGTCATGCGTTTCATCGCTGAAAGCAATGCTCGCGGCCTGCCGCGCATGGCGTCGATCCAAAACGCTTACAATCTCGTCAATCGCACCTTCGAAGATGGCGGCCTGGAAGAGGTTTGCGTGCGCGAACAAGTCAGCCTTCTGTCTTATTCGCCGCTTGCTCAAGGCTACCTCACCGGAAAGTACCGCAATGGAGCGCTGCCGAAAGGCTCAAGGAAGCAGCTTTTTGACCGGATGCAGCGCTATGAAAGCCCGCAAGGTTTGTCAGCGCTGGAATCATATTTTGTGCTGGCTGAAAAATTCGGTCTCGATCCGGCGCAGCTTGCTCTGAAATTCTGCGATAGCCGCGCGTTTATGGGCTCGACCATCATTGGCGCCACGACGATGGAACAGCTGAAAATTTGCATCGACGCGTTCGACCTCACCTGGACAGATGAGCTCGAAACCGAAGTGAATGCCTGCCATAAGGCGCAGCCTTCGCCGTGTCCTTAACCAAAGATCACATTGCGAGGGTTTGACTTTAACCGACAGCAGGGGCAAATTCAGGACGACTGCAAAGATCGTTACAGATCGCAGTAGAACAAAGGGGAACTTCTATGGCTGACGCCTCAAAGTACGAAGACAATATCAAGAAATACGCCAAGGGTTATAACCAAGCCGCGGCTGAGAAAATCGTGGGACATCTCGGCATCGCACTGCGCAACCGAGACAGCTCACTGGTCTCTTGCTCAGACGACACAGAGCTTGGCCGGGTGCGTGAAAAATGGTGCCGTGGTAAACTTGCCCTGGCGCAATCAAATGATGAGCTTGATTCCGCAATCGGATCTGTTTGCGAGACCTTGAAGCCGGAAGGCGGAAATAAGTCTCGTGTGACTTTCTACTACCTGCTGGCCGAGCATTTCGGCAAGCTGGACGATCTTGCAAGCTAAGCTGGCGAGATTATCTAAGTGTTTGAAGCCCGGCCGCTTGGTCGGGCTTCTTTCTTTGGACGAGCCCGAACGCTGAAAGATACGCCCGATGCACCGCCTATTTGCCGCTTTGCCAGTGCCATACGAACTCGCGGATCGGCTCGAACCTCTCAGCGTCGAAATTCAGGGTGCGCGTTGGCGCAAACGCCATCACTATCATGTCACGCTATGCTTTTACGGGCAGGTCGACGGCGAGGTCGCGCACGAGATTGCCGACGCCCTGGAACACATATCTGCGCCATCGATTGAGTTAGAACTTTCCGGGGTCGGTTGGTTCGGCCGGCGGGAACCACGCGCGCTATACGCCCGGGTGGCCCGATCAGACGCGCTCGATACCTTGGCCAATGAGTGCCGAAAAGTCGCGCGCCGGTTTGGCGTCAAGTTGGGTCAGGATCCGTTTGCGCCGCACATCACGGTCGCCTATTGCAACCAATCTCCGCTTGAGGCCGTGCGCACCTGGAGCGAGGATTTTCAGATCCTGAAAAGCGAACCTGCATTGGTTGACACGTTCCATCTTTATGAAAGCTTCACGGGACATCGTCGGCAGAGTCTGTATGTCCCACAAGCAGACTATCAATTGCGTGGTCGCTCCTGACCCAAAGTGTCAGGAGCCATCATTGACGGCACACGCCAAAAGCGAAACAACAGGGCATGGCACAACCAAAACAACAGCGCGCGTCCTCCCAGTCCAATCTCGAGCGCTATCAAACCGTTCGGCGCCAGTCTGAATTTCTTGCCGCAACGCTGAGCGATGCCGATGCCACGGCTCAATCCATGCCAGATGCCAGCCCCGCGAAGTGGCATTTGGCGCATACGAGCTGGTTTTTTGAAGAATTCATGCTCGCGTCTGTCTATGGCGACGGTGTCCGCCATCATCCGAAATTCAGCTTTCTGTTCAATTCATACTATGACGCCGTCGGCGAGCGGCATGCCCGCCCGATGCGCGGATTGCTGACCCGCCCGAGTTTAGAAGAAGTACTTGCCTATCGCGCCCATGTTGATGCGAAGATGACAGAGCTGATCAACAGCCAACCGGAGGCTTGCGATCTTCTCGCGCTAGGGCTGTCACACGAGCAACAGCACCAGGAATTATTGCTGACCGACATCCTGCACCTGTTCGCTCAAAACCCGCTTCAACCCGCTCTGAAGCCAGACGTGAACCTTCAGACGGCAAACCTAGAAGCCGCACCCCTGCAATGGGACCGGTTTGACGGCGGTACAATGAAGATGGGTCATGCGGGCGATGCGTTCGCGTTTGACTGCGAAACGCCGCGCCATGAGGCGATCGTCCGCCCATTTGAACTTGCCTCGCGCACCGTGACCAATCGCGACTGGATCGCTTTCATCAAGGATGGTGGATACGAGACCCCGAAATACTGGCTATCGGATGGATTTTCCGCCGCTCAATCTGAAGGCTGGCAAGCGCCGCTCTATTGGTATCAAGACGGCGATAGCTGGCATACCATGACCCTGTCCGGCGCCCGGCGGGTTAATCTGGAAGCGCCGGTGACGCATATCAGTTTCTATGAAGCGGATGCCTATGCGACATGGGCCGGTGCGCGCCTACCGACGGAGCAAGAGTGGGAATTCGCGGCCCAGACCGCGGAGCTCGATGGCACATTTTCAGGCAGCAGCTATTACCAGCCGCAAGTCCAATCCGATGCAAACCAAAGATACTATTTCGGCGATGTCTGGGAATGGACTGCGAGCCCATTTACGCCCTATCCCGGCTTCAAAGTCGCGGATGGCGCAGTCGGCGAGTATAATGGCAAGTTCATGAGCGGTCAGATGGTCTTGCGCGGCGGCTCCTGCGCCACGCCTGACCAGCATATCCGAGCCACCTATCGCAACTTCTTTCATCCAGACAAACGCTGGCAATTCTCAGGATTGCGCCTGGCGCGGGATATCTAATCATGGACGACGCTTTCGAACCACATGCCGCGTCTCAGACAGACCGGTTCCTGCAAGATGTCCTCACCGGCCTCGCCCAGACGCAAAAGACCCTGCCCTGCCAATATTTCTATGACGAAGCCGGATCGAACCTGTTTGAGCAGATTACCGAGCTTCCAGAATATTATCCTACCCGAACGGAAATCGGAATTCTGACCCGCCATGCCACGGCAATGGCCGATGCGCTCGGGCCGCGCGCGCTCCTGGTTGAATATGGCGCCGGCGCGTCGACGAAAACCCGAATACTCTTGGACGCATTGGTTGATCCCGCGGGGTATGTGCCAATTGATGTCTCCGAAGACTTCCTGCTTCAAACCGCTGACGCCCTGAAGTTAGAATACCCGGATCTCGCCGTTCATCCGATCGCGGCCGACTTCATGGTCGAGTTGGGCCTGCCTGATCATATTGACGGCACACCGGTCGGTTTCTTTCCAGGCTCAACCATTGGTAATTTGAGCGACGGTGAGATTGATCAGTTTCTGCGCGCCGCGCGCCGCCTGCTCGGCCCGCAAAGCAAATTCATCATTGGTGTCGATCTGCGTAAGTCGCCGGATATCCTCATGCCAGCCTATGATGATGCCCAAGGCGTCACCGCGGCGTTCAATTTGAATCTCCTGCGGCGGATCAATCACGATCTTGGGGCGAATTTCGATCTCGACGCGTTTCAGCACGAAGCGATCTGGAATGACGAGGACTCGCGAATTGAGATGCACCTGCGCAGTCTCAAGTCGCAAACCGTTACGATTGGCACGCAAAGCATTGCCTTTGCTCAAGATGAGACGATCCATACGGAGAATTCGCGTAAATTCGATCTAACGCGACTCGTCGATGTGATCGCGCCGACTGGATGGACCCTGCGCGAAAATTGGCGCGACCCGCGTGATTTCTTTGCAGTTTTGCTCCTCGACGCAGCGTAAGCCATCCACCCGCGCCGCTGTGAGCGCCCCAGAACCGCAGATATTATGGGAGTTTCAGCCTGATTTGGTGGCTTTTGAGCCACGTGCTGACGCCGTCCACTCACAGAACTGCAATTATCGGCGACCGACGGCTTTGGAGGCGCGAAATTCTCGATTTGCTCAAATTTCGTGCGCATACAGAGATTTTTCACCCATTAATGCCGTCTTAAGTGGCTAAAACTCGAGCAGTCCGCTCTTTACAGCTCACCAATCGCAATTTCTGGAAGGAGCAGATTGATGGGGAAAATGATTTCACGTGGTCTCGCACTCGCAATGATCGCTGGCGCATTCACAGCGCCTACCGCCCTGGCTGAGGGTGAATTCTCTGGCAATGTCGCCTTGACCACAGACTATGTCTGGCGCGGCGTGTCTCAAAACAGCGAAAACCCAGCCATCCAAGGCGGGTTCGACTATGCAAACGGCGCGTTCTACGCTGGCACATGGGCATCTATTGTCGACTTTGGTGGCGCCAATATGGAACTCGACCTGTATGGCGGCTTTGCGGGTGAAACCGAAGGCGGTCTTGCATGGGACGTAGGTGTAATTGGATATGTCTATCCAGACGCTGACGATCTCGACTTCCTCGAGGTTTATGGCGGTCTTGGCTTCTCGCTCGGCGCTGTTGATCTTGGTGGGTACGCTTATATCGACCCAGACAATGAGACGGTCTATCTCGACTTCACGGCTGGCTTTGCAGCAACTGAAACACTCGGATTTGACGCGTCAGTCGGCACCTATGCTGATGGTGGCGACGGCTTCATCGAAGAGTACACAAACTACTCTCTCGGCGCGACACTCGCGACTGAGTATGTCGACTTCGACCTGCGCTTCTGGGGCACGGATGCGGACGAGCAAGGCGACAATGGCGATGAGCGTGTTGTCCTGACCGTGAGCCGTTCACTTTAAAGCTCAGCAGAGCTTTTTGAAAAACCCGCCCTTTGCCCTCCTGTCTTGGGCGGGTTCCTACTGGCCGCCGCGTTCCCGCTTTAACGGAATGTGGCGGCTTTTTCGTGTGCTAAAGCCGACGCCCTCAAGGTGAGACCGAACGGCGAGAGAGCGCTGCAAGCCTTCTATCGAAACCAACCCGTCAGAACAGAACCCAGCGCCTGCGTCGCCTGGATAAGAAAAAGGCGGCTGGGAGAATGCTCCGAGCCGCCTTTGGGTGTGGTCTAAAACGCGATCGCTGTCTGATTAGCCAGCGATTTTGCGAACGTAATCGTATTCGGCCTTTTTCTTTTCGCGCTTTTTAGCAGGCTGGAACGCCACTTTTGCATGCTCTGCGCAGTAAGGGCCGGAGGTCGCTTTGCGGCCGCAAAAGGCAAACTTTGGATCGGCTGGATCACCAATCGGCCACTTACACATGCTGTCGCGCAGGGTTAGAATGGTTGCCGCCTCGCCGTCTGAGAGGGGCTGCGGGGTCAACGCGGCGAGCATCGCCGTTTTTTCGTTTGGTTTAAGCTGTGGCTCGACCGGTTCACGCTGCGGTTTCGGCGCAACGACGGCGCCATCTGGCCGGATCCGTGGTTTTGGATGCGCAAGGCGCGGCGGGCGCTTCACCGGACGAGACGGTGTCGCCCGACCCGACAGGCCGAGGCGGTGCACTTTGCCGATTACAGCGTTTCGCGTCACGCCGCCCAGCTCTTTCGCTATCTGGCTCGCCGAATGGCCCTCTGCCCATAGCTTTTTCAATACTTCTACGCGATCTTCAGTCCAAGCCATGCGTTTTACCCCGCTCCTTGGCAGCCCCTAGATATTGATAAGAGCGATGCCACCAGCCCCGCTCTAACGCTATATATCGTATCAGGAGCGAAACTAAACACAAGATACTGATCATCTCTGTCCACAGGCAATCAATATCTAGTAGCAGCTGTGGATAGATTTTAGGCTATCGCCAAACGCCGAGTCAGCTCTTAAGTGTCCAGTCATGCCTGATACATCTTCTTCTACAATATCGCCGCCGAAACCACGCACTTATGGCGCCGTGAACTGGCTCGGCTTGTGGACACTTTATCAGCGCGAAGTGGGCCGTTTTATGAAGGTCTGGATGCAAACGCTGCTCGCGCCTGTGGTCTCGACGCTCTTGTTCATGACCGTGTTCAAACTCGCATTCGGCAATCGCGGGGAATTGTCCGGCGACTTTGCCGGTCTCGACTATAATAACTTCTTGGCGCCCGGCCTGATTGTGATGGCGATGTTGCAGAATGCGTTTCAAAACTCATCGAGCTCCCTGACCATTGCCAAAGTCCAAGGCAGCCAAGTCGACTTTCTCATGCCGCCCCTATCGCCTGTGGAACTCGCGATCGGCTTCATCTTTGGCGCGGTGACACGCGGCGTGATTGTCGGCGCCATCGCGGCCACCGGCATTCACTTTAGCGGCCTCGCGGATCTTTCAGTCGTACATGTCTGGCCAATCATTTGGTTTGGCTTGATGGCAACGATCTTCTTAGCAGCAATTGGCGCTATGGGTGGCATCTGGGCGGACAAGTTTGATCACCTTGCAGCGGTCTCAAATTTCGTCATCGTTCCGCTGACATTCTTGTCTGGAACCTTCTACGACATCAATGTGCTCGTGGAGCCATTCAAATCGGCGGCTTATTTCGATCCAATTTTCTTCCTGATTGATGGCTTCAGATATGGCTTCTTAGACGCCGCCAACTCGAACATCATGACCGGAATGATCGTCAGCGGCGCCGCTGCCTTCCTCGCCTCTGCAGGGGTTTGGTGGATGCTGCGGTCTGGCTATAAACTCAAAGCCTAAAAACCTGTGTCACTTCCTATTCTCATCATGACCGACGTGCGGCTCGCTTTTGGCGGGAAGCCGCTTTTTGAAGGCGTCTCATTTACCTTGGCCAAAGGCGAACGCGCGGCGCTGGTTGGCCGAAACGGGGCCGGGAAATCGACCTTGATGCGGCTGATCACCGGGCGCCACGAGCCAGATGAGGGTGAACTTTGGGTTCAACCTGGCACGATGATCACGACGGTCGAGCAAGAACCAGATCTGTCGGCCTTTGAAACCGTCTCGGACTATGCCACATCCGGCGGTGCAGAAGCGTGGCGCGCTGAGGCGGAGCTTGGCCATTTTGGCGTCGACCCAAGCGCCAATCCAAACATTCTGTCAGGCGGACAAATCAGGCGCGCGGCGCTCGCCAAAGCCTTCGCCTATGATCCGGATGTGTTGCTGCTCGATGAGCCGACCAACCATCTCGATGTGCCTATGATCGAAACGCTAGAGACCCGCCTGATCGGGTTTAATGGCGCGGTCTTGCTGGTTAGCCACGACCGCCGTTTCATGGAAAATGTTACGACCAACACGCTATGGCTGCGCGATGGGATCGTTCTGAAGAGCCCAAAAGGCTATGGTGATTTTGAACGCTGGGCCGAAGAGATCGAAGAGGCGGAGATCCGCCAGCTTGAAAAGATCAAAACTCAGCTCAAAGCCGAAGAACACTGGCTGCAGCGCGGTGTGACCGGGCGCCGGGCCCGGAACATGGGACGCCTGCACCGATTGAAAGCGATGCGCGCCGAGGCGTCTCGCCGCAAAGCCGCAATCGTTGCTCAGAAGGCAAAGGCCGGGATCAGCGCCGAAGAAGCCGGCCACCAATCGCGAAAAGTCATCGAAGCTTTTGGCCTGACCAAAGCCTATGGCGACCTGAAAATCGTTGAGGGTTTGGACTTCAAGATCCTGCGCGGCGATCGCGTTGGGTTCATTGGCCCAAACGGCGTCGGCAAGACGACCCTGCTCAAACTGCTGCTTGATGAGTTGGAGCGCGATAGCGGCAATGTAAAACTCAATCCGTCGCTGCGCATCACCTATTTGGACCAAACGCGCGAAACGCTGCGGCCGAAAGATACGCTCTGGGAAGCACTCGCCCCGCAAGGCGGCGACAGCATCATGGTGCAAGGCAAACAGCGCCATGTCGCGGCCTACGCCAAGGATTTCTTGTTCAAGCCGGACCAGTTGCGCCAAGCGGTCGCTGCCCTGTCTGGCGGGGAGCGCAACCGGCTAACGCTGGCCATCGCGCTCGCGCAGTCGACTGATGTTCTGGTGCTCGACGAACCGACCAATGATCTCGATATGCAAACCTTGGATTTGCTCGAGGACATGTTGCTCAACTTTGAAGGCACATTGATCCTGGTCAGCCACGACCGGGCCTTCCTGGATGCGACTGTGACCTCATGCCTGGTCCCGCTCGGCGATGGCCAATGGGTCGAGACCGCGGGCGGTTGGAGCGACGCGCAATCTCAGATCAAAGGCAAACCTGGCAAAGCTGCGAAGGCTGACAAGAAACCTAAAGCGGCAAAACCCAAAGCGGCCGAGCCGAAAAAGCAAACCAAGCTCAGCTTTAAAGATCAGCATCGGCTGAAAGAGGTCGAAACGGAGATGCCACGTCTTGAGGCCGAGATCGCAGAGCTCGAGGGCAAACTTTCCGATCCGAACCTGTTCAATGACAATCCTGACGAGTTCCACCGCATCAATACGCGTTTGGAAACGGCCCGCTCCGAGCTTGAGCAGGCCGAGCTCGATTGGATGGAGATTGAAGAGAAGAAAGAAGCCCTTGCGGGCTAATTTCAATTAGACCTCAAACCAACCACGTTCGCGCATCCAGGTAATGATCTCATCTGCGGCCTGCTCAGCGGTTTGATCAACCGTGTTGATGGTAATCTCTGGCGACTCTGGTGCTTCGTACGGGCTATCGAGGCCAGTGAAGTTCTTAATTTCACCGGCGCGGGCCCGTTTGTAGAGGCCTTTGACATCGCGCTGTTCGGCGACCTCTAGCGGGGTGTCGACAAAGATCTCAACAAACTCGCCATCCTGCATCATGTTGCGCGCCATTCGGCGTTCTGACCGGAACGGCGAGATGAAGCTGACCAGCGTGATCAGACCCGCATCGCTCATCAGTTTCGAGACATTAGAGACACGGCGAATATTCTCCACGCGGTCGGCATCGGTAAAGCCGAGATCGCGGTTGAGGCCATGACGAACATTGTCGCCATCGAGCACAAAGGTGTGCTTGCCCATCGCGAACAGCTTTTGCTGCAAGGCATTGGCGATGGTCGACTTCCCAGAACCAGAAAGCCCAGTGAACCAAAGCACGGCTGGTTTCTGCTCTTTCTGTTTCGCGAGCGCAGCCCGATCCACATCCAGCGCTTGCCAGTGAATGTTGCCCGCGCGGCGCAATGCAAAGTCGATCAGCCCGAGGCCAACCGTATTATTGGTCATCCGATCGATCAGGATGAATCCGCCGGTTTCCCGGTTTTGATCATAGGGATCAAAGGCAATCGGTTGATCCAGTGCCAGGGTGATCACCCCGAAATCGTTGAGGCCCAGCGTTTTCGCCGGTTTGTCCTGGATCGTATTCACATCGATCCCAAACTTCAGATCGAGCACGGTCGCCGTGACGGTTTTGGTGCCGATCTTCAGCAAATACCGGCGCCCGGGCAGCATCTCAGTGTCTGCCATCCAAAGCACACGCGCCTGGAATTGATCAGCCGTTTCAGCCGGTTCGCCAGCCGCACAAATCACGTCGCCGCGCGAGGTGTCGACCTCGTCGGCAAAGGTCAGCGTCACAGATTGTCCGGCAATCGCTTCATTCAGGTCGCCGCCATGCACCACGATCCGTTCAATCGTGGTCTCTTTCGCACTCGGCAGCGTTTTGACTTTATCCCCCGGCTTGATCCGGCCCGAGGCGATCTGGCCGGAGAAGCCGCGAAAGTCCAGGTTCGGGCGGTTGACCCATTGGACCGGCATCCGAAACGGTGCATTGACGCGCTCATCATCAACCGGAACCGTCTCGAGATACTCCATCAGAGGCGGGCCCTGATACCAGGGCATATTGTCTGAATTTTCGGTGATATTGTCGCCTGCGAGCGCCGACATTGGGATGGCTTGAATCTCGATCCCGGCAGACAGCTCTTCGGCAAATTCTAGGAAGTCTTGTTCAATCCGATTATAGACCGCCTCATCATACTCCACGAGATCCATCTTATTGATCGCCAGGACCAGTTTGCGAATGCCGAGCGAGCTCGCGATAAAGCTATGGCGGCGCGTCTGGGTCAGGATGCCTTTGCGCGCATCAATCATGAGGATGGCAAGATCGGCGGTTGAGGCACCGGTTGCCATATTGCGCGTATATTGCTCATGCCCCGGCGTATCCGCGACGATGAATTTACGGCGATCGGTTGAGAAAAAGCGATAGGCGACATCGATCGTTATGCCTTGCTCGCGCTCAGCTGACAGACCATCAACGAGCAAAGCAAAGTCAATATTCTCGCCTTGCGTGCCGTGTTTCTTGGAGTCGCTTTCCAGAGCGTCCAACTGATCTTCAAAGATCATTTTGGAATCGTAGAGCAAGCGCCCAATCAGGGTCGACTTGCCATCATCTACGCTGCCGCAGGTGATGAAGCGAAGCAGCGACTTGTTCTCATGCGCCTCGAGATAAGCAGAGATATCTTCGGCGATCAGGGTATCAACGTGAGACATTTAGAAATACCCCTCTTGTTTCTTCTTCTCCATCGACGCCGACTGGTCACGGTCAATCGTCCGACCTTGGCGCTCCGAGGAGGTGGTGAGCAGCATTTCTTGAATTATGTCTTCAAGCGTATCGGCGGTGCTTTCGACCGCGCCGGTCAGCGGATAACAACCGAGTGTGCGGAACCGGACGGATTTCATCACCGCCTTATCGCGCAGCTCTTTCGGCATGCGCTCATCATCGACCATGATCTGGCTACCTTCCCACTCAACAACCGGGCGCTCAGCCGCGTAGTAGAGCGGAACGATCTCAATCTGCTCACGGCGGATATACTGCCAGATATCAAGCTCAGTCCAATTTGAGATTGGGAAACAGCGAATGCTTTCGCCTTTGTGGATGCGCGCATTGTAAAGGTTCCAGAGCTCCGGGCGCTGGTTTTTCGGGTCCCAGCGATGCTCCGCGGTCCGGAACGAGAAAACGCGCTCCTTGGCGCGAGACTTTTCCTCATCGCGCCGCGCGCCGCCAAAGGCGACGTCGAACTTGTGCTTGTCCAAGGCCTGTTTCAGCGCCTGGGTCTTCATAATGTCCGTGTGCACGGATGAGCCGTGCGAGAACGGTCCGACACCGGCGTCAATGCCGTCCTGATTGGAATGCACGATCAGATCCATTCCGAGCTCTTTGGCCTTGCGGTCGCGAAATTCGATCATTTCGCGGAACTTCCACGTCGTATCGACATGCATCAAAGGAAAAGGCGGCACGCTCGGATAGAAGGCTTTCATGGCCAAGTGCAACATCACCGCGCTGTCTTTTCCAACCGAGTAGAGCATTACTGGGTTTTCGGCGACGGCGGCGACCTCGCGGATAATATGAATAGCCTCGGCTTCAAGCCGATCAAGATGGGTCAGAGAGGTCACTGGCGACGCCCAATTCTGTTTGTTTAATATTTTGCCCCACATAGAGTTCTAAATCCCGGACAACAACTGGAGTTTACGATTAGAAACACTTAAGCAAATTGCATGCCGCAACGTCCCATCTAGCCGGGCACTATTATTAGTGGTCCATAGGCAAAAAAATGCGGAGAGTTCCACTTGAGTGATCATATGCAACAAATCGTCCTGAAACAGTATTGCGAGGGTGCGCCAAAGCCCAGTGATTTCGAGCTTGTCAGCAAAGACCTTCCGGTGCCAGGCGAAGGGCAATTTCGGGTTCGCCACATTTGGAATTCCGTCGATCCGGGCACGCGCTCGCGCCTTTCTGGCGGCGACAGCTATGCAGCAGCCCTGCCCCTCGGCAAGCCGATTGATGGGTTTAGCGTAGGTATTGTCGATGCCAGCGAAAATGACGCCTATCCCGTCGGCACAAAAGTCTTCTGCGCAGGCGGTTGGCGCACGCATACGATTCAAAGTGGCAAAGGCTTTATCGGCCAAGTGCCAGATGTAGTAGCCCTGCCTCTATCACTCTGGATTGGCGTCTTGGGTGTGCCGGGCCTGACCGCTTGGTTTGGCCTGAAATCTGTCGCCAAATTCCAAGCCGGAGACCGCGTGCTTGTGACATCTGCAGCCGGACCGGTCGGGGCGACGGCTGGCCAACTCGCAAAAGCTGGCGGCGCAGAACAAGTGGTCGGCATCGCCGGCAGCGACACAAAGTGCAAATGGCTGGTCGACGAAGCCGGCTTCGATCACGCGATCAATTATAAGACGACGCCGGATCTCGATGCGGCGATCAGCGAAGCCATGCCAAAGGGCGTGGATGTGCTGTTCGACAATGTCGGCAATGAAATGGTCAACCGCGTCCTACCCAAGATGCGCCTCAACGGCCGGATCTGCATTTCCGGTCAGGTGGCAGACTATAATCTGTCACCCGAAGAAACCCCAGGCATCGTCAATACGAAGCCTTTCATCACGCATCGCGTTCTGATGCAGGGCCTTGTTGTGTTTGACTTCGCGCGAGAGTTCCCAGTCGCCCTGAACGAGATGGCAACCTTGATCGGTAAGGGCGAACTGAAGCTGAAAGAAGAGCGGTTTGAGGGCATCGACAAAATGCCAGAAGCCTTCTGCGGACTGTTCCGAGGCGAGAATTTTGGCCGCCGCGTTGTGCAAGTCAGCGCCGAAGCTTAGGGTCGGAGACGATAATAATCGGACGGGAGGCCGCTATGTCACATCAATTGAAGCTCATACTTCTGACGCTCTTTGTTTTGTTGGCGGCGCCCGTCGCGTTGGCTCAGACCGATCCAGACCTACCCGCCATCCCAATCCTCGACCCGGACCGTGTGCATTCAAACTGGGCCGATTTCGAACCGACATTCACGCCTTATGTGTGTCCGTTTCACGCACAAGCGCCCGACTATGATCCTGAAGAGTTTCGATGTGGATATGTGCTGGTCCCTGAAGATCGCACCAAGCCCGACAGTCGTCTGATCAAACTCTCCGTTCTCAGCATCAAGTCGACGTCAGACAATCCAGAACGACGCGCCGTCATGCGTCTCACCGGCGGGCCCGGCGGGCCATCGCTCGGCGCAGGGCGGATCTACGCTTATCAGGCCGCCAATACGAAAGAGTTCCGTGAAGCGGCCGATTTGATCTTCTTTGATCAACGCGGGATTGGCTATTCAGAAGGCCATTTCTGCCGCGCCGTGCCGCGAAATTTCCAGTTCGGTGTGCCAATCGAAGAAGGCGTTGAACGCTCAAAAGCCGCGTTTGAGACATGTCTCGCCGAAGCGCGGGCGCGCGGGATTGAAGTGGATGGCTATACGACATGGCAGAATGCGCTGGATGTTCGCGATATCCGGATCGCGCTCGGCTATGATCAATGGACCCTATTCGGGGTCTCCTATGGGACGTCGCTCGGCCAGGCTATCTTACAAGTCGATGAGGGTGGCATACGCGCCGCGATCCTCGACAGCGTCGTCCCAGCAACCCCGCTCGAAACCGGGGGATGGGAAGCCACGGCCTACGGATTTAGCTCGGCTTTAGACGCCTTGGACGCGGACTGCGCCGCCGATCCTGCTTGTGCGCGAGATGTCGGCAGCTTCCGGGATCGTTTCATCAAGGCGTTCGAAGCCTATGATGCAGATCCGATCGTCTTGGACACGATGGACCCTGGTTCAGCGCTCAACGGGACCGTTGTCCTGGATGGCGACCTCGCCGGCGGGGCAGTTTTCCAGGCGCTTTACGCCAACAATCTCTACGCTGACTTTCCAAGCCTGCTGACCGCGCTCGAGAACCGCGATATTGAAGCGATTGAAGCCTATTTCGAGGTGTTGGGCCGCCCCATCGATCATGCCGCCGGCAACGGGCTGGAACTGGTCGCCAATTGCCGCGGCGCGATCAAAGTCTCTGAGGAACAGTTTGCCGCGATGCGCCGGGCCGAACCGCAACTCTCTAAATGGACAGACACGGTCGGCTGGGCGGAAGTCTGTGATGCCGTCTACGATCTCGGGCCAGACCCAACCGTGAAGCGCGTTGTCACCGACGTTCCGATCCTGGTCGCGGCGGGCACGGCTGACCCGATCACACCACCCAATTATAGCCAGTCCATCATGTCGGACCTCGCCAATGGGCAATATGTTGAATTCCCACATACCGGGCATGGCGCGCTGTTCAGCCACTCACCGGGGTGTGGGCAGGACCTTTGGGTCGCGTTCGTCAAAGACCCAGAGGCCAAGCTCGACACGTCCTGCCTCGCTGACGTCGCCGCGCCGCAATTTCTAACCCGCCTGATCGAAACCAAGGCGCCGTATCATTTTGCCCGCGGTCTGCAATCCGGGCAGTATCCTTATGGTGTCATCCTCGCCGCCCTTCTGCTCGTGATCAGCGTCATCATGTTCCCGCTCGGCTGGACCGCGCGCAAACTTCAAGGCGTCAATGCGCCGGGCATGCGCCAGTCGCGGGCGATCACTTGGGGCGGCGCGTTGCTCTCGCTCGGCGGCCTCGCCTGGGCGGTGAAACAAATACTCGCCACCGCGACCGATCATCCGATGGCACTGCCGATTGGCGTCTTACCCTCGACAGGCTGGGCGTTTTGGTTTGGCCTGACCGGCTTCGCGCTGACCGCCTTTGCGCTTTATCGCGGCCTCACCAGTGACGGGTTCGGACGTCGCCAGATTGGCGCATCGATCGGCCTCGTCGTGACCTGTCTGGCGGCGCTCGGCAGCCTCATCTTCCTGTTTTCTCTTGGTATAGGACCTTTCTAAACGTGACCACTCCTTTCGACATTACGAGCGTCGCCTATTCCCGTTTCACATTTGAGCGTGAGGGCCGTGTGCTAACCGCCGCGATCACCTCGGATCACCCTGTGAACGGCGTCGATGCGGCCATGCACGAAGAGCTCGGCCGGGTCTTCACCGACCTCCAGCGCGACAGCGAAAGCGACATCATCATCCTCACTGGCAAAGGCCGCGCCTTCTGCGCTGGCGGTGATTTTGACTGGTTTGATGAGCAGATCTCTGACCCGAGCAAGTTTCGCGATATTGCCTGGGAAGCGAAACGGATCGTGACCTCATTGCTGGATATGGAAAAGCCGATGATCTGCCGTCTGAATGGCGCAGCAGCAGGCCTTGGCGCAACGATCGCGCTTCTCTGCGACATGATCGTCTCAGACGAAAAAGCCCTGATTGGCGATCCACATGTCAAAGTCGGCCTGGTCGCGGGCGATGGCGGCGCGGTGATTTGGCCGCAATTGATCGGCTTTGCGAAAGCAAAAGAGCTGTTGATGACCGGCGATCTGCTGACCGCGACAGAAGCGAAAGAGCTCGGCCTGATCAATTACGCGGTGCCAGGTGATGAACTCGACGCCACAGTCGGTGAACTTGTCACCAAACTGCAAGGCAATCCGAAATGGGCTGTGCGTTGGACCAAGACGGTGGCGAACATTCCGCTGCGCGCCCTCGCCTCGCAATTAATGGATGCCAGTGTCGGCTGGGAAAGCGTCTCCAACTATATGGACGACCGCAAAGAGGCCGTCGACGCGTTCCGCGAGAAGCGCAAGCCAAACCTCACTGGAAACTAGAGCATGGCCGATCTCGTCCGAATTGATCGCCAAGGCCCAGTCCAGATCATTACGATCAATCGCCCAGAGGCGCGCAATGCGGTGAACCCGGAAACAGCGGCGCAATTGCGCGCGGCGTTTGAAAGCGGCGAAACCGATGATGATGTTCTGGTCCACATCCTGACCGGCGCCGACGGACATTTTTGTGCGGGTGCGGATTTGAAAGCTGTCGCCGAGCGCGCGCAGTTTGAGCGCGAAGCTCCGATGGGGCCAACCTGGCTTGAGCTGACAAAACCATCAATCGCGGCCGTGGAAGGCAATGCCGTCGCAGGCGGGTTGGAACTCGCCATCATGTGTGATCTGCGTGTGGCCAGCGCGGCAGCGATCTTCGGGGTCTATTGCCGCCGGTGGGGTGTTCCTCTGATCGATGGTGGGACGGTGCGCCTGCCGCGCCTGATCGGGCAATCGCGGGCGATGGACATGATCCTGAGCGGACGCGGCGTCGGCGCCGAAGAAGCCTTGTCGTTTGGCCTCGCAAACCGGGTTGTCCCCGAAGGCGAGGCGCTAACGGAAGCCTTGAAACTCGCCGAGCAAATCGCCGCGTTCCCACAAATCTGTATGCGCAATGATCGCAAAAGCGCGATGCAGCAATGGTCGCTGCCCATGCAAGAGGCCCTGAAGTTTGAGGCTGAGATCGGTCGCGACTCCCTGCGCGCCGGGGCAAGTTCCGGTGCAGCGCGGTTCGCAGGCGGCAAAGGCCGCGGCGGTGATTTCGCAGATATCTAACCCGCAACGAAAAACGCGCGGCCATTGAGGCCGCGCGTCTTTGTGGGAGGAGTGCCGTTTAGCTTTTGAGGCAAATACCGCTCTTTTGTGCAAGGCGAAGGACCTCTGGGGCCTCGAGCGCCTCAACAACATCCGCGATCATCGCCTTCTGACACGAACGCCGAGCATTCATCCGCGCCGCGATATAGTGACTGCCGGCCTCAACCTTACAAGCCGTCCAGGCTTGGCTACGGATGCTTTGATAAATCTCTTCAGCAGACGCATCGAGATTAATGGTGATTTGGACCGTCTCGGCGACCGGCTGCTCGCTGGCGAGCGCGGGTGTGAAGCTCAGCGCTGTGAGACCTAGAGCGATCGCGGCAAGTGTTCTGGGAGTACGCATAGTTGAAGTCCTTTTTTGTTGGCTTGCAGATCTTTGCTGCGAGATCAGATCACCAAAAATTCGCGCCGAATGCTCTGCAATCGCGAAATTGAATGATGTTTTTTGAAATTGAGACGCCTTTTTCGAAATTGATCAGGATTTGACCTGAAGCCAGTTCTCACCTATGTCAGCGGCCGTTGTGGTGATTTGGCCGGTCGGCTTGCAGCCACATTAAACAAGTCGCTAAAAGGCCGTGCGGAGACTGATTGGGACCTATCCCATCCGCCCTTCCTGACAGCGATGATATGAAACTGGAGAGGCAAATGCCGATCAAAATTCCAGATACGTTGCCGGCGCGCGACACGCTGATCAATGAAGGCGTTGCGGTGCTATCAGACTCCGACGCGATCCGTCAGGATATCCGGCCTTTGCAGATCGGGCTGCTCAACCTGATGCCGAACAAGATCCGGACGGAAACTCAAATCGCTCGACTGATTGGCGCCAGTCCTCTGCAGATTGAAATGACCCTGGTCATGGTGGGCGGCCACACGCCAAAGAATACCAGCCAGGATCATCTGATCAGTTTCTATCAGAATTGGGACGCGGTGAAGCACCGCAAGTTTGACGGCTTCATCATTACCGGCGCGCCGATTGAGACCCTCCCCTTTGAAGACGTAAATTATTGGGACGAACTGACCCAGATCTTTGAATGGACGCGCACGCATGTCCATTCCAGCTTCTTCATTTGCTGGGGTGCTATGGCAGCGGCCTATCACTTCCACGGCGTCCCGAAACACCAACTCGCGGACAAGGCGTTCGGGGTCTATCGCCACCGTAACTTAGCGCCGACCTCCCCTTATCTGTCTGGGTTCAGCGATGATTTTCAGATCCCAGTATCACGCTGGACGGAAGTGCGCGCCGCCGACATTGCCAAAGCCCCTGGCTTACAAATTCTGATGGACAGCGACTTTACTGGCCCGTGCCTGCTCTCGGATGCCGAAGCGCGCAGCCTGTATTGCTTCAATCATATTGAATATGACTCGACCTCGCTGAAAGAGGAGTATGATCGCGACGTTGCGGCTGGCAAACCGATCAAGCCGCCGCATGGCTATTTCCCCGGCGATGATGTCACCATCGCCCCACAAAACCGCTGGCGCAGCCATGCCCATCTTTTGTTCGGCAACTGGATCAATCAGGTCTATCAAACCGTGCCATATGACAGCGAGGCGATCGGGCGCTAGGCGACCTCACGATCTACGGATGGCCTACTCCCTCACCCCCGAGCTTTATGTTTCCAACCTTGAGGCGAGCTTAGACTTTTATTGTGGGCTGCTCGGGTTCGAGGTGGATTATGCGCGGCCCGAAGACCGTTTCGCGTGCCTGAAGCGCGGCTCGGTCTCGCTGATGCTGGAGGAACCGATTGGGCGCACCTGGCTGGCAGGGCCGCTCGAGCACCCCTTTGGGCGCGGCGTGAATCTGCAAATCATGGTCGAGGATGTGCGGGCGCTCTATGCGGCTTGCCAAGCGGCAGAGGCAAACCTGTTTCTCGTGCTCGAGACCAAAGCCTATCAGCGACGCGACGACACGGTTTTACAGACGCAGTTTGTGGTGCAAGACCCAGACGGTTACCTGATCAGGCTCGCCCAAATCGAGCCCTAAGGCATAAGAGATCAAGAGATGAGTTATTTCGCAAACGAACCTGACCACATCACTGAAATCCGGCGCCAGCTTCAGCGCTTTGTGACGGAGCACGCTCCGCGCGACAAACGCCGAGATTGGGACCGCGAGTCGACCTGGCCGCGCGACACATTCAACCAGATCGCAGAAATGGGCCTGATCGGCCTGACCATTCCCGAAGAATATGGCGGCATGGGCCAAGACATTATCGGCGCCACCGCCGTGATTGACGAGCTTTGCCAAGCCGGCGCGTTCCTGGCCGGGCCTTATATTCACGCCGCTTTCTATGGCGGGATGAACCTGTCTGAAAACGGGTCCGAAGAACAAAAGGCTGAGTTCCTTCCGAAGCTTGCGCGCGGCGAGATGTTCCTTTGCTATGGCCTGTCAGAGCCAAATGTTGGCGGCGACTTGGCGAGCGTCGAAACGCGCAGCGCCATGGAGGGCGACGAGATTGTCGTGAACGGTGCAAAGAGATGGTGCACAGGCGCCGACTGGTCGGACTATATCTATTGCCTGACTCGCTCTGGCCCGCCGGAGGATCGCTATAAGAACCTCACCTTCCTGCTGATCCCGACCAATGCGCCGGGCGTGACCATGCAAGCGATTGAACATTCCAATCTACGCTACACCAAGTCCATGGACGTCTATTTCGACAATGTCCGTTTGTCGAAATCTGCAATCGTTGGCGGCGAAGCGAATTGGAACAAGGGTTGGAAACTGCTGGCTGGACGGGCGCTTGATGTCGAAAAGATCGAGATCACCGCTGTGGCTTACGGCATTGCCCGCGCTGCCGTAGAAGAGGCCTGGCAATATGCCCAAGAGCGCGAACAATTCGGCAAACCGATCTCGCAGCACCAAGCCATCCGACACAAGCTCGTCACCGCACGCACGAAACTGCAGGCAGCAAAGCATATGCTCTATCACGGTGCATATCTGGCGCAGACCGGACAGCCCTGCAGCATCGAAACCTCCATGGCGAAACTGTTCGTCGCGGATACAGCCGTCGAAATTGCCACGACGTGCCAACAGGTGATGGGCGCCTATGCGCTATCTGATGCCTACGATATGGAGCGGCATGTCCGAGATCTCTTAGGAATGCCCATTGTTGGTGGCTCTTCAGACATGCAGAAGAACAACCTGGCCAGCTTGATGCGCCTCTAAGGACCCGCGACGTCAAGACGGGAATTCCTTGCGAGCACCACCGGAGCGTGCTGAACTGTCTTGGAATTTGAAGAGTTAAGCATGGAACTTTCAGCGCCTGGACTACAGAACGCAATTGTTCGCTTAGACCCGATCACAGAAGCGCATCGGGAGATAATTTTCGACTCTGAAATTGAAGATTCAATCTGGAAATGGATGCCGGCCCTACGCGGTGGCAGCAATCTCAAAAACTATTTCAAATATGTTCTCGATCTTCAAAAATCAGGCGCGATGGCGACGTTTGTCTTGTTCCGACAAAGCGACGGTAAGTTCGCTGGCGTGACAGGGTTCAACGAGATCAACAAAATCCATCGCCGTGTGCGCAACGCACTGGCTTGGCACCCGCCATCATTGACCACGCAGAACATGTATCTAGCTGGACAATTGGCGATGATCGAACGCGCTTATGAGTGGCGCGCCAAGCGGATCGAGTGGCAAGTGAACACGCGGAATGATTATATTTTGGACGGCCTATCGGCGATCCGGCCCACCCAAGAAGCGGTGTTTCGGAATTTTGAGCGCAATGCCGATGGCGTTTGGGTGGATAAGGCTGTGTTTTCGCTCACGCGACCTGAAATGGCCGACGCGATCGCGCGGCTAAAACAGTCTCTGACAGGCTAAACCTCGACGTCCAATCGTTCGATCCCGCGAAAGAACGGCAAGCTACGCCAAACGATATCCTGTTTCGGCAGCGTCATATTAGGATAGCGTTCGAACAGCTTTTGATAGACGCGGCGCGCTTCGATCCGGGCGAGCGGAGCCCCAATACAGATATGAGCGCCGCCGCCAAATGACATGTGCGACGCACGTTTGGTGGTTATGTCGAATGTCTCAGGCGCCTCGAACTTTGCGGGGTCGCGGTTCGCGGCTGCAAGCAGCATGAAGACCGGCTGGCTCTTTTTCATCGGGCAGCCTGCGACCTCGCGATCCTCTGAGACGACGCGAGATGTGGCTTGCACTGGCGCTTCAAAGCGCAGCACCTCTTCAACCGCTTGCCCCGCTAAGGTCGGATCGGCTTTCAGGGCCTCCAGCTGATCTGGATGGTTCAGGAATAGCCACACGCCATTGCCGATCAAATCCGTCGTGGTCAGGTTTCCGCCAACCAAGAGCGCCTGCAAGTTCGTGCGCAGTTCATCATCATCAAAATCGCCACCGTCAGCCTGCGCTTGGACCATGTCACTGATCAGATCATCTCTTGGCGTGATCCGGCGCTCTTCCATGAGCTGCGTGAAATAGGCATTCAGCTTGTCCGCACTTGCCTGCATATACGCGGTTTCTTCATCGGAACGAGCCGGATTGAGGCCGAGGATCACGCCCTCAGACCAATCGCGAAATTCTTCCAACCGGTTTTCATCAACACCCAAAATATGCGCGATGATGGCGATCGGCAGCGGCACGGCGATGTGCTCCATCAAGTCGAACCGGCCAGAGCTAGGGGCCGCATCAATGATCCGGTCGATAATCGCCTCGATGTCAGGTTCCATCTTCTTGATGCGCGCATAAAAGGCTTTGACCAGCGGCAATCGGTTCCGCGCGTGATCCGGGTCATCGAGGAAGAGAATGCTTGAACGGCGACCGTCTGGATCGTCCGGATCGACCAACATGCTCATCATAGACCCCGGCTCTGCGTTTGACGGATGACGGTCGAAGGTTCGGTCATTCACGGTCGCGCGCACATCATCATAGCGCGTAAGCAACCAGGTCTTCAGCGCTTCATCGCGCATGACCGGAGACGTTTCTCGGAGCTGTTTCATTTTTGGGTGCGGGTTATCGCGTGCCTCTGGATCATAGGCCGAGATTTCCATGATCGATTTTGGCGGTTCTTGTGTCTGTTCAGACTCGCTCATTCTGTCCTCCCGCGACCGATTTTTGCGCCGGCATATTTGCCTTATCGGGGGCGCACGGTCGGCTCGAGCATACCAAAAAATCCACTTCAGCACAGACTGTCGCAAGGTCAGGGCGCCTCGGGAGTCGGTTTGTCCTTGGCTTCCGTGCCGTCAAGACTGGGACAAATATCGCGTTCCGGAGGATAAGATGACCGTACAGACGCTCGACAAAGACGCCCTGAAAAAGAAATATGCTGAGGAGCGCGACAAACGCCTGCGCGCCGATGGTAATGATCAATATGTCCGGCTTGAGGGACGGTTTGAAGACCTCGCTGCCGATCCTTACACGCCTTGGAAAGACCGTGATCCGGTTACAGATCATGTCACATTCGCTTTTATTGGTGGCGGCTTTGCCGGGCTCGTGGTCGGCGCGCGCCTTAAGCAAGCCGGGATAGACAGTGTACGGATCATTGAAAAAGGCGGCGACTTTGGCGGCACCTGGTATTGGAACCGATACCCAGGCGCGCAGTGTGACACGGCCTCGATGATTTATCTTCCGCTGTTGGAAGAAACCGGCCATATGCCAACCGAAAAATATGTGCACGCGCCAGAAATTCGCGCCCATTGCGGCCGGATCGGCACGCAGTTCGATCTCTATAAAGAAGCCCTGTTCCACACCGAAGTCACTGGATTGGAGTGGCAGGAAGACAGCGCGCGATGGCTTGTCAAAACCTCACGCGGCGATGCCTTCACCGCCAAGTATATTGGCATGGGAACCGGCCCGCTACACGTCGCAAAACTACCTGGCATTGCTGGGATCGAAAAGTTCAAAGGCAAGTCCTTCCACACCAGCCGCTGGGATTATGACTATACAGGCGGAAGCCCTGATGGCGCGCCGATGGACAAACTCAGCGACAAGCGCGTGGCGATTATCGGCACCGGTGCGACCGCAGTGCAGGCTGTACCGCACCTAGCCAAAGCGGCGAAAGAACTTCTGGTCTTCCAACGCACGCCGTCCTCCATCGATGTGCGCAACAATGAGCCAATCGACCGCGACTGGTTTGACTCAATCGCCACACCCGGATGGCAGAAGCGCTGGTACGACAATTTCGTCGACAATCAGTCTCAAGGCTTCCCGGAAGAAGATTATGTGATGGATGGCTGGACGGAACTGTCTCGCCGCATCCGCGATAAAGTCCGTCAATTGCCGCCGACCAAATGGACGCCTGAGTCCATGCTCCAGGCTTTTGAAGATGCGGACTTTGAAAAGATGGAAGAGATCCGCCAGCGCTGCGAGGCCGTGGTTGAGGATGAACAAACCGCGGAGGAGCTGAAGGCCTGGTATCGTCAATTGTGCAAGCGCCCCTGCTTCCACGACCAATATCTACAGGCCTTCAATGAACCCAGCACGCGGCTGGTGCATACCGATGGCAAAGGCGTCTCCGAGATCACCGAGACCGGTCTGATTGCCAATGGCAAAGAATATGAGGTGGACTGCATCGTCTATGCCTCCGGCTTCGAGGTTGGCTCTGAATACACCGAGCGCGCAGGCTTTGACCCGGTCGGACGCGACGGCCTGACCCTGTCGAAAGCCTGGGAAAACGGTATGCGGACTTTGCACGGTGTGCATGTCCACGGCTTCCCAAATGCGTTCATTGTGCAGCCCAGCCAAGCGGCCAATCTGATCTCAAACGTGCCGCATAATATTGTCGATCACGCAGACACGATCAGCACAATCGTCGCACACGCGGAAAACCAGGCATTCAACACGATTGAACCCAACCTGGCGGCGCAAGATGCCTGGGTTGAAATGGTGCTGAGCGGGCAAGGCATGCTGATCGGCAACACCGAATGCACACCGGGTTACTATAATAATGAAGGGGCGGGCCTGACCGAAAAGAACCGCCATGGCCTTGGCCATCCTGGCGGCGCCAAAGCCTATTTCGCGCATATTGCCGCTTGGCGGGAAAGCGGCGAATTTAAGGGCTTGGACTTCTCGTAATCCGTGAAAGCATTCCGATGGATCTGAAAGCGACACTTTATGAGGTGGACCAGCAAATCGCGACGATTTGTTTGAACCGCCCGCATCGCGGCAATGCCTGGACCGGCCGGATGCACACAGAGTATCGCTATCTATTGGATCAAGCTGACAAAGATCCCTCTGTCCGCGCGATTATCGTCATAGGTGCCGGAGAGCGGTTCTGTGTTGGCGGTGATTCCAAAGCGCTCGATGGTCATTCCAAGTCCGGCAGCTATGATGCGGGAACCGCGCCCGATTTGGTCACGCCCGGCGATCCGAGCTTTGAGAGCTTCCGGGCAGATTTTGCTTATCATTTCGCGCTCTCCAAACCGGTCATTGCCGCGATCAATGGCGCAGCGGCTGGCGTGGGTCTGGTGCTTGCCTGCTATGCGGATATCCGATTCGCGGTGCCCGGCGCGAAGCTGACAACGGCGCATGGTCCGCTCAACTTGCCAGCTGAGTATGGATTATCCTGGTTGCTGCCCCGTTTGATTGGCGGCGCCCGCGCCACCGAATTGCTGCTCTCCAGCCGCAAGTTTCTCACCGATGAAGCGCACCAGATGGGCCTGATCCATCAATTGGCCGCGCCAAATGAGCTGATGCAGGTCACCAAGGCCTATGTGCGAGATATGATTACACGCGTGTCGCCCGGCGCTTTGCTGCAATCGAAGCGGCAAACCTATCTGGACTATCATCGCGACATTGGCACCTCGGTTGAAGAGGCCAATCGACTGCTTGCAGAGATGGTGAAGCAGCCCGCCTATAAAGAAGCAATTAAGGCTTTCTTGGAAAAAAGAACGCCGGTCTGGCCTGCGCCAGAATGACAAGTTTCGCGAGTGATTCTTCTAATTAATGTCTGCATGTCTCGCGCATGAAGTCATGTTGTTGCATTTTGCAGTAATCTTTACGCACGATTTGAAACGATAGAGTTCCGATAGATAAAAATTTGAAATCCAGTAATTTTACTGGGTAATCAATTGGACAAAAAGCTGCCTCAATCTGTACGCCTTAGTCATGATGACAGATACAGCGCAGACTATTTCAAAACTAGACTTGCTTTCTCAAGCAACAGATATCGTGACCGCTTATGTGAGCAATAACGCAATCAGCGCAACCGATTTGCCCGATCTTCTCAAAACGGTGCACACCAAGCTTGAAGAGTTGGCAACCGAAGCCGCGCAACCTGAGGCCCTTGAGCCAGCGGTTCCGATCAAGAAGTCTGTCACCGATCATCATATCATTTGTCTTGAAGACGGCGCGAAACTGAAAATGCTGAAGCGCTATCTGCGGACGCGTTACAACCTGACGCCCGACGAGTATCGCAAGCGTTGGGGTCTGCCGGCAGACTACCCAATGGTCGCGCCGGAATATGCCCGTCGCCGTTCAGATTTCGCCAAGAAGATCGGGCTCGGAAAGTCAACCGAGTAAGGCTACTCTAACTCGTCCAAAGCTCTTCAGTTTTGGAAACACTGGCCGGATTCAATTTCCGCTCGCCAGCGGCAAGGGCGAGGTCCAGGAAAATCTCCACTTCCTCGAACTCATTGATATCGAAATTCGCCTCTTCGAGGTGACTTTGAAGCAATTTCATCAATAGTAGTATGCGCTCCAGGTTTTTGGATTCGCGCGCCCGCATTGTCATATTTGTCGCCCACTTCGTTTTTTTGCGTAAAAAACAGATAGACGTATCTAAAGGTTTAATAGACTTGCTTGATCTACCATAGATTGCGCAAATGCAGTTTTTGACTGGATTATTATTCTATCCTGAGCAACACTTGAGCTTAATACTTTAGTAAGGAGTTGAGCGCCGTTGCTGTCCGAGCGATTTAACTGGGATCGTCTCCGCGTCTTCCGCTTGGTTGCGGATGCGCAAAGCATGACCAGCGCTGCGCGAGCCTTAGGGGAATCCACACCGACGGTTAGCCGCCGCATCAACGATCTTGAACGCGATCTCGGCACCAAGCTCTTTCTGCGCTCGAAACGCGGGGTCGAACTGACCGCGGCCGGGAAGCGTCTCAAAGACCTCGTACTGCAAATGCAGACGCTGGTTGATGATGTCGGGACGCAAATTGCGCATGATGACCGCACCGCCGCTGGCGCCATCAAACTCAAGGCAAGTGATGGGCTGGGCCCGTATTGGATTGCGCGTCACCTGCCGGAGTTTCATCGCAATCTGCCAAACGTGCAGATCGATTTGGAGATTGGTCTTGCCGAACATGAAGTTGTCGATCGCGAAGCCGACCTGGCCATCGTGTATGAGCAACCGAACCATCCCGAAATCATTTCACAGCGGCTCGGAACGCTTCACTATATTTGCTACGCGTCGCAGGATTATATAGATCGATACGGCAAGCCGACCAATCTGTATGAGTTCAAAGACCACAAACTTCTGATGCACACCGACTATGTGCACCAAGTTGAGCGCTGGTCGAAAAACGTCAAACAGGTCAAAGAGTTCATCGACTATTCGACGATCACCAATTCCAGCACCGCGCTTAAAACACTCTGCGAATATGGCGGCGGCATCGCTGTCTTGCCGAGTTATGTCTCGCTCCTGGACACCAATCTGGTGCCGCTCAGCCTACCGTCGGCCGCGCCGATCCAATTCTGGATCACCTATACAGAACGGGTTCGCCGCAACCCAGCCGGCATGGCCGCCCTCGACTGGATGCTGTCCATCTTCAACGAGGCTGTGTACCCGCACTTTGGCAGCACCTTCCTGCACCCGAAACAGATTCCCACGATTGAGCCAAGGGCATCCTCTATGGCAATCCCTGAACCGCTGCCGCAGCCTGATCTGCGCTGAACGTGAACAAAGCACGAAAACAGCAAGACGTTCTTAACCATACGCGCTAATACAGAGCGTATGAACGAAGCGATTCGAATTCTCGGAATTGACCCGGGGCTGCGGCATACCGGATGGGGCGTGATCGATTTGGTTGGATCCCGGCTCAGCCATGTCGGCCATGGCGTGATCAATGTTGATCCTGACCTGCCCATGGCGGACCGACTTGCCAGCATCTTCTATGCGATTGGTGAACTGGTAAAAACCTATGAGCCAGACCATAGCGGCTGCGAAGAGACGATCGTCAATGCCAACCCGCGCTCAGCGCTCAAACTCGGCCAAGCCCGCGGCGCCGCAATGACCTCGCTCTCCTTTCACGGTTTGGAAGTGTCGGAATTCGCCCCCACAGCGATCAAGCGCGCGATTGTCGGAACCGGGAAAGCCGACAAAGACCAAGTTCAGTTCATGGTTGCACGGCTGCTGCCCCGCGCGGGCGAGATGAAAGCGGATGCCGCTGATGCCCTCGCCTGCGCCATTTGCACAGCCCACAATTTGCCGCCGAAACAACTCAAAGGAGCTGCAGCATGATCATTGGCAGACTGCGCGGCACGGTCGCGGCGCTTGGATCAGACTCCGTCATGGTCGACGTCAATGGCGTTGGTTATGTCGCGCTGGCCGGCTCAAGACTGCTTTCAAAGCTCACCGTCGGTGCAGAAGCAGAAGTGTTTATCGAAACGCGGGTGACCGAGAGCTCAATCACACTGTTTGCTTTTGGCAGCGATGATGAACGCGCTTGGTTCGTACGCTTGCAGGATGTGCCAGGCGTGGCCGGAAAATCAGCCATGGCGATCATGGATGCGATCAGCGCGACGGAATTGATGGACGCCCTCGCCCTCGGCGACACCGCCACCATTACCCGCGCCAAGGGCGTCGGTAAAAAGCTCGCGGAACGCATCGTCGGAGAGCTTGCAGGCAAGCCGCCACCAATGGGCCGGTTCGGCAAGTTTACCGCCGATCCAAGTGGCAGTGTTTCTGCTGCCGCCGAGCTGAAAACCGGCGCGCGCAGCGAAGCTGTCTCAGCTTTGATTAACCTTGGATATTCCCAGTCTGAAGCGGCCCGCGCCGTGGCCAGCGCCGCTCGCGATGTCCCGGATGCGGAGACAGGTGCGCTGATCAAAGCCGCCTTGAAAGAGCTTAGCCCAGCATGAGAGACGGCACCCTAACCGATCCTGAGATGCAGGCTGGCGAAGCGCTCGACCGGGCGCTGCGCCCGCAAAGCTTTGACGATTATGTCGGCCAGGATGAGCTGAAGTCGAACCTGCGCGTCTATGTCGAGGCCGCCCGCCGTCGCGGCGAGGCGCTCGACCATACATTGCTATTCGGCCCGCCCGGCCTCGGCAAAACCACGCTGGCGCAAATCCTCTCCAAAGAGCTGGGTGTGGGCTTCCGCGCAACCTCAGGACCGGTCATCGCCAAAGCTGGTGATCTGGTCGCGATCCTGACCAATCTTGAGCCGAATGATGTGCTGTTCATTGATGAGATCCACCGTCTCCCGGCTGCGGTCGAGGAGGTGCTTTATCCCGCGATGGAAGACTATGCCGTCGACATCGTGATTGGCGAAGGCCCGGCCGCGCGTTCGGTGCGCCTCGATCTTAGCCCGTTCACTCTGGTTGGCGCCACCACCCGCGCCGGCTTGCTCGCCACGCCGCTGCGCGACCGGTTTGGCATTCCACTTCGCCTGGAGTTCTACACGCCAGAAACGCTCTCAACGATCGTTATGGCGGCAGCACGCAAATTAAGCGCCCCCATCACCGAAGAAGGCGCGATTGAAATCGCCAAGCGCGCCCGCGGCACGCCCCGGATTGCACTGCGACTGCTGCGCCGTGTCCGAGACTTTGCCGAAGCCGACGGCACCAATATTGATCGCGCCGCCGCGGCCAGCGCGCTCGCCCGCTTGCAGATCGATGATGATGGCCTGGATGCCCTCGACCGGCGCTATCTCGATGCTTTGGTCAAGACCTATGCGGGGGGACCGGTCGGCGCAGATACGCTCGCCGCAGCGCTTTCGGAAGCCCGCGACGCGGTCGAAGACGTGATCGAGCCTTACTTGATGCAAAAAGGTTATGTCGCCCGCACCCCACGCGGCCGTGTCGCTGCCCCGATGGCTTATAAACGCCTCGGCCTTCCCGCCCCGCAAGATGGCCATCAAGGCGGGCTATTTGGAGAAGAGTAGTCGCTTCTACGAAACAGCGACCGGCAACGCGCCTAAGCGGTGCGCTTCAGCCCATACTTATCGAGACGCCATCTTAGCGTTTCGATCCGGTCTTGCCCGAAGAACGGCTCGCCGCGCAGCACCATGGTCGGCACGCCCCAATGGCCCGCCTCTTCCAGCATCTCGTGATTCTTTTCGATCTCTTCGAGATGATCGCCATCCTGCGTGGCCTGTTCCATATCGGCCAAGTCCAGGCCTGCCGCTGCGGCGGCCTTGCTGAGATGATCGCCTTGGTCCCAGCCTTCGGTCCCGCCATAAACCAAGTGCGACACTTCCTTGGCGAACCGGATGCCCTTGCCGCGCCGCTGCGCTTCGACGCCGAGCTTGGCCATGCGATAGATTAGCGGCTGGTCCTCCGCGACTTCAAGCGTTTCATAGTCCTGTGTGACCGGATCCGGGCGCGGCGGGAAGTGCATCGGCATGCCCAAAAACTCAGCCCGGCGAACCGAATCCATAACGATATAGAGCGCTGGTTTGCGGTTCGATTTGTCGAACAGAGACGATTTCGCTCGGATCGCTATCGGAAAGACGACGCGTAGATTGAGCTCGACTTCATAGTCGGCTTCGAGTTTCAGCAGATCCGGCGTGGCCAAATACGAATAAGGGCTCCGAAACGACCAAAAAACATCAATAGGCTCCATCAGCCCCTCCTAAGTTTCGCGAAACCAAACTCTGTTTCATACAGCATGGAAAGGCAAATCGTGCCTGGACACCAAATTGTGTTCGTGCCGCGTCACAAACAGCGCTCCGCATGAAGCGCCCTATCGCTCCAGCACATCCTTGATCCATGGACCGAGTTGAGACCCACCGAGCATGGCGAGCTGCGCTTCGGCGGCAGCAGCGTTCACCGCTTCTTGCGGACGCGCAATTGGGTGAACCGCTTTGCGGAGGGGCCGCGTCCCTTTCGGCATAACGATAATATCAGCAATCGCGCGCGGCACGTCCATCGGATCTGTCGAGCCACCACCCGTACGCTCGCCCATGCCTGCCGTGAGGGCGGGATAGGCTGCAAGCAAGTCTTCACTGGTGCGCGCTTTGAGCGGTCCGGAGTTCGCATTGTTGTTTGACCAGATATTGGTCGGGTAGCCGCCGGGCTGAATGATGGTCACGTCCACACCATGCTGGACAAGTTCATAGGCCATCTGCTCGCTCATCGCTTCCAATGCGAATTTAGTGGCCGAATACATGCCAAAGCCCGGGATGATCAGACGCCCAAGCTGCGACGACACATTGAAGATCTGACCGCCACCATTTGCCCGCATGCTCGGCAGCGCCGCCCGCGCCATGCGGTGGCAACCATAGACATTGGTGTCGAAGATCAGCTCAGTCGCCGCCATGTCTTGCACTTCGATCGGGCCACCGACGGAGATGCCCGCATTGTTGATGAGGACATCCAGCTTGCCGTCATTCGCGGCCAGCGCTTCGGCTACCCCGGCTTCAGTCTGTTCATCTGACGTCACGTCGATTTCGATGACGCTGATATCAAGATCGTCGCTCTCAGCCAGCGCCGTGAGCTCATCGGCTTCGGCGCGCGGAACGTTACGCATCGTCGCAAACACTTTCGCGCCGCGGCGCGCATAATACTCAACCCCGAGGCGTCCAAACCCGGACGAAGATCCGGTCACCAGGATGGATTTGCCAGACAGATCTGGTCCATCGCCGGCCTCTGTTTCAGTTTGCGCAGTCGCTGCCTGGCCTGCCAACGCCGCTGCGCCCGCGCCGAGGGCGAGCATTTGTCGGCGGTCGATTTTCATATGGTCTGACATGGGGAAACTCCTGCGAATGCGTTGCTTGATCGAAAGTGTAGGTGCCTTGCACGGAATAGCAAACGCAATGCGAGAATTTCTGGGCCGGCCGGCGCGGCTTAGCCCTCGCCATACTCCACACGCTCAAGGAAGAGGCCATCTGGCGGCGCCACGGGGCCGCACGCGGAGCGTTCTTTGGCGTCCAGGATTTCAGTGATCCAGTCTTCCTCGCGCGCGCCGCGACCAACCTCAACCAGCGACCCAACAATTGATCGAACCTGGCGGTGGAGGAAACTCTTTGCTTCAACCGTCACTTCGATGCCTTCGGCGTATCTAGCAACATCGATCTTATCGAGCGTCCGGATCGGATGGCGGGCTTGGCATTCTGCATCCCGGAAAGTCGAGAAGTCATGCTGACCAATCAGCGCCTTTGCGGCGCGGTCCATTGCCGCCGCATCCAGTTGATAGGGCACGCGCCAAGCGAGGCCGCGATCGATGGTCAGATCCGCGCGGCGATTGATGATGACATAGCGATACGCCCGAAGCGTCGCGTTGAATCGCGCGCTCCAATCCTCAGCCACTTCCTCAGCATGGATGACGGCCACGGGCTCAGGGCGCAGATGAAAATTGAGCGCGTCAGCAATCTTTCGAATCGGTCGCGGCTTTTGCAGATCAAAATGTGCCACTTGGCCCGTCGCGTGGACGCCGCGATCGGTTCGGCCAGCGCCCTGCATCAGAACCGGCGCGCCATCGACCATGGCGGCGGCTTCTTCCAGCACTTGCTGGACGGAGGGCTGTCCGTCTTGACGTTGCCAGCCAAAATAGGGCCGGCCATCATATTCGATCGTGATCTTATAGCGCTGCATCGCTTAAGCCCCGAATGCGGCTGGATATCTAAGCTCGCCTTGGTTTGGACCGGTCGCCGTCAACGCCTTCGCCATAAAGTGTGGGCCCGACCATGGACCACTAAACTGCGCGGCGAGCTCTGCGGAGAATCCAAATCGCGGATAATACTCTTTGTGTCCAAGCAAGAAGCAATGCGAGCGGCCGGCGCCCTCCATCAAGGTCAGGCCAAAGCGAATGAGGCCGGCGCCAATTCCGCGCCGTTGCACATCCGGGCGCGCAGAAACAGGCCCCAAACCGCAGGCAATATCTTCACCATCAACCCACACTTTGAAAAACTGAATATGGCCGAGGATCTCTCGATCATTGTGCGCCACCAGGGAGGCGAGACTGTCACCGTCTGCGGCGAGCTTTGTGATGATTTGCGCTTCTTCGGGTGTGCCGAAGGCTGCATCGGTCAGCTCGGTGATGGTCTCGGCATCGTCAGATGTGGCAGGACGGATCCAAAGATTGTTCATTCGAATTTCGCTCCTGCAGGCACAGCGAGGCCGCGCAATAGATCGGCCGCATCCATGGCTTTTGAGCCCGGCTTCTGCGCGCGTAAGAGGCGGACCGCTTTGCCATCTCCGCATTGCACCAAGAGCGTGTCGTCTAACACAGTGCCCGGCGCCGCATCAGGGCGACCATCTTCAACCTGGCTCATCAGGGCTTTCATGCGCAGCGGCTCTGTTTCGCCCTCAGGTGTGTAGTGGAACCAGGCGCTCGGAAACGGTGACAGGCCGCGGATCTGGCAATCCACTTCATGCGCCGGCCGCGCCCAGTCGATCTTTTGATCCTCTGCGGTGATTTTATGCGCGTAAGTGGCGCCGTCTTCTGGTTGTGCTTGCGGTACCAATGATCCATCGGCGAGCCCAGCCAAAGATGTGACGGCGAGGCCGGCTGCAAGTTCAGCCAACCGGTCGTGGACGCTGCCCGTCGTATCGCTCGGCAGGATTGGTGTTTCTTCAGTTGCCAGGACTGGCCCGGTATCGAGGCCCGCTTCCATCATCATTGCCTGCACACCGGTTTTTGCATCCCCGGCAATGATCGCGCGGTGGATTGGTGCGGCGCCGCGCCAACGTGGCAGCAAAGACGCATGCATGTTCAGACAGCCAAGCCGCGGCGCATCGAGTACGGCTTGCGGCAGGATCAGGCCATACGCGACCACAACCGCTGCATCGAGCTTCAGCGCAGCGAAGGCCTCTTGCTCTGGCGCTTTTTTCAGCGAACGCGGGGTGCGCACCTCTAGCCCGCGCGTTTCCGCCCATTGATGCACAGGTGTCGGGCGCAGTTTCTTGCCCCGCCCCGCCGGTCGCGGCGGCTGCGAGTAGACACAAGCAATCTCATGCCCCGCCTCAGCCAACGCCGCGAGTACCGGAACAGCAAAATCAGGACTGCCCATAAAGGCAATGCGAAGTTTATCAGCCATGCGCGCCCTTACCCGAATTGATTAGCGAAAGAAACCAAGGCCACCCGAAGTGGTCACCCCGTTCATAGCGAGCCAAAGTACAAATGCGCCTGAGATTGATCCCGCCAGCAACCAACGAAACCAGGCTTTGGTGAAGAGCTTGCGCATTTTGAATTTTAGGCCGCGTTCTTTTCTTTAAGGCGCTTCGCCTTCTTCACTTTGTCGACAGCACGCTGACGTTTCAAGCGCG
Source organism: Henriciella sp. (assembly GCA_027019605.1). Classification (GTDB taxonomy): domain Bacteria; phylum Pseudomonadota; class Alphaproteobacteria; order Caulobacterales; family Hyphomonadaceae; genus Henriciella. The sequence goes on along the minus strand of JALUWJ010000118.1, from coordinate 239 downwards.
ACAAGTGATCGATGAAGAGCGTGCCTTCAAGGTGGTCCATCTCGTGCTGAATGCAGACCGCGAACAGGTCGGTGGCGACCTCTTCAACTTCCTGGCCATCATAATCGAGATAGCGCACGCGGCATTCAGTCGGGCGTTCAACTTCGTCGAACACATCCGGCACAGACAGACAGCCTTCTTCGTACGGTGCGGTGTCTTCAGTGAGCGGCAAAATCTCTGGATTGACGAAGAAACGCGGA
>JALUWJ010000117.1 GCA_027019605.1 Henriciella sp. | reverse complement strand
AGCCAGGGCACTGATGTTTTCACAGCTGAAGAAATTCTCGCCAAGCATGATGAAAACTACCAGCCGCGAGAGCTTGAAGGCCTCAGCCGCAGCGATGCCGCAACCTAGATCACAATAAAGAGACCAGTTCTTTATTGGCAGAAGTTCTATCCTCCACCTATGTGCGGGTGAAGAGAGATGGAGCTAGACGCATGCAAAGCCAGAATGTTGAGTTTTCAAACGCCGCCGGGGATCCGTTGTCCGGTGTCCTCGAAATCCCGGACGGAGACGCCGCTGCGTGGGCGATTTTCGCGCATTGCTTCACATGTTCGAAGAAGAGCCTTGCCGCGAGCCGCGTCGCAAGAGGGCTGGCAGAGCGCGGAATTGGCGTCCTTCGGTTTGATTTTACCGGATTAGGGGAGTCCGGGGGTGATTTCTCGACATCCGGATTTTCATCAGATGTCGCAGACTTGCTCGCCGCTGCAGAATGGATGTCCGCTGCGGGGCGCACCCCAAGTTTGATGATTGGTCACTCGCTCGGCGGCGCTGCGACCGTGGTTGCGGCCAAATTGCTGGATGATGTGAAAGCGGTGGTGACGATTGGCGCACCATCCAATGCCGGGCATGTGATCGAACAATTCCGTGAAACCGTTCCAGAAATTGAAGCCGAAGGCCGCGCGCAAGTGAATTTGGGCGGGCGTCCATTCACGCTCAGCCGCTCTTTCTTGGAGGAAATTGGCAAAACCACGGTTTTGGATTCAGTCAAACAGCTGCGTAAACCGTTTATGATTCTCCATGCACCAGGCGACGACGTTGTCGGTATCGACAATGCGACTGACCTGTTTGTTGCCGCGAGACATCCGAAAAGCTTTGTCAGCCTCGATCGCGCCGATCACTTGCTCACCGGACGCTCTGATGCCGATTTCGTGGTGGATGTGATCTCTGGCTGGAGCGCGCAATATACTGGTGTGACAGCGCAAGCGCGCGAATCCGAACCGCAGGAAAACAAAGTCGTGGTGCGCGAGTCCGGGGCCAATGGACCCTATCAGAATGAAATCCTGATCGGTGGTCGCAAATTCTACGCGGATGAGCCAAAAAGCCTGGGCGGCGCCGATACGGGGCCAGATCCCTATGCTTGGGTGACGGGGGGCTTGGGGGCCTGTACGTCGATTACGATGCGCATGTACGCCAATCGAAAGAAATGGCCAGTCGCCCGCATTTCCGTGCGCTTGGAGCATGAGAAAAAGCACGCCGAGGACTGCATTGATTGCGGGCCACGCGACAAAATTGACGTTTTCACCCGTTACATAGAGATTGAAGGAAATCTGGATGAGGAGCAGCGTGAGCGGATGCTTGAGATTGCCGATAAGTGCCCGGTGCACAGAACCCTTGAGAACGGCGCAAAAGTTGAAACACACCTGGTCACAAAACCGGCTTAATGATCTTTAATGAGTGTTAGGCTGTTACTTTCGTAAATTTGGTACCAAATAGGTACAACACATCTTTGGAGGCATGGAAGTCGATGAAATTGTTTGGCATTTCCCGAAATGCACTGGTTGCAGGTCTTGTTGGAGCAGGCGCGATGGGCGCCGTATTGCTGGGGCCGCAATTCCCAAACGCCGACGCCAATCCGATCACGCTTGAAGCACCATCGGGCGCGCCGGTTTCGTTCGCAGATCTGATCGAGCAAGTGAGCCCGGCCGTGGTTGGTGTGCGTGTCCGCACAGAAATGCAGCTTACCGATCGCGAACTTTCGCAGCGTGAGCGGTTCCTGGAACAGTTTGGACTGACACCTCCAGAAGAAGAACCAGAGCCCCGCGAAGGGCGCGGCCAAGGCTCTGGGTTCTTTATCACCGGCGAAGGTCACATCGTGACCAACAATCACGTGGTTGAGAACGCGGTCGAGATTGAGATCATCACCGACAATGGGTCCGTGCTTGAGGCAGAATTGGTCGGCACCGACCCAGAAACCGATCTGGCGGTTCTGAAGGTCAAGGATGATGGCACGTATCCATTTGTCGACTTCGGATCTTCCAAGCAGCTGCGCCGCGGCGACTGGGTTGTCGCAGTTGGCAGCCCACTTGGTTTCTCTGGTACGGCGACAGCTGGCATCGTCTCGGCGCTTGGAAAGCCCGGCGATTTCCGACGCTCGCAAACCTATACGGACTATTTGCAAATCGACGCCGCGATCAATCGCGGGAATTCCGGTGGCCCGACCTTTGACATGAATGGCCGGGTTGTCGGCGTGAACACCTGGATTGCCTCAACTACGGGCGGCTCAATCGGGCTTGGGTTCGCGATCCCGTCTGAGCTTGTTGATCAGGTGACATCAACCTTGATCGATAAAGGTAA
>JALUWJ010000116.1 GCA_027019605.1 Henriciella sp. | reverse complement strand
GCCCCCCTCGCCTTTGGCATGGGTGTGGCGCTGAACGCCCTCGAATTCCTCGTCGCTGGTCTGCAAGCCTATGTGTTTGCGATCCTGACCTGCGTCTACCTTAACGATGCGCTTCACCCGTCGCACTAAGGAGCTCTAATTCACTGCGGCTATTTAGCCGTGCTGATTCAACTTGACGTGCCCTTGCGAACAGGCTTCACGGGGGCGCAAATCGAACGAAAGACTTCCCAAAGGAGATTCTCATGGAAGGCGATATCACTCTCGGTCTTAAGTATGTAGGTGCAGGCCTTGCGACACTCGGTATGATCGGTGCTGCAATTGGTGTGGGTAACATCTTCGGATCATTCCTTGATGCCGCGATGCGTAACCCATCAGCTGCTCCACAGCAGACCGGTAACCTGTTCATCGGTATGGCGCTTTCAGAAGCGCTCGGCATTCTGGCCTTCTTGGTCTCGATCCTCATTCTGTTCGTGGTCTAAGCCACAACACTTGTTTTCGAGACTTATAAGGACCGTATAGGCCATGTACCCGATCATCCTCGCTGCAGAGGCTGCTAAAGGCGCTGAAAAGGCGGCATTTCCGCCTTTTGACCCTTGGCACTTCCCATCCCAGATTTTCTGGCTGGTGCTGCTGTTCGGCAGCCTATACTTCATCCTATCCCGGTTCATCCTGCCAAGCATTGGCAACACGCTTGAGCGACGCGAAAGCTCGATTGCAAGCGATTTGGATGAAGCGGCACGTTTGAACGATGAAGCCCTCGACGCGCAGAAAGCGGTTGATGTCTCTATCGCCAAGGCCCACGCCAAAGCCCGCGAAACTGCGGACAAGGCGCGAGCCAAGATCGATAAAGAGATCGCAACTGAAACTGCGAAAGTGGATGCTGAAGTCGACAAAAAGCTCGCCGATGCTGAAACCCGTATCGCTGCCCTTCGTGCGGATGCGATGAAGAGCGTCGAAGAGATTGCCAGCGATGCAGCTGAAAGTGTTCTCGGCAAGTTCGGCAGCAAAGCCGGCAAGGCTGACGTCACTTCAGCGGTTAAGTCTGCGCTGGGAAAAGGATAAGGCTCATGCGTTTTGCACTCCTCACCTCGTTCCTGGCACTCGCACCTGTCGCTCACGCGGCTGACGCGAAAGTGGCTTGGTATGCAGACCCGACGACGGCGACCGCATTTGCCGCTCTGATCGTCTTCTTGTTCATTGTGTTCAGTGTTGGCGGCTTCAAGCTGATCTTCTCTAAACTCGATGAGCGTGCTGAAGGCATCCAAAATCAAATCGACGAAGCCCGCGCCCTGCGTGAGGAAGCCTCGAAACTGATGGCGGACGCCAAGAAGAAAGCCAAAGAAGCGGACGCTGCTGCCGACGACATCATCAAACGCGCAAAGGCGGATGCTAATGCGATGATGAAACAGGCGAAAGCAGACCTCAAAGCGAAAGTCGCGCGCCGTGAAGCACAAGCCGAAGCCCGTATCGCACGCGCTGAAGCAGACGCCGCCGCCGAAGTTCGCCGCGTTGCTGCCGACGCTGCAACCGATGCGGCACGTTCAATTCTTGCAGGATCTGGCGAAGCCTCTGATCTGTTCGACAACGCTCTTGGCGAAATCGACAAGCGCTTGAACTAAGCGGGTCTCTCAAGACAAACCAATTCGTAGAGCCTGTTTCGAAAGAAGCAGGCTTTATTTTTGCTCGTGGTTTCGTTTCTCGCGGCCAAACACGGCTTTCATCAGCCAGTTCGGAGCAAAGCGCTCAACCCGCGGATGACGCTCCAGAACACTTTCCATCCAGCGACGTCCCCAGAGCGAGTTACGCCCTAACAGGACCACGCCCAGAATGGCGATCGGCAGACCGATTGGCAGAAGCGGTGTCACAAATGCGATTGGAATGGCGATCGCAATCAAGACCAGGCCCAGCAGCGCAAACGCCTGACGCACCAAAGTCCGCACACTCGAGCCCACAAAGCCGAGCGGCGCGATCGCAGCGCTTTGCTTGAGGGGATCTTTACCGAGAGGAGATGAGCCGTCTGCCATGCGTTGTAATATGGTCCTTATGCGTCCTGTTCCAAGGATCTTTTCTGTTTTGTGACTCTGGCAAGAGTGAGGCGACTTGCATACTCAAAATACGTTGAAATGACGTGAATTTCATCGTGAAGTTTCCCTGCGGCCACAGTCCGATGACGGAAGAAAGGGCTGCCTGGAGGCTGACACCGCAAAACCAACGGGCGCTGAGAACTGTATCCCCACCGAGAAATCGATTGAAGGCTCTGGCGAGCGCACATACAACAAGCGGCATGATCCGGCTTAACTCTGTCCAGGCACTGAGGGGCATAGCAGCGCTTGCTGT
>JALUWJ010000115.1 GCA_027019605.1 Henriciella sp. | reverse complement strand
TAATTGCGCTTAATACCCAGCTTCTTCATGTGCTTGAGCACGTATTTATGGGACCAGATTGCGTAGCAGGTGCCGAACTCGACGATATGATCACCGATCGGGCTCGAGAGACATTTTCCACCGACTTTGGGCGTGGCCTCGAGGATTTTCACGTCCGAGACGCCGCGATCTTTTAACATTCGCGCCATCGTTAACCCGGCCGGACCGCCGCCCAATATAAGATAAGACTTATTACGCATCGACTTTACTTCCGCACACAATCTTCAATTGAAGTGAATTCGTTTACGATCTGTGTGTAACTTTTACTTAGTCGCATTCGGTAAGAACCGAACAGGTCGCCGGCGGATGAGTAGATGGATTTATTTTTTAGCCTCTTGATCACTGTATTCAGGTCCCTTTCTGGGCCGCGAAATGCAAATGTATGGGACGGCACGCGATATACGTTCAAGCCCCGACGTTGGGATAGAGATCGACGGGGCCAACTATTCTCGTCGCGAATTCCGTCTTTCATTGACCTATCGCTGATCAAGTTCTTTGTCGAAACGCGAATGTCAGCCGTGGTCCGAAAGCATGGGTGGATTCCGATTGTATTGAGCTCAGTGCAAGTGCGCTCGCAGCCACAAATTCCGCATGGGGCTCTGACCATCCACACGCGGGTTGTCGGTTGGCAGGATCAATATGTTGAGATCTGGCATACGTGGAGCGATGAGAGCGGCGCCGAAGTGCTGCGCTCTATCTACCTAACGCGCGTCACGCACCCCAAGCGCCAGAAGGTCACAGGCGCAGACATGCTGCGGGAATTGGGAGAGTCAATTGTTGACCGTCCGCTCTCTCAAACGGCGCGGCAGCAGCTATCGGATTATTTCCGGATTAAAGAGGCCAATCGAACCGCCGGCCAAATGTCCGAAGAGTATGCCAATTATTTGAAATTCATCGAACAACCGTAACGAGATTCAAATCCAAATTCGGTAAGCCAAAGCGTTCCCCAAAAAGAGACGCAAAATGGCTATTCAAACCTCCCAAAATCAAGCTTTCGCGCCCAAAACAGATGTCGCCTTGGACACGGGCCGCCTGCACGAGAAAATCGCGCAAGCGCTCGTCGAATATGCCGATCAACCATTTCTGACAACGGCGCTGCCAACGGGGCACTCTGAGACAACTGATTTCAAAACCGCGATCGCATCTGCGCAGAAGCTCGCAACCTATTTGCGTGATGATTTGGGGTATGCCGAGGGCGATGTCGTGGCAATCCAGTCACCGAACTGCACGTCTTATATTGTGTCTTTGCTGGGTGTGTTTCTGGCGGGTCTGAAGGTCACCAATGTAAACCCGCTTTACACGGCCGCTGAAACCCGGCGCCAATTAAAAGACAGCGGCGCGCGATGCGTGATCGGCTCGACCATCTTCTCTGAGATGATTGAAGACGCGATTGAAGGAACCAAGGTTGACCAGGTCATCGCGATATCTGTCACCGATTTCTTCAAACCCATGACCCGCGGTGCGCTGAACTTCTTGCTGCGCAAAGTCAAAAAGCTCGATCGCCGGTTCCAGGGCGCGCATGCGACGTTGAATGAGATCTTGTCCAAAACAAACGTCGCTGAGATCGATAATTTCGATCGGGTTGCCGCTTTGGACCCTGAGCGTGACACGATCTACCAATACTCTGGCGGCACGACGGGCGTTTCAAAAGGCGTTCGCTTGAGCGAGCAGGGCCTGATGAGCAATATTGCGCAATTCACGATTGCCAGTCCCGAACTACTCCTCACCCCGAAACAGACGATGCTCCTGGCCCTGCCGGTCTATCACGTCTTCGGCATGCTGGCTTCGGTCATCGCGATCACCAATGGCGGGCATCTGGTCCTGATTCCAAACCCGCGGCCCCTGACCAATATGAAGCCCGCCTTCAAAAAGTTTAAGCCAGACATTTTCCCAGGCGTGAACACGCTGTTTGAAAAGCTGCTTGAGGAAGATTGGTTCCAAGAGCATGGCCAAAGCATCAAGATCACGATCTCTGGCGCAGCGGCGCTACATGACCACACGGCTCAAAACTGGATGGCGGCGACGCAGTCGAATATTATCGAAGGCTATGGCATGACCGAGGCGACAACGCTGATCGCTGTTCGCGACCATTCGATCAGCAAATCCAGCGGCTCTGCCGGACGTGCTTTCCCGGGGACGGAGATCCGGATCCTGCACAATGATCTGATCACCGATCAACCTGGCGTCGTGGGCGAGATCCTGATTTCAGGTCCGCAGGTCATGAAAGGCTATCTTGGCCGCGAACAGGAAACGGCGAATGCTTATCTCGGCGAATGGTTCAAAACCGGCGATATGGGCCGGTTTG
>JALUWJ010000114.1 GCA_027019605.1 Henriciella sp. | reverse complement strand
TAGCTGGACCGACTGGCTGGCGCTGACGCGCGGCTCGCTTGACCCACGCCGGGCTATCAACAACGGCAAGATTGTCATCACTGGCGATATGAACAACGTCGCCAAATTGATCGAGCTGGGGCACCGCCTGTTTTGATGGGAGATATTTCATAAGAGCATCACGGGTCACCGATTGCTGCACAATATCGGCAACCTTACTTTGGTCACGCCCGGCTATAATTCGACTTTGAGTAATCATACCTTTGCCTAGAAGCGCCCAGAAATCGCAGCAAACAGCAGTTTGATGCTGAACAGCTATTTCCAATCGCTGACCGATCAAGACGTGTGGAGTGAGGCTGCCCTTAAAAAGCGAGCGCAAGGTTTATTGCCCTTGGCAATCCAGCTGTGGCCTTGCCCTGCAAGCATTCCGTAGGTTTCAAACCGATACATTGCCCCACTTTGAATTCGCCAGCGGCGAAGTGGTGACAACTGCGACGAAGACGCGGGCAAAGGGGTGCTTGAGGCTCGGCGCACCTATTTCCATTGCACGCTTGGCCTGTGTCCCGATCAAGTGCGCCAGCGGCGCATCGGGATACGGGCGGAAAGGCTTGCATGGCAGGTCGCATTGAAACTCGATGCGCCATAGGTCTGCAAAGCAATCTGCACCGATCTGCTTGACCAAGAATGCCAGCGGCATGTCGGCGACCGGCGATAGGAGCCCACGCAACACATCGCAGCGCGACGCTGTTAGGGTGCGGCCTGAAAGGAAGGTGATTTACCGCCGTTGTATTCGCGCCCGGTGAGTTGGCGTCGCGAGCCGTGCCTTTGCGCCTGCCGACGCTTTGGCCGATGATCGGGCCGTGCCGTCATTGTCGGTCGGATCGTTCACCATCGGCTCCCATCCGCTCATGCCCTGCAACACGCGGTCGGCATGTTTGATGGTGTTCACATGACCATAATGCTGCTCGATCATCTTGACCGAGGTGCCCATCTGCTCGGCGAGAATATAAACATCGACACCTTCGCTAAGCCGGAAGGTGGCATAGGTGTGCCGGAAGCAATAGGTTGAGCGCGGAGTGCCGTTCGGCCCGATTTTGAGTTCAGCTTCGGTCAGCAGTTTCTCAACGGCGTCTTCATACAGGAATTTGACGGGTTTGCCGGTGATGGTGGTGAAAACAGCATCGTCCTGCCCCGTGGCTTTCGAGATAGCACGAATGCGGTCAAGATAGTCACCCACGCTCTTGGGTGCGACCAACTTGCGCGATTTGCCTTTGCCCTGGACGAACAGGACGACGATCTCTTTGCCGTCGCGATCCTTGGCGGGCATGATGTCGCGCCAGCGCAGGTTCTTCGCCTCGGGCGGTCGCATCCCGGTGTTGCACATAATCAGCATGAAATTGTAGCACATTGTGCGCGCCCATGCACTCGGCGCTTTTGTGGCCTTGGCAATCCATGCGCGTCCCACCGTATGCAGCTTGCGATATTCCTCCAACGTGAATTCATCGCGGCGCATGGTTTTGAGCTTTGGCTTGCCCTCGAAGCGTTGGCTGGCGGGAACATAGCGTTTGCTGATCGCAAAGTTCATGGCGGCATTAAACGCGCCCATCTCGAACTCAATGGTGGCATCGCTGATCTGGGGGCGGTGTCGGCCAGTCCCGTTCTCGCGCCGCCAAGTCGGATATTGTTTCCAGCGATCCGGCCCGATGAGGTGAACCTGTGTGTTGCCCACATAGCGATCAAGCGACCCAAGCAGGACATTTTTGAGGTTTTTGACCCGCGCGGCGGAAATCTCGCCTGTGTCAGCGCGGCGCTGCTGCACGGCGATATATTCCTCCGCGACTTTGCGAAACGAGCGATTGAACACGGGATGGTCATGCTTGAGCAGAACGCGGATTTCAGCGTCTTTATCGACAGCAAGCTCGCGGGCGGCTCGCAGGTCGGTAGTGCCTAGCGCAATGGTCTTATAGCGGTCGGCCTTCGGAAGTTTGATGCGGCAGTAGAAATTGCTGTGCGCCACGTCGCCGCGCCGGAAGATGATCAAACCGGGTTTGAGTTCCTCTTTATCGGTGATAAACGCCATCGCCATCCTCCACTGTGCAGAATCCGTGCAGATCGGCGGCGTAAGTGATTGATTTGCCGTAGCTGTGCAGGGTCTGTGTGGATGTTTATAGATGTTTTTCTTGTTTAATCATAGAACTTTAGATAAATGCTCTCATCCTGAGCAGATGACGGCATCGAAAAAGTCATCCTCAAATCTCAGCGCTGTTGCATCGCCGGTTTCAAAGCTGACTTTGGCTGCCGTCTCAGGCGTGTAATAGGGCAATGTCTCGAGCCCCTCTTCGGCCTTTTTCAATGACGCTTCATCCAAATCCACACCGAAGATGTCCAGCCCGCCCAGAATATAAAGGCCATGCACATGCCGGCCCTCTCCGCAACCGAGATCAAGCACGCGCGCGCCGTCTGTCAGCCCAAGGTGTTTCAACCGCGCCGTTAGCATGCGGCCACCCGTGCTTTCTCTAACAAGGCCAGATAATGCGGGGCGATTTTCTGCCAATTGAAGGCGTCTCTCGCCCGCGCCAGACAAGCGGCGGCGACCTCAGCATGTTTCTCAGGGTTTTGAACCAAATCCAGAATGGCGCGCGCGAGCGGTTGCGGATCGCCTTTCGGCACGACAATCCCTGCATGTCCGGCCACTTCTGGCAGGGCGCCGCCATCTGTAACAATCACGGGCGTCCCGCAACTCATCGCTTCAGCCGCCGGTAGCCCAAAGCCCTCATACAAGGACGGCGTAATTGCAATATGCGCCCGGTTGAATTCATCCGCCAGCTCTTCTCGGGTCAGGTCGCTCTTGAACTCGACCCGGCCTGCAAGGCCAAGTCGATGGATCGTCTGCTTTGCAAGCCCTCTACGAAGCTTGCCAATGACGACCAGTTCCAGGTCATCATCTTGTTGCAGCGCCTGATGGTAAGCCTCAACCAGGACATGCAAGCCCTTTAGCGGTGTGTCTGCGCTCGCTGTCGTGATCAATCGCTTTGGGCGCTTTGCAATATCGGGTTTTGGGCGAAATGCGGTTTGATCAACTCCTAAAGCTATCGGCTGAATCTGATCAGCATTCACACCAAATTCTGCAGATATATCGGCTTTAGCATGTTCGGATGGGCAAGTAATATAGTGAAGTTTCTTGGCGACTCGCCGCTGCATATTGACGAAGGAATACCAGCGCCGCGCCAGCAAGCGATGTTGCCAGTCTTCAGCCTTCTCGATCGCTAATCGTCTATCCTGCGTAATTGGGTGGTGGATCATCGTCACAAGCGGAAGACCGAGTTTCTCCTGGATCGCGAGCGTACCCTCAGCCAGTGTCTGATTATCTAGGATAACATCATAGGTGTGTGCATGCTGTTTCAGGTAGCGGAACACGCGCTGCCCGAATGTATAAGGCTCCACGAATTTGCCAGATAGATGCCCAAAATACTCATACGTGTCAGTCGCACTCAGCAAATGCCTTGGGCGTAGCGAAAAATGCCCATTATACGGCTTTGAAAAGAGGTCAAGCGACGGCAAGCGTATCAGCTTCACCCGCGCGTCCAGGTCCGGATAAGGCGGACCGGAAATGACATCGACCTGCGCACCCGCCTCAAGCAGGGCGCGGCTGAGATAATCGACATATACACCCTGCCCCCCAACCCGCGGGTCGGACCGATAGGATAGGATCGCCACCCGTAAAGGAGGCGAAGATTTCACATCCGTTTTGGGCGACCTGTCCAGGAGCTCAAATGCAGAATCCATTTTTTAAGGAGCACCTTTCAATCGGTAATGATTTGCGCGGCCACAGTTCTGCTTTGTAATAGCGCCCGTTTTCACATCGAAAAGTGCGACAGATGAATAAATGCATTAGAATTCACTTTTAGCCAACTCCTGATCACACAGATGGTGAACTGAAGCGCGGATCATCACGGCAGGCATCATTCCGCCAAACTTTTTGCGCCGCTTGAAAAAAGTCCCGCGGATCAAATCCAATTCCGGAAACAGCCCTGAGCGCGATCTATGTGAGCGAAGCGATACGAGATCAAACAAAGATTCATTCAAATCGTAAAATCGATCCACTGGATCGATTTTTTGAGCGAAGCTCAAGCCGATTTGAATGGTGCCCAGAAGAGGGGTCGCCTTAACCATAAAGCCCTGTGTTTGTTATAGTATTTTATTTATCCACAGATTTATTTACAGAACTACAATGCCAACAAATGATCGGGCTACCGAGATTTGAGTCAGAAACAGGGACTCGCGATCAATAGTATTCACTCACGTTTTTAGAACGATCATGGGCGTCTGTCGATCCATTTTTGTCCGCAGACGTCTAAAGTCAGCCGCCTGTACTCATACATCTAGCGACTTAGCACGCTTCGTGCCCTTCGGCGTAGGCCGTTTCCAGAATTTCGAAGAGTTTGCGCTTAAATTCAGTCGTCGGTTCCGTCGAGATGCCACCTTTGGTTTCTAGCGCGATGAGGCGCGCATGACAGGATATTCCTAAAACCGGACATAAGCCGAGCGCTCATTGCGGCGCAAGCATGTAAAAGTCAGTCGTCTGACGTAACGTCATAGACGCATCATAAAACCTTTCGAAAAGCTTCATGGGACCGAAACGGTTCTGTCATGGCACCAGATCACACACCTCTAATCAGCGTCACGGCTTTCTAGGGGAATGATCATGTTTTCAGGAATTAGAGGACAGGTTCGCTTCTTTGCTCTGTCATCAGCAGCGCTCGCAACGGTACTGAGCGGGACAGCCACCGCACAGTCATCAGACGAGGATGAGACGGTTGTCATGGATACAGTTGAAGTGCGCGGCATCAAGCTCGCACAGCAACGCGCCATTGAGTTGAAGCGAAACTCCGACGTAATCTTGGATGCGATCAGCGCCGATGAGATCGGCAAACTACCGGTTAAAAACGCTGCAGAGGCGATCGACTTCCTGCCGGGCGTTTCACTTGAAATCGACCAAGGTGAAGGCCGCTATGTAACCATTCGCGGCGCGGCGTCTTCTCTAAACAACGTGACTTTGAATGGCGTTGCCATTGGCTCGCCGGAAGGCACGAATGATACAGGCGGCGGACGCATCACGCCACTTGATGTGGTCGGCGGTGAACTGCTCAAGGGCATCGAGGTTGTTAAAGCGGTGACGCCCGACATGGACCACCAGACCATTGGCGGCTCAGTTAATATTCTGACGTTCAGCCCATTTGACTATGACGACTTTTTCGCCTTCGGCTCGGCGGCTATCGGTTATGGCGAATATGGTGACAAAACTTCTTATCGCGGCTCTGCCACGATGGGCAATCAATTTGGCACCAATGATGACTGGGGCTATCTATTCGGCGTCAGCTACTCTGTTCGAGACTTTGAATCTGTCGGCGCCTTTCCCGATGATTGGGCGCCCGCAACGGTAGATGGCGGCGTCACGGCTCTGAACACGTTCATTCCCGAGCAATGGAAATCCAACCTCTATGACATTGAGCGTGAGCGGTTCTCTGTAAATGCGGCGATCGAACACAAGCCGAATGATGACAATTACTATTACGCGCGCGCGCTTTGGAGTGAGTTCAACGAAGACGAAAACCGGATCCGGTTCGCTCAGCGCATTGCTGATCAGAGCGGCGGCCTAAATGAACTTGACGCCCTCGCGAACGGGGTCGGGACTTGGTCGGGCCTGCAGCGCGAAAACGAGCTTCGCCGCGAAAAGAAAGACAAGCGGATCTTTAATTTGACCGCAGGCGGTGAGAACGCGTTTGGAGATTTCGATCTTGCCTATGAGGCATCGCTTATCAACAATGAACAATCTGAGCCGAACTCCGATTGGGAGTTTCGCGATACCGATACCAGCGGCACTTTCGATGCGAGCTCATTCCTGTTCGAGCTGACGCCTGACGCGGCAACAACCTTTGATCCAAACGGCTATCGCTTCCAACGTTTGCGGTTCCAGGATTATGACGTCGAGACAGAAGGCTATGTTCTAAGCTCGGACCTTGTGTGGAACGCTGACTTCCTCCCAGCCGACTCCTTCTTCAAAGCCGGGTTCAATCTTCGCAATACTGAGAAAACGCAGGATTACGAAGAAGAGCGCTATGGCCGCGATGCGACCTGCACAATGGGCGAATTTGGCCTGTCGGCTGGCAGCATACCGAATGATGTCGACGGCACCATTTATGAACTGGGCCCTGTACCGGACGGCGGCGCAGTTGATGCCTTCTTTCTTTCCAATCCGGAGTGTTTCGAGCTTTCTCAGGGCAACACCGTGCTTGACGGCGCACTGCAGGACTTTGTCATCGAGGAAGAAGTCCTCGCCGGTTACATCATGGCAAATATCGAGCTGACCGATCGGCTGACAATGATTGCCGGTGTGCGCATCGAAGATACAAGCGTCGACTCGTCCAGCTTCCAGGTCGATCCGGATCTCAATGTCACGCCGACAAGCTTTGAGGGCGGTTACACGGACGTCATGCCAAGCCTCCACCTCCGTTATGATCTCACAGACAACACGCTCATTCGCTTCGCCTATACAAACACGATCGGGCGCCCTGGCCTCGACGATATCGTACCGGCACGCGAGCTTGAGTTTGAAGAGGAAACGGATGCGGGCGGTGTCGGCCTTGGCACATTCGTGGGCGGGTTCTCCACCGGCAATCCAGATCTTGAAGCGTTTGAGTCGACCAATTTCGATGTCTCGATCGAGCACTATTTGCCAAACAATCTCGGGCTGATCTCCGCTGCTGTATTCCACAAGGAAGTCGACGGGTTCATCATCAATGAGTCCGTTCAACTGGCAGGCGGCACCGAAGGCTTGCCTCCAATCGAGTTCGAGGGGCAGACTTATACAAACTTGTCGTTTAGCCGCCCTATCAATGCGGATGAAGGGACCATAACCGGTCTGGAGCTGGGCTATCAGCAACAGTTTGACTTCCTGCCTGGCCTGTTTGGCAATCTCGGCGTCGGCGCGTCCTACACGTTTGTCGACAGTGAGATCGAGATTGATGGGCGCGATCTGCCATTCCCACGGCAATCTGACGACTTGTTCAGCCTGCAAGCCTATTATCAGGACGAGACCATCGAAGCGGTCCTGACTTACAATTATAATTCTGAGTATTTCGACTCGTCGGGCGGGAGCGAAGACCTTGATATCTTCTACAACGAGCGCGAGCGACTCGATTTCAAAGGGCGATACAAATTCAATGAGCGATTTGGCGCCTTCGCGGAGTGGCAGAACATTCTGGATGAGCCGGATTGGGAGTATCAGGGAATTCCGGATCGCGTGACGGGATACGAGCTTTATGGTCAAACAGTCTTCGTCGGAGTTGACTTTAAATACTAAAAAGCGCTCTGGATTGAGCCGAAGGCAGTCGACATGATGAATGCTCACCTCTTTGCGAAAGGCATTGCCTCTCTGCTTTGCGGGTTAAGCCTGGGCGCGTGCTCTGTCTCGGCGCAGAGCCCCGTTGAGCCACCGCAAGTATCAGCCTTCGTCGCGTTCGAACCGGCCCAATTAGACGCCATCACGCTCTCGGAGTTTGACGCCCCTGAAGCCGATCAGGGCGCGGCTGTCGACGCCCAACATTTCTATGCCGTCGACAATTTCGTAATTGGAAAATTTGATAAAGCCAGCGGCGTGTTAGTGGAGCGGTGGATCGGTCAGGACGGTGGATTGATCGCGCATTTGAACAGCTGTTTGGAGCTTGTCGGTGAGCTTTGGTGTGCCAATTCCAATTATCCCGAAACGCCAATGGCAAGCTCGATAGAAGTCTTCACCACCACCCCACTTGCCCACGCCAAAAGCCACTCGCTCGGAATCTTGGATGAAGGGTCGCTCACCTGGTTTGATCAAATGGGCGATGACTGGATTGCTGGCTTCGCGCACTATGCCGAGAAAGGCGGGCTTGCTTACAAAGACCCGTCTTTTGCGGGCATCGTGCTCTACGATAACGATTGGCGGCGAAAAGGGGGCTGGCAATTCCCGCAAACGGTCCTCGACAGAATGGCGCCATACGCCGCATCAGGCGGCGCTGTAGGACCTGATGAATATCTCTATATTATGGGTCACGATCGACCGGAAATGTATGTGCTCGCGAAGCCGAGCATGGGGCCGAAGCTCATTCACATCGCAACAATTGCGATTGAAGCAGAGGGTCAGGCTTTCTCATGGGATCACGCGGCCTATGAGGAAACAGGCGCAAGACAGGTCTATGTTGTTGATCGGCGCAACGGCAAAGTAAGGCAAATCGGCATTCCGCAAATCAATCGCGTACCGTCCTATGCCTTACGATTTGGGGAATAGCTTCTCCGCCATGATCCAGGGCGCGTGACGCCCTCTCGTTCCTATTAGCGGACGTAACGGGGTTAGCTACAGAGCGTTCGAGTTGGGATTAACCAACTCTGGCCGTGATCTTCGGGTTCTTGTTTACGGTTCGCTCATTATAAACTCATGCCCAGGTATGCACTCTGGTGGTGGCACCCAGTCGGGTCGGTGACCCCGGCGTAATTTCTCG
The DNA here is from genome assembly GCA_027019605.1 of Henriciella sp. Classification (GTDB taxonomy): domain Bacteria; phylum Pseudomonadota; class Alphaproteobacteria; order Caulobacterales; family Hyphomonadaceae; genus Henriciella. The sequence goes on along the minus strand of JALUWJ010000114.1, from coordinate 4,939 downwards.
AAGTTGCCCAGGTCCAAACCCAACAGCTCGACGCTCGCCAACAATTCAGTCAAAAATTCCCGATACTTGGTACTCTCTGGTGCATTGATTCCAATCAACACCACTGGCCGCAGTTTGTGATTAAGCTTGTCCTTCGTTTCCCCAGCCGCGCCGCGATATTTCCCAATGTCCAGACCATATGCTTTGGTGGCGATCCGATTGTTGAGTATGTTGTTCAGACCGGTGCAAAGAGTTTGGGCGCGACCAGTCGAGAATCCGCCAATCTCCCCTCTGGTTTTCGATTCTAGTCCAAGCCCAGCGACCATATCGTACTTTGCGAACGTAGTTATTGCAGCCTCAGAGCTTAGGTTTCGCCAAAGATTGGCTTCGGGTTTCCCGTCAGGGCCGACAAAACTGTTCGTATCCTGGAATTCCCAATACGCCACGTCATCGAAGTGTACCCCGTCAGGGCCTTTGAGACAGTTTAGGTTGTTTTGCTAAGGGAGTGTTTCTGGCTCATCGTAATCCTTGAAGGGATTGATGATGAGAACGAGAACGGGGCCGAATGGATCGGCTGACAAGCATGTAAAAGAGATCAAGCGTAAGACGCGGCGGAAGTTTTCGGCCGAGGAGAAGATCCGGATTGTCCTGGATGGTCTGCGCGGGGAGAGTTCGATCTCCGAGCTGTGCCGCCGTGAGGGCATCGCAGAGAGTCTGTATTACAACTGGTCGAAGGAGTTCATGGAGGCTGGCAAGAAGCGCCTGTCGGGTGACACAGCCCGCCAGGCGACATCGGGTGAGGTGACCAGTCTGAAGCGCGAGACCCGCGACCTGAAGGAAGCGCTGGCGGAGACGCTGCTTGAGAATCGCCTGCTCAAAAAAAGCATGCTCGCGGATGGGGACGACCCAGAATGAGGTATCCTGCATCTGAGAAGCTGGAGATCATCCGGCTGGTCGAAGGCTCGCATCTGCCGGTGAAGCGCACGCTGGATCAGCTTGGTGTGTCCCGGCCGACCTTCTATCGCTGGTATGATCTGTACCGCCGGTTCGGCGAGACGGGTCTGGAAGATCGCAGATCGCATCCTGGCCGTGTCTGGAACCGTATCCCGGACCACGTCCGTAAAGCCATGCTGGAAATGGCCCTGGCGCGGCCAGAGCTCAGCCCAAGAGAGCTGGCGGTAACGTTCACCGATGAGCGTCGCTACTTTGTCTCCGAGGCCAGTGTTTACAGGTTGCTGCGCTCGCACGATCTGATCACCAGCCCCGCCTTTATCGTGATGAAGGCGGCGAGCGAGTTTAGGGACAAGACAACCGCGCCGAACCAGCTCTGGCAGACCGACTTCACATATCTCAAAGTCATCGGCTGGGGCTGGTTCTATCTATCGACCATCCTGGATGACTTCTCACGCTACATTATCGCGTGGAAGCTCTGCACAGGCATGGCCGCGTCAGATGTCGAGGACACGCTGAACCTGGCACTGGAGGAAACCATGCACCCGGGTAGCCGTGCAATTGTTGCAAATTACTCCATGACCGAGGATGCCTGAACCTTTGATGCAATATACGGTGGCAAGACGGACAAATTGGTTTCGCCTGCAAAGGCCGGGAATAGTCTTCATTATGCATTTGACCTGCTGGAGACTTCAGGCAAATCGAGCAGCGCTTTGGCGCGGGCAGTAGGCCAAGCTTGATTGCTACTTTAACTTTTTGCCATCCAGCAATGCGTTCTTGCCCGGAAAACCCATTGTAGTCTTTGGGAGCTTTCCATTTCCAAATGGGTAAAGCGACGCACTTTAGTCGAATTGCTTCGTCAACCTTCTGCTCAATTGCCCGGTCGTTCCAAGACGGATCGTTCCAATACCATTTGTGCTCATTATCCAAACCGAGATTAGTCATCAAATTTGAACGCGAACATGCGATCCAATGCCTCTTCGATAACTAACCTTTGTGACGAGTGCCGGAAGCCATGTTTTTGCCGGCGATACTCGACAAGGCGGTCCAATTTTTCCGCTCGATCTGTGCTAAGATGCAGAGTGATTTGTTTGTTCGTTCGCGTGCTGAACTTCGGATTTTCTCTGACCCATGCTTTCAGCTTTGCGCATTGATCAGGTGTTCCGAGAAACTCTTCACCATCCATAATTTCGCGGAGAGATGGTTTCGAAGGCCTCCAATTGTCGATCGGACCTCGCAACGGTCGTCTTCGAACTCTTACGCGGGTTTTCTCGTCTTGCATGGGAATAGCCAGTGTTAGTTTGCGTCACTAGCTACATAACACAGAATTGATATTTTTAAAACCTCCATCACCGACTTATGTAAACAAAAACAATGGGATACCACATTTTTTGGTCGACATAAAAAAGGATGGTTTAGGCAGGCTCGGGCACTGGGGTTTGCAGGCGAGATAGCTGCTCGGTTGCTGTGCGATAGTCTGGAGAAACGCGATAAGTAGTCCGCCTTCCGTTCCGCAAAGGTGCTCCTAAAACTTCACGACGCCTTAGGCTGCGGATCGCGGGTGCGAGTTCCGAGTTGGGGGGCTGGGTCAGAGTGAACAATCGGGAAGTCGCCGGGAGCAAGCGTTACTCGATGTTTACTCACGTCATCGAGCTTGGCGTCAGCCGTCTTTGAGGGAGTGCTTGCACGGGATTGTGTCTTTTGCCTGAAGACTGGGTACGACATTTGGCGTTCAGTCCTTTCTTTGGTTGGTAGTGATGCTATCACGACAACATCTTTCTGGTTGCTTCCGCGCGCTCTTTGATAAGCTCGGAATAGGTCTCAGCAACTGAGCCCCGTTCCTCCGGCAGGTCTAAGCATGCCAATGTCGCATCGGCGTTTTCAAGCACTGCAGTTGCAATTTCATTCATGCGCCTGCGGATGAACGGCGCGCGAATCTCAATGTCTTTTGCGAATTTGTCGAAGTCGGCCGGATACAGTTCTTCAAGTTTCCTTCGCCCGCCAATTTTCATGGCGAAACGCTGACTGAGGTCTGGATAAGCGACCGTCGACAGGAGATCATAAAGCGGTGCGAGTTCGGTGGCGCCGGGCCGATAAAGCAAGCTGAAATTCTTCGCATGCGCATCGGCGTTCCCGATGATGGCGTTGAAGAGAGCGGCGTCGAGCAGTTTGAGCGTTTCCGCGCCAGGCCGCGTAGTCACGCGGCGGATAAGATAAAAGCAATCACGAAAGACCGGACCGCCATCGCTCGCGTATTTTCTAGCGGACGTGAAGCCGAGCGCCTGACAAAAATCCTCCTGATGGAGCCGGATTGTCTCGTCGTCCTTGGTTTGGCGGTCATAGCGCTCGACCAGCAAGAAACGCTTCTCGCCGATTTCGCGGTACTCAACAGATGCGACTTCAAGACCGATGGCGGCGGCGAGACGCATGCAGAACGCTTCATTCTCCGACGTGCCGTCAAATCGTTCGATCTCGGGTTTGAGAATGTGCGTTGTCGGCTCACCCGGCGCCGGTAGCGCAATCTCGCCGTCAGCATAGATGATGGGGAGTTTCGCCTGCGCACCGGCGAGCGAAAGGCGCAAGCCGTCCTCCCCTCCCGCCAGCATCGGGCGCGTCGGCAGCTTGTCGATGAGCGCGACCAGTTCGTCATCGCTCAAGACTTTGGGGGCGCCGCCTTCCGGTTTTTTGGCCGGCTCCTCGCCCTCCGGCCATATCTCGACGGCGCCCGCGACTTCACCGCCCAGCTCTTCAAGCAATCGGAACTCGTTGCGTTCCGAAACGCCGAGCGCCTGAGCGACGGCAGTGCGTTGCGCGGCTTCGGGAAGGAGGCCTTCAAAGAAAGGAAGGCTCGCGCGCCTGTCGAATGCGTCTTTCTGCAGCGGCAGCGATGCGGAGATCGGATGAGCGCCATCCCCGGCGATCCAGCTTTCCGCATAGGCGAATTCCGGCTCGCCATACTGGTTGAGCGCGATATGGCCGACAACATGACCGTTGAGCCACACGGTCAGAACATCGGCCATCAGTTTGCTCCGCTCGGCGCCGTCAACGCGACGTCTATACCGAGCGCTGACAGGACAGACAGTGTCTTTCCAAGCTGCGCCGTCGGTTTGCCCGCTTCGAGTTCGATTAAAAACCGAACGCCGACATTCGCCGCAGCGGCGAGTTCATCTTGCCGCAAGCCTTGCGCCTTTCTGGCGGTGCGGATGGTTTTTCCAATATCAATAGGGGTCATATCTTTCTTCCTGATCGGGAAGATAGCCTCGCATATTGCTTCTGTCAAGATAAATATTCCCGACCGGGAACATTTCTAGGTTATAGGCCGATTTGATGCAGAATATTCCCGAACGGGAATAAGTATGGCATCGCAATTTGAGGGACTCCAAACGCAGCGAGAACTCAAAAAGAGGCTGGTCTGCACCAGAAAAACTGGCCCATAGTTTGAGCCAGAAACACTCCCTTAGCAAAACAACCTAAACTGTCTCAAAGGCCCTGACGGGGTACACACCATAGAGAGCCTTGAGGCGCTGGCATATCAGCTTGAACTTGAAGGAGATCTCCAAGCCATTCTCTCTACAGTGGAGAGTTTGGGGCAGGTTTCATTTCCAGTCTTGCTCGATCGGGTCGAGTTAAGACCTACAGGGCGAGGAGACCGGCCCGATCGCTTCGTGCGTTTGTCCATCACGCTCACGGTCTGGAGGCTGATGGAAAATGCCTAGCACTCCTTTACCAGCCGCTCCCCTTGTCGGGCTGATCATAGGCGTTGTTTTGATTGGGACGGGTCTTGTGATCCGAATGGGTGAACCTCAGAGCCTCGACCAGTCAGTCGACCTGGAGTTTATAGAAACGGCTGATGCTTCAGTCACGCCGTTGACCTATCATGACCAAACCCGCGCGCAGGGCTTTTCCTCAATTACGCAGCAGCGCTCACCTTTCGTTCAGGATCGAAGCGCTTTTTCAAGAGTCGTTGTGGCAGCCCCAAAACCCGTCGCGCCTGAACTCACACCAGAAT